>CALRTF020000007.1:0-41093 GCA_943370985.1 Paenacidovorax caeni
TTGTTGAGGGCACCTGGGCTGCGGACAAAGGCGGGCCGGCAGAGCTTAGCGACATCGCCATCTTCGACGCTCACTGCGCGCGCGCCTACGTGGACAACCAGGGCGACTTCGCATATGCCCCCTACGGCCTCGACATTCTTGAAGGCCTAGTCAAGCTTTGCAACGGCTTGAGGGCAATGTCGGTCAAGGAGCGAACCGCTCTGGCGCCCAACATTGAGCTTTTTGCTGCGTTGGCCAAGACGCCTACCAAGGTCGGCACGCTCGTGTCCAAGCTGTCGTCGCAGACCAAGCCCGAGGACATTGAGGCTCTCGGCACGCTCTCGCAGGACGAGGTCTCGCGCAAGGAAGTCTTGGAAAAGACGCTCGCCGAGGCCGACCCAAGGCAAAAGGCCCAAGACCTGCGCACGCGAGCGGGACTTTTCTCCGGCGTTGCCGACCGCATCGCCAAGGCCTCAGCCGCGGTGTCCGCGGACGCCTTGGCTATGCTGAAGGCCTTGGTGGAAAAATCCAACGCCGCCAAGGAAGTCGCGCGCCAAGCGGCGGACAGCTTTGCGAAGACCCCCGGAATGCTGCCAGGAACCGGTGGAGAACTATGGAAGGAGCTTTTTGAGAAGGCTCGCGCGTTTGTTGCGGAGTCTCATCCTGGCCATACCCTGCAGGCGCTCCCGCCTGGCGAACAATGCCCGCTTTGCCAGAATCCGCTTGGCGATCAGGGTTCCGCACGGCTGGCCGCCTTCGACGCCCTCATCCAGCAAGAAGCGGCCAAAGCATTCAAAGCGGCACGCCAGTCCGCAGCCGCGGCTTTCGAGGCGCTGCGAGACGCCTCGATGGATCTAGGTCTGATCGGCACGATCCCCAAGCAGTTGGAGGCCGCCGCCGCTGATCTTGGCGCCGCCTGCGAGGCGATGGCTGATGTCCTTATCAAGCGCCAAGCTGCTGCGGTGGCTGCCGCGGGCGGCGGATCGTGGGACACGATCCCAGCCCTTCCTAAGGACCCCAGCCCGGTTCTCTCTGCGATCGCCGGCAAGCTTGCCACGGAAGCCAAGGCCCTTGAAGAGGCTTCCGACCAGAAGGCGCGCGCGACTCTCGCCGTTGAGCTTGCTGAGCTGACGGCGCGCGAACGACTCTCGGAGTTGAAAGCCCACGCCCTGGATTGCGTCGCGAAATTCGTTCTGATCGACAAGCATCGCAAATGCGAGGAGGACACAGGCACCACGGCCATCTCGCGTCAGTCCACGACGCTGTCCACGACTATGGCGACGCAGGAGGTCGCCGACGCGCTGAACACGGAGCTCAAGAACCTCAACGTGCATGAGCTCCAAATCGTCATGAAGCCTGAATCGCCTGGGGGGAGGACAACCTTCAAACTGGCTTTGCAGCTACCTGGTGGAGGGGCGCCCTCGGCGATCCTCAGTGAAGGCGAGCAGCGCGCCATTGCTATCGCGTCATTTCTGGCCGAGGTTCGATTGGGCAAAGGCCGGGGAGGCATTGTCTTTGACGACCCCGTGTCGTCCCTGGACCATCGCCGGCGTTGGGAGGTGGCGCGGCGTTTGGCCGAGGAAGCCAAGACCCGGCAAGTGATCGTGTTCACTCATGACATTTACTTCCTTTGCATCCTTCAACAAGAGGCTGAGGGAGCTGGCGTCGAACCCACGACTCAATGCATTCATCGCACTGCCCAAGGCTTTGGAGTCCAAACTGATCGCCTGCCATTCGACACGCTGGCCACTTCTAAGCGAGTCAAAGCTTTGCGCGACAAGCACCAGCGGGTGGCCGCTCTGCACAAGGCGGGCGAGGAAGAGTTAGCCACCTTGGCGACGCGCGACGCCTATTCCCACCTGCGAGAGGGATGGGAACGCGGCGTCGAAGAAGTCTTGTTCCAGAACGTGGTGGTTCGGTTCCGAGAAGGTGTTTCGACGCAGGCGCTGAAGGGTGTGACAGTAGACGATGACGATTACAAGGCCATCGATGCAGGCATGACGAAGAGCTCCAAGTTTTCCGGCCACGACCCGGCGCGAGCGGCCCATCTGCCCAGGCCTCATCCCGATGAACTGCTTACGGACATCGATGCATTGGAAAATTGGCGCGTAAAAACGGACCAACGAAGTAAGGCACTCGCAGTCGCACGGAAATAGTTGCTTTCATCAACGCTTAATTTTCCGCTATGCCACTGCAGTCGCAAAACATTCTCAACTCAATGGTGGGGAGTTGCGTCGTATTCGGCTAGCCACTCCTTGTGCGGCTCCATGGCTGTTCGTTCATGAGCCAGGTGGAGCAGGTAGTCAGTCATGCGCTCGGCGTCTCGCGCAGCGGTGAAGATCGCGAGCGGGTCACTGCGCACCGCCTTGATCCAGCTTTGCAGATAGCCGACGTGATTTTTCATGTGCTTGACGTGCTCGGGCTCGCTCATCGTGATTCCTGTCTCGGCCGCAAGCACCGCGCTTGTGATCTCGGCGCGCAGCTCTTCGACCGCGTAGGCTTCGTCGCCCCACTTCTTACCCAAGGCCTCTTTGCGGTCCAGCCGCTTCGCGTGCAACGTGCTGTGGGCGGCCTCGTGAAGAGCCGTGGCGTAGTAGTCGTAGACGCTGTGGAATTTTTTCTTGGTCGGCAGGCGGATCTCGTCGAGCTCGGGGCGATAGCAGGCGACAGCACCACCGTGCACCACCAGCAGGCCCGTCTTCTCTTTCAAGGCCGACATGATCTGCTCGGCTTTCTCGACAGGGTCGAAGTCCAGGTCGTTTGACGCCTCCATCGGTGGCACGCCGTCGACCTGCTCGGCGTTGAAAACGAAGTAGCGGCGGAGCACGATGGCCTTGCGCTGCTTCTCGTCCGCCGCGCCGCCCTGCTCCGCGGCTTGGACGCCGGCCGCACCGTTACCCGGTTGGCTCCGGTCACGGTCCACCTCCACGACCTTGACGATCATGGTCCCCTTCTCGCCACCTCGCACCTGCCATCCCTTGGACTGGGCCTGTTGATACGTGACCCACCTGTTGTCCCCGAAAAGAGCACCGTCGCTGGACCGGGCGAGGGAAAGCAGTATTCGATTGACGCCCCGGTAGCCCCTCTGAGAAGTTGGGTTGGTTGGCCGAAGCGACGCCGAGCTCCACGGCTTTTGCCACGGCGTCTCGCCCTTCTCCATGGCGTCGATCAGCGCTTGGGCGACATGCGACTTCACGTCGAAGCGTGGCTCCTCCCCGCGTGGCTGGCTGGCCTGTTGCCCCGGTCCTGCGTTGTGCTCGGCGCGTCGCTCCATGTTGGGCTCCTCGGGATGTGGGTCGATGGGTCAGGCGAGCTTCCGGCCCGGCCTTGGCGGGGCGGGCTCGGGCGATTCGCTGAGCACAGCGATTCGCGCCCTTCCCGCGAAGTCCGCCACCCGGGCGGTCTTCGCAGCGGCGAAGTCAGCAGGCTTGGCCGCGGACCCTGGCGCTTTCGGCGACGCCGAGAGCGCGCCCGTATCCAGAACCGGGATGGGCTTGGAGAAGGCCCCTATTTCGTCTTCGAAGAGCTTGATCCAGACGGCGTCGGGGACGCGGCGCTTGGTGTCCCAAGGGTCGCATGGCCGCTCCCGCGCGGCCAAAAAGTCGGCCGCTCTTCGCGCCCTGGACCCCAACCAGGCCACGACCGGGCCTCGAAACAGGGCGGTCCCCACTGCGGGGGGCGCGAGGGTGCTCCTGGCGCTCGGCCCATCTCCCAGGTCATCGAGCTCGTTCCCAAGCTCTCCAATGAGCTCGATCTCGTCGTCGTCGAGTGATGAGTCCTGAGTTTCGCCGCCGCCCTGCAGCCCCGCATCCGCCGGGATGGCGCCGGGCGGTGGGCGCGTCGCGCCGGACGAGTTCGTCTCAATGGTTCTCGCCTTGTCTTGCCTCTGTGCCATGCCACCTCCTGTGATCGCGAGGCAAGCTGCCCCTTCACCCCAAGTGCTTGCGCCAAGCCAGGCGAGACGCCGCCAGTCCCGCCGGCGACGGGCGGAGGCCGGCTTAAAGCCTTCGAGGCTTCATGGGCGTGTGCCCCACCGGATGCGGTGCGCACTGCCCAAGCACGCTTTGCTCCACCGCGGCCACAAACGCGGGAAGGCGCCTAAGCCGCGCAGTGGACTCCGAGAAGGCGAGCTGGAACAGGGGAGACGGGTCTTCGAACGCGTCGTCTCTGCCCACAAAGTGGATCCAGCCAATGCACGAGGGCATGGGCCGGCCATCCACCGCCAGGCACTGCGCGGTGCAGTCCCCCTTGACCTGCCGCTGCTCGCCAGCCGCGACGATGATGAGGTCGAAGGTGAACCGGAACGAGCACGCGACGCCGTCCACTTCCGCCGTGAACACCTTCTTTGAGCGCGCCCAGTCTCCAGAGAGGGACGTCGCCTTGCTCGCGCGCGTGAACATCCCCCGAAGCACGCGGGGAGTCATCCACGCTCCTTGGGCGCGCGAAGCTCCGTCGCCACCACTTGGCGCGGTCCGGGCGCCGAGACGCTGGCCGACTCAATCGCGGAAGCGAGGTGCGCGACGGCCTCCCCGGCTCCACCGGCAACCGAGCCGGCCGCCAAGCCCAGCGCCGCGTCTTCTATCGGCCCAGACTCCGCCCCGTGAGTTTCCACTGGCTCTCCGTCGAGGCCATCGAATGCCACCACGACCGAGACATCGGCTCCCGTCTCAGGCGCCTTGGCATCGAACAGTGGGCTGGTTCCCAACGCCTCTGGTCGCTTCAGCTCGTCCGCGAGATTCGCCCGCATCTCCTCGATCGCCGCGCGAGCGTCATCCGCCAGCGGAGGCGGAGAGGTCGCATCCTCGGGAAGTCGCGGACCTAACGTCCACTGCGCCGGCCTGTGCGCGGCGCGAACCCGGCGCTCGGGAAACAGTGGCCAAGTCAGCTCGAACGCGTCGCCGCCAGTGAAGAGGACCAGCCTCACGCCCGTGGCGTCATGGGTCAGTCCCAGCCTGGACGAGAGCTCCGATGGCTTGTAGAGCGGCACCTCGTCGCGGTTGAACGACAAAGTGTGTGATCGGCCCGATCCTGCGCCGCCAGAAGACGACGACACGTTCGCCCGCTCGACTTCGCGCGTGCCAAAGGCCTTGCAGAGCTGCTCGGCGGTCTCGCCCTGCATCATCTGGCCGACCAGGAGCGTGCCGGACATGGCGACGATGGCCTTGACCATGGGCGCGCCGTAGATCTCCTCAAGCTGCGCGAAGTCCTGGCATGCGACCACGCACCGCACGCCGCGCGAGCGGCCCACCTCAAACAGGGGCCGCACCGGGATCTTTCCCATTTGCCCGAACTCGTCGGCGATGAACCAGATCTTGCGCTTCGCGTCGTCCTGCATCTCGACGCTGTTCACCATCGCCGATATCACCCCGACGATCCCCTCGACATAGCCCTTGGTGAGCTCGCTGTAAGCACCATGGCCCTGCAAGATGATCTGGCGGTGCTTGGATCGGCCCTGCGTCCAGTCCACGAAGCTCACGCGCCGATCTGGCGGAGCGTCGCCCCACGCCTCGGCTAGGTCGAAGATCGACGAGCAGAACGACGACAGGTTGATCAAGATGCCGATGGTGGTGACCGACGCCTTCTCCACCGCGCGCACGGCCTCGGGATGCCAGGTGCGCATGATGGGCAGCAGGCTCGCTTGCGGGAGCGCGACCAGCTCCGCGAGCTCGCGCCAACCCCAGTCGCTCCCGCGCGTGCCTTTGAGGTAAATCATGAGCCCTACCAAGAGCTGGCGCGAGGCGTTCGACCACATCGGATCATGGCTCTCCCGGATCATGGCGGAGGCGAAGCGTCGCATGTCGAGCGGGTTGCGCATGTCGCGGGCGATGTCCCAACTCAGGCTGCGCTTGTCCCATGGGGCAACCAAGGCGGGCTTGGCGAACGCCATGGTGAAGTCGCTCTTGGGATCGAAGAGGATCATCTGCTCGCCAGAGGAAACGATCTTTTGGATCAGTGGCTTGATCGCCGTGGACTTGCCCGACCCCACGCCTCCGACCACCAGCACATGCCTGGTCCACATGTCGCCAGGGTAGGCCACGCCTGGGGCGATTTCGTGGTCGGGTCGGCGCTTCGCCCGCTTGGACAGCCTGGAACGCAAGATGGCGACGGCCTCCGCCCCTTCAAAGCGTCGCGACCCACGCATGTGGAGCAAGCCATCTCTGGGCCGAAGAAAGCCCTTTGCAAGAAGGACGGCAGGCGCGAGCGCGAACATCAGCGCCACCGCGCAGCGCCAAAGGATCGCAACCTTTCCAGAATCGGGAAGTCCGGCCCAGAACAGCGCATAGGTTTTCGCGTCGGTCGAGAAGACCGAGCCCGCGATCAGCCTGAGGGCAAACTTGGCCCACATCGCGAAGTGCTCGGAGAGAGCGCCTTGCGGGCCTGGCAGCCCTGGTAGCGGCCGCCACAGCAATGCTAGCGTGAAGACGAATAGCACGAGTCCCGCGACAAGGCTGGCCGCCAACCATCCAATCGGATCAGTCCGCAGCACGGAGGGCGCCAAAGGCGGCCCCTGCCGCGATTCATACACAGTGCCATGAGCCATCGCCACCTCCGTTTTCGCTTACCCACTAGGGCTTGCGAGACGCGGTCTCGGACGGGTGGCGCCGACCGCGCTAGCGGCGGCGCGCGTATTTCCAAGGCGCCCCGTGGCGGCTTGGCGCATGGGCTGTCCAAGGAGGGTCGGGCGCAGGGCGGCGCAGCCGACCGCCCTGCGCTGCATTCCCGCTTCTATGTATTTTCTTTCTATGAAGTCTATATAGAGCAGAGGTTTGGAGCCGTCCGCCCCCGGTTTTGGAACCTTCCAACCCCGGAAAAATTCGGGGTTCGCGACGTCCAACCCCGGAGCGGAAGCGTTCAACCCCGGAGCGCGACTAAAGGCTACGGTTGGAAGCCTTCCGACCCCGGCGATTTTTTTGGCTTCGAGACGTCCAACCCCGGAACCGCAAATGGTTACGAGTTTTTTGCGTAGGCGCGCCACCTTAGGTTGCGAGCGCTTCGAGGCGCCGCGGGACTGCGCATCTTCACGTTGCGATACGCTCAAAGCGCGACTCTGCCCCGCACGGCCGCCTTGTGCTCCTGTTGCTCCCTCTTGCTCACCGCCGGCAACTTGTTCGAAGGCGGCTTGGTGAATGGGCGCGTGTCCTCGCCTTTGATGATCGAGACTTTCCATTTATCGGGGTCTCGGCCTACCTTGAAGACTTCAAAAGATTCGACGACAAGGCGCTTCGTGCAAGGGCCCATAACTTCCAGAGCTCGCAGCTCAGCCAACGCCGTGATCAACTGCTGCGAAAACCTGGCGGGCGTCGCGGAAGAGCCAGAAAGCTTGCGCAGCCATGCCAAATGGAAGGGGTCATTATGTTGATCGTTGATGCCGATGAAGTCGTGGAGCCAGCGCGCCAGGTCCGAGCCCATAGACCTGCGCCGCGTGGGAAGGAGCTCGAATCGGTAGTCCCGCGTCAGCATCGGCGCCAAGCCCCCGTCAACCGAGATGAAGCATTTGCCATCCGCCATGCGGGCGGAAGCCAACAATTTGCCCGCGCCCTTCATGCCCCACTGCGCGTCGTATTCAATCTGCGTGCAGGACAGCCGAACCAAGGCGTCGAAAATGCTGCCCATCGTCGTCGCGCTGTCGTCTTCCAACTCCATGTTTTTGGCGAATGTCGACATGGTCACTGGGAACTCTTCGCCGTCGACGTCCTCCTCCGCAGCGAGACCCATGGCGATCTCCCAAATGCTTTTGTCGCGCAAGGAGAGGAACGGTCCTTTGACGGACAGCTCGTATTGGCCCATGCATGTCGCCTTGCCATAGCGGCTCGCCTTCGTCCTGGCTCCATTCACTTTGAACACCGACGACCGCGTCAAAAGAGCAGGAAACCGCCCTTTCTTGATGGCTTCGAAGTAGTAGGGGTCCCACGGCTCGGCAGCGGGGGGCGAAACGGTTGGCGAAGGGCCGCTGTCGCCGGTATGCGTCGCCGGCTCCACCTGCGTCGGCGTGGCCGGCGCGACATGGGTGAGCGGGACTGTCTCGAGGCGGACGGCCAGCTGAGGCGCCGCTACATCCGGCGGCACGGGGTCGTCCGCGTCCGGGAGGATTTCAAGGGCGTCCCAGTCGTCGGGGCAGTAGGAGGGAAAAGTCTTTTCGCCTGGCATGCATGCATCCTGTGATTCGATTGCTGATCGGCTATCAACATCTCAAGGGACTCAACGCGTGTCAATACCTTTGCAAATGAACGCGCGCTCCGCAGGCGAATGACGCGTCGACGCTCGCCAGGGGACGCCAGCGATGCGGAAGGCCGTCAAGTGTTCAGCGGATCGGGGCGTAACGATTTACAGCTTGCCCGCGCGGCCAACCACCACGCCGTGGATGCGCATAGACGCGGAATCGTCCACCACGATGGGCTCGAACTCGGGATTGGCCGACTCCAACGCGATGAAGCCGTCTCGCACGCGCAGCCTCTTCACGACTTGGCCCAGACCCGCCAAATGCGCGAGCACGAGATCGCCGTCCTTGGCCTCCAGCTTGACGTTGACCAGGACCATGTCGCCGTCGTTGATGCCCTCGTCTCGCATCGACCAACCTGAGACTCGCGCCCACAGCAGGTCCTCCGCATCGCTGCTGTTGAGCACGTCCAAGAGCGACGCCTCGCCGCTTGCCCCATTGCCTCCCGCCCACGCGGGCTCCCCCGCCGCCACCGCGTCAGCATAAATTGGGAACGTCTTCGCGTCGGCCGCGAGGGATTCCTCGCGCTCGATTTGCGTCGCGTGCGTGGCCGCCATGACGCGACCGAGCCTGCGCAGCCCTTCGAGTTCCGCCTCCACCTCGTAACCCAGGTCTTTGAGCTCGCGGCGCACTTGGCCAGGCGACATGCCCATGAGGCGGTGAAGTTCTGTGAGCGACTCGCGATCTTTCGCTTCGATCTTGTTGGCCATGCGCCTTCTCCTTCGTGGTTGATCCGAACACGGTTCAGTGGAGCGCCATCGCGCCTTTGATCCTGCGCATGACGCGGTGCCTGGCGGCGTCGAATATCTTGGGATTCATTGGGAAGCTCTCGCACATCTGCTTGGGCGACATCCCGTCGAGCATGCCGGCGAGGACTTTCGTCGCGTCCTCGTCGCCTTTGAGTTCGTCGCGAGCGGCCGCCGCCGCCCAGCGAGCGAGCTCCAGGCCCTCTTCCTCGATCAAGTCGTCTTCGACGGAGCGCCGGCTGGGCAGCGCGTCGAGCGAGAAGGCGTCCATGTCCTCGAGCGACATCTTGCAGCTCAGCTTGTTCTCCTGGCGATTGCGCTCCGCATAGGCGATGCTTCGCATGCACATCGCCATGAACAAGCCGAAGTCCACGTGCAGCGGCCAGTTGCGGCGGCCATCGAGCGCGCGGTGCAGCGCCTCATGAATCAGGTCGAGCGGCTCGGTGAAAGATGTGTGGTCCATGTGCTTGTGGGCGAATAGGGTAAGAACCAGCAGCTGCTCGTCGCTGAGCGTTTTGTAGGCGGTGAGGATCTGAGCTGTCGTCGCGTGCTTCATCGCGCCTCCTGATGTTGTGTTGGCGGGACATGGCTGCCCCACCACCAAAGTGCTCAACCCATGCGACTTGGAGATGAAGATCTTTCACTGCGCACGATGGACGGTATCCACGATGCGGCCCTGTCCAACCGCAAGCCGGGCGCTGAGCCTGATGCGATCAGCCCACTCTTTGGCTGTTTCATTCGGCGGCGGGATGGTCGCGCGTGAAGACGCTCTCGCCATTGGCATTGCGGCGGGAGGCGGCGGCGCGTCGGGAAAGTCTGCCCGCGCACGGACGCCCTCCTCGCGCTTCGCGGCGCCAGGCGAGCTATACCAGGCTGCGAAGTCGTCCAGTTTGACAACGACTACGTTGCCGACGCGACGGTGCGCCACGGGGAACCTGCCTTCCCTCATCTGCGCGCGGATCGAGTTAGCCGTGATGCCCAAGATCTTCTCGATCTGATCGACCCGCATGAATGCCGATGCGATCCCGTATCGCGATGCCAGTTCGGCCTTCGCATCCGCCTGACATGGCGCAGCCTGCGGCCCGGCGACGAGGATCCCGGTGGCTTTCTCTTGGATTGATTGGTCCATCGCTCCCTCCTTGGTTCTCACAACCAAGTGCTCGCCAGTGAGCATTTCAGGCGCGGATGGGACGTCCTGCGGAGCGCGAAGACGAACCAACTATTGACGAATTTCGGCTTGCCGTTCGTCGGCGATGGCACTGCTTCGCAGCTGCTCCCCGCATTCCCCTTGCCTCCTTTGCCACCCTCAAACCCAGCTCAGAAAGGCGCGCTTCGCCCAATTGCGCGCAAAAAAAGCCCCTTGCGGGGCCTTTTCTGCTCTGTTTAAGTGGTGCAGAGCGATGTTGGTGGAGGTGGGGGGAATTGTGGTGGAGCTGGGGGGAATTGGTGGACCTGGGGGGAACTAGAAGAGCGAGCTCTACGGACCCTTGTCTCGGCAGTGAATGAAGGTGAAGTTGAAGCAGTAGTGCGAAGCAGTTGCAGGTTTTGAAGTGTGCTTTTCGCCTTTTCGGCAGGTCGTCCAAGGCCTCCATCGGCGAGCACTTGAATAGAAATCAATCTACATGGAGGAGAGGAAGATGGCAAGCGTATACCCGATAACAACAAGGACCGGCGTCGTTCGATACAAGGCGGAGGTTCGTCTCGCAGGAATGCCGATAGTCCGCGACATCTTCGACACACGCGAGGAAGCCCAGGCATGGGCCGACAAGGCAGAGGCAGATGCCAGAGCCGAACGCGAAATGCGACGAAATCCGCAATCGTCTCTGCCAGCGAGCGGGGAGCTTAAAGACGAGATGCTTTTGACGACCCTGCAAATGTTCATCGGGGTTAAAGCAACGCACGCGCACAAGCAGATCACTCCGGTGATGATGAAAATGATTCCCCGCGTAGGCGGGATTGTCGACGTGAAGCTGAGCCAGCTCAACGAAGCATGGATCGAGGACTACATCGCCTTGTTGAGAAGGACGAAGACATACCGCGATACCTTCTACTCGTATTCGAGCATCCTCAAACAGATGACCATCATCAAGATGGCTATGAAATGGCGCGCCCGAAGGCTCGGCTTGGTAGTCGCACCGATGTTTCCATTTTCGACCGGCGAGATGTTTCCAGAAGATTGGGAGAATGAACGAGACCGCCGACCTGAGCAAGCAGAGGAGCATCAGTTGAGGCAGCTCATGAGAACGCTCCCGGATATCCAGTCCTATTTCTGGAGGCTGTTGATGATGTTCGCGAAACAGACCGGCGCTCGGCAAAGCGAAATGGTGGAGGCGCGTTGGGGCGAATTCACCAACAGGGGCGAGTATTGGTTCTGGACGATCCCCAAGGAACACAACAAGAGCAACCGCGCCCGGGTGGTGCCATTGAACGTCGATGCCGTTCGCGTCCTCAAATTCTTGAAGCGCCTGGCGTCGCCCGGCGAGGCCCGGCTGTTCCATGGCTTCAAAGACGCAGCCTACGTGTCCAAAACCTTCCATGACTACGTGGTGGAGTGCGGAATAAAGGATCTGAGGTTCCACGACTGGAGGCACCACGGCATCAGCCTGTTTGTTCTTCGCGAGCGGAATTTCACGGTCGACGAAGTCATGAGGATCGTGGGCCACCGAAGTCGGGAGATGCTCGACCGCTATACCAATCTGCGCGGCGACGAACTGGCGGCGAAGTTGATGCGCCGGCAACCCTCCATCGCCAACGCCGCGAGGGCCATGGTGGAGAAGATGTTCGATGAGTTCGCGTCGGGGAATTTTCCGAAGGACTTGCCCACTCCCGCGCCAACGCACAGCATGCCCGCTGCACAAGGAACTCCCATATGGAAAGTATCCACGCTCATAATGAACTCGCATACGCCGACATCAACGCCGGCATAGCGGCGTCAGCGTTGGCCCGGCGGCGAGCCGAGTTCATGAAGAGGTTGAAGCCGCCGGGCGGGCACGTGTCGGACGAGGATCTTGCCCGCCTCTTGAAGGCAATTGAAGCGAGCCGCTACAAGTCGGCGGCTCAACTTCGGCTGCTTGTCATGCTTGCGTTGGAGACTACGGCCAAGTTTCATGAGCTCGTCGAAGCCCGGTGGAGCGACCTTCATCCCAAGCTCGGTTACTGGCAGGTGCCGCCCACCCTCGCGGGCGAGGTGGGGCGCCGTATTCCGCTCCCACTGTGCACCGCGTCGATCCTGCGGGAGCTGACAACTCTTTCCAAGCCGGGCAGCGACGCGGTGTTCCCTGCCTGGAAGTCCAAGACGTATGCGAGCAACCAACTCTGTTCGATGGCGGTCGCGGCTGGGCTCCCGAATGTTCGCTTCTGGGCCATCCGCCGCGAGGCCATCTGCCGCATGGCCTTTCGACAACGCACGTGGACGGCCGCTCAAATCATGGCTGTCGGAGACATACGCGATTTCAAGACAGCCCACCCACCGCCTCGCACCCAGCGGCGCGCG
This sequence comes from Paenacidovorax caeni, assembly GCA_943370985.1. Lineage (GTDB taxonomy): Bacteria > Pseudomonadota > Gammaproteobacteria > Burkholderiales > Burkholderiaceae_C > Polaromonas > Polaromonas caeni_A. The sequence continues at coordinate 12,437 of CALRTF020000007.1, forward strand.
CGCGGCATTCCGACTCAGACAGCCGATCCGGGAGCGCAATCGGCCTCCGCAAATCCCCTCCGCTAGCACTGAGGAGGAACAGGTCTGGCGGAGGATGAAGGATGCTCTCGATCACCAAGATCAACGCGTCGGCCAATCAACCGAGCTCTAATGTTGGCAAGGGCTACATTCACTACCTTGGAGAGCCATCGAACCGTCAGCGTGGCGACTTCGACGACTATGCTCGTCCGCGAGACGCCGACGTTGGCCCGCCGCCGTTTTGGGCGTGCAAAGGACCAGCCCTCCTTGGGCTCGACTCCTTGGCCGAGGCCGACCAAGTCGAACGCCTCGCCAAGGGCTTCCACCCTGTCACGGGGGCGGCCCTCGTCAAAGGCGCAGGCGACGGCCACGTGATGGGCCTGGACATGACGTTTTCCGCTCCAAAGGATTTCTCCGCCGTGTTCGCCGGGGCCGACGCTCCGACTCGCGACGCCCTTATCGAGTGCCTTCAAAATTCCGCCAGGACGGCGCTTGGGTTCGCCGAGTCCGCCGCCGTATCCCGGCATGGGCATGGCGGGCGGGTCAAGCAACTGGCGGAAGCGGCCGCGGCCGCCTGCTACACGCACTTCGCCAGCCGCGCGCTCGATCCCCAGCTCCACGTTCACGCCTTCATGTTCAACGTCGGCAAGAGGCAGGGAGTCGAGGAGTGGTCGGCGTTGGAGCACCGGCCCCAGTTCGAGCGGAAGATGGCCACCGGCATCCTGTTCCGGGTCGAGCTCGCCCACCGCCTTCGTGGGATGGGGTTCGAGGTCGTGGCAAACGGCCCCTACTTCACCATCGGAGGGGTCACCGAGAACCAGCGCGACGCCCTGTCCACTCGAAGCCGCGAGATTGCCCAATACATGCAAGAGGCCGGCATGGATGGACTGGACGCCCGGTCCAGCGAGATCGCGGCGCTCAACTCTCGCTCGGCCAAGAATGAGCCGCCCTTGCCCGAGCTCCTTTTGAGGTTCCAGAACGCCGCCGGCGAGCTGGGCATCACACCCGCGTCTGTCGAAGCCATGCGCTCCCATGTCCAAGTCGCGGAGCCCGAGTTCGAGGTAGATCACCAGGCCGTCCTGGACGCCCTCATGGAGTCCGAGTCCTGCGCGACCTCTCAGGAGGCCCTAGTAGAGATCTGCGAGCGCGCCATGGGACGATGGTCGGCTGCCGAGTGCCTGGCGGAGCTTGGTCGCTTCATGGCGTTCGACCAAGTCGTCCAATTGGGAGCCACTGAGCACCTCACTCAGGTGTTCACGTCCAAGGCGACCAAGGAGCTCGAAGAAGAGATCGCATCCAAGGCTCGAACCGGCGTCACGGACCGGTCGCACCGCGTTAGTCGGTCCGCCGTCGACCGCGAGTTCGACGCCTTGGAAGCCGACCTCCGAGCCCGGCTTGGCGTCGCGGTGTCGCTCTCCCAGCAGCGGGCGGCAGCGCTCCACATTGCTTGCGAGACGGGCCGCCACGCCTTCGTGGAGGGCTGGGCGGGAACAGGCAAGACCACCATGTTGCGAGCCGTGGGCAAGGCCTACGCGGCCGGCGGGCTACAAGTCCTGGGTTGCTGCCAGTCGGCGGCGGCCGCCCAGAACCTCGCCCGCGAGACTGGCATCCCATCTCGCACCATCGCCAGTCTGCTGTTGTCGCTTCGCGAAGAACGGTTGCATCTGACCTCTAAAACGGTGCTGGTCCTCGACGAGGCAGGGATGGTGGGGTCTAAGGAGTTCGGCCTGCTCCAAGACGCGGTCCTCGACGCCGGGGCCAAGCTCGTGTGCGTGGGAGACCCAAAGCAGCTCCAGCCGATCGGCGCCGGCGGCATGTTCGCGTCTCTCATGCGCGAGATCGGCAAGGCTGAAATCTCGAATATCCAAAGGCAGCGCACCGATTTCGAGCCGCTCTTGGCATGGCTCTCGGAGCGCTCGCTCAAATCGGGCGGTGGAGTGACTCCCGCCCAGGTCGAAGCCCTTCGATCAGCGCCCGAAGACGCTCGCCTCCAAGCCATCGATGCCCTGTGCTCCAAAAACGCGAAGCTCGCCAGGGCGTTTGGCCGTTGGCAGTCGCGTTACGACTTCGAATGGATGCGCCAAGCGGTGGAGATGTTCGCAAAAGGCGAGGCTCTGCCCGCGCTCTCCTTGCTCGACTCCAAAGGCCGCCTAAAACTGCTGCCCAGCCCCGGACAGGCGCTCGACGCCATGGTCGAGGCGTGGGCCGCTGATAAGACGCCATTGCCGTCCAAAACGATGATCGCCGCCACGCGGGCGGAGGTCGCGGAGCTCAATGAGATGGCCCGCGCGCGCCTGGTTGGCTCAGGCTTCGTCAATGAGGCGGCCGGGATCGACACCGAGATCATCCACCGAGACGAGACGCGCGCGAAGAAGCGGTTCGCGCCGGGAGACCGGATCGTCTTCACGATGAACGACCGTGACCTTGGCGTCTCCAACGGCGTTTCTGGCGACATCCTGTCCATCGAAGGCGGGCGCGCTCCCATCCTGCGCGTCGCGCTCGACGACGCGAACGCCCGGGATGAGCAAGTCGTCGAGATTCCGGCCGCTTTTGGACGCTTTGACCTCGCCTACTGCCTCACCAACCACAAAAGCCAGGGCAGGACTTTCGATTCGGCCTACGTGCTGGCCAACCCGTCAATGGCAGACCGCGAGTGGACCTACGTGGCGGCGAGCCGGTCTCGATTCGCCACGACCCTCTTCGTCAACGCGTCGGCCTTGGGCTTGGTAGATCCCGAGGCGCACAAGTCCGGCAAACCGGCGCGCGCCGGGCGCAAAGCGGTGATCGAGGCCTTGGCCACGCGCATGCGGCGCAGCCGGGCCAAGGGCACGACCTTGGACTTTGGCCCCGAAGGTCAAACTCACGGCTCCTCGGAAGCGCAAGGCGCGGCCCCAGCCGCTAGGGCAAACCTTGCCTGGTCGGCAGCCTCTGCGTTCATCGCACGGCTGCGAGGACGCTCGCTCGAACAACAACTGAGCCGGTGAAGGAGCAGACCATGTCGAGCAAGACGCCAGGCAATGGCTGGGATCGAGTCGAAATAAGCCTCAGGCTCAGCCGGCGCCGCTGCGATCAGCTTCGCAAGGTGGCTGCGCGCCTCGCGCCTGGCGCGACGCCGACAGACGCCATTGACCACGCCTTGGCGTCCGCCTTGTCTGCGGGGCGAGAAATCGACGACCGATTGACCGACCTCGAAGACACGCTCGAGCGTCGGGCGATGGAGCAACGGTTCGAGATTGATCGGTTGGAAGCGGCGGTGCGCTCCCTGGCCGAGGGCGTCGAGGCGTTGCGCGCGCTCATCGCCGCTGTCAGCCAAGCCGAGGATATCTAAGCCTTGATCAGAGGCGGCAAGCAGTCGGCGAATCGGGGTTGAATTTTGGTCATTGGCAAGATGATCTCCGGGTCACCTGTGAGGGCGGCGAGCTGCATGGCCGTCATCGTGAAGATCGCGTTCGAGTCTTTCAAGAAGCGGATCATCAGGTTCTCGTCATAGCCGGCGCTTCGCAGCTTCAACGGGTGAAATCCTGAATGCACGAACGAATTCAGGGTCGGCAAGATCATCGTCCGGAACCCGTCGAGCATTTCAAAGCATCCCGGCGGGCCAACGTCGCGCAATGCCTTGATCATCTGCGTCAATCCTGGCAGCGCCTTGCCAGCAGCCAGCTCCGCGTCCAACGAGACTTCGGCGTCGAGCGCCAGGAGATGTTTTTCTTCGGCAGCCCAAGCAAGCCAAATCGATCTGACCAGCGCCTCCAACTGGAGCCGCAACAAAGCCGCCGCTGACGGATCGAAGCCTTCGGCGACCAGCGTTCGAATCGCTCGCGCGTGCCCGATGCCAAGTTCGCCCGCGCTGAAACTGAGAACTGTGTTGAGCGCCTCTTCGGCAAGTTCATAGGACTCGGGCCGCAGGATGTCGAGCGCCGCGAGGTCAAGCTCCACTGAACGCCGGAGCATCCCTTCCAAATCCAAGGTGCGCGGATAACTGGGCTGTGGCTCGGGGAAACTCATGGGCATCAAGCATATCCTCGAATGAACGGTTATCGGCCCCAACATAGCTGTGACAGTGTCCGTGCTAAATTGGCGCCGAGTAATGAAGTCAGAGCTGTCGAACTCAGCATCTTCTTCGCACCGCGCAGCTAAGGCTTTCGCGCCCTCACATTCAACAAAGGTTAGAAATGAACATTGCCACAGCTCTGAAAGCTGAAATCTCCCGCGTCGCCCGCAAGGAAGTCCGGCGCGAAACGGAGAGTTTGAAGCAATCAAGCTCGCGATATCGCAGCGAGATCGCCGCGTTGAAGGTCCGTATCGCTGTGCTCGAACGCTCCTTGAAAGCCTTTGCCAAGCCTACGAAGGCTGCAAGAGTTGCCGAAGAAGAAGAAGGCGGCGCGGTCCTGCGCAACCGTTTCAGCGCCTTGGGCTTGGCCAAGAAGAGAGCTGCGTTAGGACTGTCGGCCGAGGAGATGGGGCGTTTGTTGGGGGTTTCCGGCCAGTCGATCTACAAATGGGAACAGAAGAAGGCGATGCCACGGCCCTCGCAGCTCCCGGCCATCCGGGCGGCAATGAAGCTAGGCAAGCGGGCCGCAGCCGCCCGCCTTTCCAACGACCCCTCATGAGCTTGTGAAGCCAGGCGCCGAATCAGAGAGAGCTACCGCGCCGCCAGTTCGCAGGCCAGGCGCGGGCAGGCCGTCCCCGCTCGCCATGGGTGGGCTGATCGTGCTTTCTCCTGAGGCGGTCATGAAGTTGGATGGCGCTCCCATGAGGGCCGTCTTCAAGTCGATTGACAAGGAATCGCTGTTCAAAGGGCTCGAGCGCGTCAAGGCGCTCAACTTGGCGAAGGTTCCCAAATCGCTTGGTGCTCAATTAGTCGAGCTCCTTGATCCCTCGCCTCAATCCCGTTTCAAGAGTTTGTTTGGCCGCGCAGTCGCCGGCGATGCGGACGCAGCAGCCGAAGCCGGCGCGATGGGCAATTGGGAAGTGTTCTGTTCGGCGGCTGACCCAACCACGCCCCTACGAAACAAGATCCCTTGCGACATGTTCGCGGAAGTCGAGCAAGCCAGCAAAGTCGCCGAAGCGCTTGCGCGCGCGCAGGACTTCAAGGGCCTGGCGGCCGAATGTCGTGGCAACCCTGTGCTCAATCTCTACATGTCGGAGGCGGTGCTGAGTGAAATCGAAGCGGCCGTGGAGCCATGGCAGATTGACGAGCCCCGGGTCGCGGCATTGCTCGATCTGATGGTTTCGCAGTCGGCCAAAGTCGACTTCTGCACCCGCGCGCTTCGCGGCGCCTCCCGGGAACAGGATGGTTTCGACTTTCTCCTGCGTCGGCCAACTAACGGCGTATGCAAGCCTGGTCGCCAATACATCGCTTGGCTCAAGCTCCTGCTCGGTGTGAAGCAACCTAGGGATCTGTTGGATCTCGACCAGCGACACGCCAACCCCGTCATCGACGAATCGACGCTCAAACGCTGGCATAGCGGATCTGAGTTCCCAAGCGAGCCGAAGCTCGGAAAGTTCGTGAGCTCCATCCTTCAGAGCCAAAAGGAATCCTCGGCCAAGCGCACGTTGCTCTTGGCCGAGGAAAATTACCACGCTGCGCGACGCCTAGACCAGGTGCTTGGCCTGTTCAGAAGCATATCGTCGAACGCGGCCCGCCTGGACAGAGCCGAGCGGTGGCGGCTGCTGACCGGGGCGCCAGACGCCGACACGTGGACCGCCATCAGATATTCAGCTTGGTTGCGCCACTGGGAATCGTCGTCGTCCCCAGGCCCTGGTTAGGCGTTCTAACCCTTCGGCTTAGGCGCCAAGTTGACGCGGGGGCCACCAGACTTCTTCTCAAACTTCTTGCTTGGAAGTCCCGGGCTTCCAGGCGGCCGTGCCGGCGATGCTGGCTGGGAGGATTTTGGGTTTGCTTGCTTGGTCATGAAATACTCCTTGTAGTTGCGGCGAAACTGCTCCGTCGCTGGCAGGATGTTCTCAAGAACCAGCGGAAGCGTCAGTGGCACAATTTGGAAACTTTTGGTCCACGGCTGTTTTGGACCACCCTTGAGACCGGCGTCAAAATCATGCGGCAACGCACGCGCGCCAAGCTCGCATGCCGTATTCGCGCCGTGTTTAGGCACGGCGCAAACACGGCGCACCTTGGTGCGTCGGGTATATGTATCCCTAGAACGTTCGAGCTCCAGTGGGCCGAAGGCCGGAGCTCGAGCGGAGATGCAGCCCAGCCACCCCGTCCACGTCTCCCGCGACTCGGCTACGGCTCTACAAACGTCAGGTCCGAAACGACCTTAGGCTCTCCACTGCCTGCGCATTGGCACCATCAGATCCTCAGCAAGCCTCGCCGCGTCGAACCTCAGCGCAGCCCGCGGACGGTCGAGCACCGACGCCCGCTCGGGCGCTCCGCCCATCCGCATGGCGCCGGAGTTCGGGCTCGCATCCTGCTGCGCCTGCGTGCGCCAACCCATGTGGTCGGCTGCGTCGATTTTGGCCGCCATCGCGACGTGGGTGGCACGCTGCGTGGCGTCCACGTGTTCCAGAAGCCAGCCGGAGAACGAGATGGCGTTGCCGAGTTCGCGCACCACAGACTCCTCGATGATGGAGAATAACCCCCCGAATCCGCGCTCGCGCCTCGATTGCCGCTCCAAGGGCAGCCACAGTTCGACGCGACCGCTTTCGCTTAGCGACACGCGCGCGCCGCCGTCTTGCTCCAAGACCAGTGCGTCGCCTTCGATGGAGCGCGAGGAACGACCGTCGCGGTCGAAAATTCGAGGATTTCCGAACATGGCTTGTTGTTGGATGGCGTCGGCCAACTCGTCTCGCTCCAACTCAGCCGGACGCAGGAGTTGTCGCGCGGGGCCAGTAGTCAACGCGAATTTCAGCATCGGCCCGCCCTGCCTCCCGTCGCGCCGGTCGCGTTTAAGCATTTCCTCGGCATCGCGCGCGAGCTGCGCCGCGTCCACCGGAGCCGCCGCGTGGGCGAGCTCAAATCCGTGGATCGCGCGGGTAATAAGCGTCCGAAGCTCGGCCGCGTCGCGAAAGCCCTCGCGGAACAGCCCGCCCTGCCAACCCTGCGCCTCGCGCAGCAGCTCCTCCTGCTTTGGTTCGCGCTCCACGCCTTCCTGCACGAACAGCAATATTTGCTTGGCGCCTCGCGCCTCGAGATACTCCTCGTGGGTGGGCGAGACTCCCGAGCCAGGCATCGCGGGCCCATAGCGGTCCGTCAAGATCAGGACCACCAAGTCGGCCGAGCGCAGCCCTTGAAGGCACGCGACCTGGGGCGAGTTGGCTTGGGCGCGGAAATCTTCGGCCATGACGGGCTGATGCCCCAAAGACACTACCGCGTCTCGAGCGGCTTGACGCAGCGGTTCGTAGCCGGAGATGAGGGAGCTGACGAATATCTTCATGCGGCCATTTTCCGCCGTTTTTGTTTTGGCGATCAAGCTCTCGCCACCGCCCGGACCCTCAATCGGTTCTTTTTAGCTTGGGAAAGTCGGCGAATGCGGCGCCAAGACCCTTTCAGCCGCTTCGGTTTTATGTGCTCCGCCACCAGAGGCTCGAAAGCGCAGGTTAATCCGATCCCTTCCTAAACAAAGACCGCGCCAGGCAATGATCTCGCCGCCCTGCGGAACGCCCAGTGGCGCGAGAAGAACCAAATCATGTAAGGCATGAAGAGCAACCCGATGATGAGCAGCGAAGTCAGCAGGCACAAGAAAGCCATGGACAACGTCTGTAAGAGGTCGGGGAAGAAGCCACGGCCCTCCGTCGCGAACAGGCGCCCGTCCCCCGTCCTCATGCCGCAGAGGTATCCCCCTTCGACGTAGAGGGTGACCGGCTCCGGATATTCAAGCGCTAGGCGTAGCTTCCCATCGATGCCTGGGTAAGTCTTGATCTTCTTGAGCGTCTCGCCGCCGATCTCGACGTAGGTGTAGGTTTTGATGTTGGCGTCCCCAATCGGGCTGCCAATATGGCTCGACTGGCCGAGTTCTTTAAGGACGCCTTGGTATTCCTGCATGCTTCTTCTCCGGTAAATGAATGGATGGATGATTCGGTCGCGCTGGCCGTCAGCCCGCGCTCGTGTGGCGCAACAGGCACTTGGACGCGGTCCATGGTCTCTCCTGGTTGGGTTGGCGCGGTCCAAAGCCCAGCGCCATCCCATAACGACCATTCTACCTGTAGGGTTGACAACCAACCTGTTAAGTCCTTCACACAAATGGGTTGCTAGTCGACCATTTAGGTTGATCGGAAACACCTATGGACGAAAAGCGTCAATCGCGCATTGCAAAGCTAATTGGAGAGGCGATCTCCCGCCGTCGTGTCGAGGCGCGCCTGACCCAAGAAGAGGTCGCCGAGCAAATCGGGATTGGCAGCGAAGCGATCTCTCGCATTGAGCGTGGCGCGGTGACGCCCAGCGTCGTGCGTCTTTTCGACTTCGCCGACTGCTTCGGCTGCCGGGTGGACGAGTTCTTGCTGACGGCAAGCGACCGCGAGGTCGACCAGGCCCAAGCATTCGGCTTCATGCTTAGGGGCCTGTCCCCCAGGGACCGCGAGACCGTCATCGAGGTCGCCGAGAAGCTGTCCGGTCGCTTTCGGGGAAACTCGTCGAAAGGCAGCGGTCCGCTGCGTTAAAAAAGGGGGCCGGAGCCCCATGGGTCACAGCAGGCCGCGCTCGGCGAAGGATGTCACCGTGCCGCCCGCGACGACCATGTGATCGATCACCCGGACGTCCACCAGCGACAGCGCCGCCTTCAACGTCTGCGTGAGAATCTCGTCGGCTCTGCTGGGCTCGGCCGCTCCCGAAGGATGGTTGTGGGCCAAAATCAGGGATGCCGCGTTCAGTTGCAAGGCCAGCTTCACGACTTCGCGCGGATAGACCGACGTTTGGGTCAAGGTGCCCTCGAACATCTCCCGGCACTCGATCACTCGGTTCTGCGCGTCGAGGAAGATCACCGAGAACACTTCGCGCTCGTAGGCCCCCATCTTCAACGACAGGTAGTCGCGGGCCAACTGCGGACTCTCGATCGCGTCCTTGCGATACAGCATCTTGTTGAGGAAACCACGCGCCGCCGCGATGACCTGGTCTTTGCCCGCTGGCGTGTATTGGCCGTTTTGGTCTACGGTGAAAAGTTCGATGGAATTGCGTTGCGCCATGTCGCGCTCCTTGGTAGCAGGCGGAATTGCCTGCCACCCGGGCATCGGGCCGCAGCGGAGCTGTCAAGGCTTTCAACGGCCGCAGGACGCGAGCGCCCGCGCGAAGGCCTTGACGGCGAGAACGGTCTGATAGGGTTGGCCAAACAGCAAGCCGCCCCCTCCCCGCTTCGACAGGTGGAAGTCGACCGACTCAACAACCGTCAGTTGTCTAAGCCAAGCGCAGGTTGTGACTCTGCTGAAATTTCCGTGAATTCGAGCGCCGCGCCGATTGCGCCGCTCTGCTCCTTCATCAAAGCGATGGCGCGGTTTGCGATGCGTTTGTGCGCATCAAGATCGGCCCACCGGCTAGCAGCCGCCTCCATCGGCGACAGCCAAACCACGCGAAGCCGGCCTTCGAACAGATCCTTGAACCACTCCTCACGCTTGGAGTCTTCAAAATCCCAAGCGCCCGCGATCAAAATGTCGCGCGCGTTGCGCTTGCGCTCGCCAGCTTCGGCGAAGAATGGCAATTGCGTGGAGACGAAGCCGAAGAGGCCGGCGTTAAGCGCGGCTTGGTGAGAGGTCGTCGCTGAATTCTTCTTGCGCCATGCGCGCAACTGGCCAAGGGCATAGTGGACTGGCTGGTTCTGGCCCACATCGCCCTTCCCGATGATCTTTTCAAATGGCGGCCCCTCGACGCCACGCGTCTGGTCCGCGCCCTTCTTGGCAGGGCCGCGCATTTCCTCCAATGTCTTGACCTTGATGCCAAGATAAAGCGCCGCCAATTCGGTCGTCAGAAGGGTGTCGTCGTTCAACGCTCCGATTTCGCTTTGGAGCTTAGCGGTCTCCAGTTGTTCTTTGATGCTTGGCGCCTTCGCCCTGCCTCCGGTTTTTAGCCGCTTAGCCGCAGGTCGCGATTCACCTGCCGCAGTTGCACTTGCCTCGCTCTTTGAGCCCATGCTTGCTCCATTGGATCAGTCCGCGTCATGCGGGATAAGGTGGTGGCGTTCGCCGTTCAAAGCTAGTGTAATGGGGCATGGAAACGATTGATTTCGCCGAGAAGGCTGTCGAAGACTCGCTCAAGGAAGCTCGCGCGTCCTATGACGCCATGCACGAGCGGGCCTACAAGTTCGCGACCCTGACGATGGGCGCGGCTGGCGCGGTCTCCATATACGCCTTGGGCAAGATCGGCTCGCCGGACTACCTATGGCAGGTCGTCCCGATGGCTTTTCTGGCCGCATGGTGGTTCGCAGTAGCGTCCGTGCTTCTCCTCAAAGGCGCGGCCACTAACGAAATGTCGGCTGGGACCACCAGCGCGAAAATCCGGGAGCGAGCGGCGAAACATGCGGAGAGGCCGGATGGGGAAGAGCCTGACCTCGAAGCGGGCTTGAACATGACCCGATGGGATCAGGTGACGGCCGCCGACAAGCAGATAAAGGCATTCAGCGACGCGAACATCGCGAGGGCCAAAGCTCTGGACGGAGCCTACAAATGGATGGTGAGCTCTCCGCTAGCGGGCTTGGCGGGGTTGCTGCTTGCCTACGGCCTGCGCTGACCGGCTTACTTCGTGTCGTAAGGCCGGGGGTCGTCCCTGCGCAACGGAACTTGCTCCAAAGGCTGGGGATTGGCGGGGATTGGCGCGGGAGCGGGACTGGTTGCCATGTGGGCCTCCTACAGCTGGCGGTTGGGCCTGGGGACGTCGATGCGCACTGGCACCTGCTCGATCGGCTGCGGATTGGAGGGGATGGGCGCGGGCGCAGGTGTCGTTGCCATGGTCATGTCCTCGTGTGGCCAAGCTTCATCATAGGCTAGAAGGTTTGCAAATTCGACTTTACAACTGACATCGCAAAAAAACCGTAATAGTTGCAAGCAGCGAAAAAGCCCGCGTTTCAGATTCACCCGATCTTTCGCTTGGTCGGGCGCCAGGTCTTCGGCTTGATCTGGACGTCGTCGCCGTCACTGAGACGGGGAACCGAGCGAGGGCGCAGCGCGTTGTAGACCGGCTTGGCCGCCACCATGATCAATTCCTCGACTCGCTCCATGCGCCGAACAAGGTCGATCCACTCCGGGTCCGTGTAGCGGCCCAGGCTCTCGCCCGCCGCAACGCCGTGGCCGAGCATCCGCTTGGTCTGGCGGTCGGAGAAGCCCAGCTTCTCGCACGCCGCGCCGAAGGTCCGGCGCATGTCATGACCTCGGACGGTTTTGATGCCGGCGCGTTCGCGGACGGTGTTGAGCGCCACGGTCGCGTCGTTGTAGTGCTGCTTGCCGAGCTTTTTAGGTGACCTGGATGGAAAGACCCACATATCGTCTTCGGTCCTGTCCAACCGGCGAAGCTTCAAAATCTCCATGGCAAACGGTCCGATCGGAAACTCGTGGTCTCCCCGGTTCTTCGCGTCGAAGACGAACGCCACCTTCTTCTCCATGTCGACCCAACGCTCCATCGACTCCATCGCGTCGTCGATGCGATCGCGCCATTTGAACGTTCTGCACTCGTCGCCGCGCATGCCCCACAAGAGGCACAGCAGTAGGAAGTCCGCCGCCAATGGATTCTCCAGCCGGTATTCCCACGCGGCCTTCACAAAAGGTCCCACTGTCGAAGAGAAGTCGAGTGGATTGCGGATCCCCTTGGCCTTGTATTCCCGCTCGAGCTGCTTGCCCGTGCGGTATTTCCCCTTCGCGATGAGAATGGTGAAAGGGTTGAAAGTGAGGACGGGAGCTCGGCCCGCCGAATGGGCGTTGTGAAGTTCGTCCTTGATCGCGTTGGCGACGGCCGCCGTCGCCCATCGCCCCATTTGCTCAGCCGCCGTCTTGTGTTTCTTTTCGATCGCATGAAGGTCGAACCGCTTGATGATCTCGTCGCTGGTGATCAAGCGGACTTTGCGGTCCTCCCAGTCGCTGAGCTTCGCGCGGGCTTTGTCCAAGGCGAGACGGGAGTTGGGCTTGATTGGCTCGTTACGCGTCTCCAAATCATGGATGTATCCCTCCCACACTTGCCCCATGGTGAGCTCGGAGGCGACCACGGCGTCTTCGATGGCCTTGGGGTTCGCGCCGTGCGCTTTTGCCTTTGCGACGAGCTTATGCGCCTCCAGCCGAGCTTCGGCCAGTTCCATGATCGTCTCGTCGCCCTTCTTCCCCCGCGCCAGCCCGACCGGGATCTTCATGTTCTTGCCGGCGACGTGCTTCTCCACCAGATAAACAGACGCCTTTTTGCCAATTCTGACGGCGAATCCGACCGGCGATTCGCGGTGGCTGTCATAGACTAGATAATTGAGGCCAGCGGCGGGCTTCCAATCTTTGTAAGGCACGCCCTGCTGGGGGTATTTGTCCAGGGTCATCTTGATGACCAAGTCACTGCTAAGTTCGAGCCTCATCCCAATCCCTTCAAATGGCGCCGCGGCACAGGCGACCGCCAAAACGAAGTGATTATGATGCAAAAAGAGAATTTGGCGGTAGTTTGGCGAGTTTTTTGGCGGAGCGCTGCGGGTCGATAGAGGGCAACAGAGGGGCGATGCGGGTCGATAGAACATGAGGAATAACATTGATTGATATGGAAAAAACCAGCTCTACACAAGTGAAGAACGCTGGTTTTTCCACTCATACCCCAATGATGGTCCAGTACCTGGGGCTGAAGGCAGACTACCCGGACACGCTGCTGCTGTACCGCATGGGCGACTTCTACGAGCTGTTTTATGCCGACGCCGAAAAGGCCGCGCGCCTGCTCGACATCACGCTGACCCGGCGCGGCCAGTCGGCCGGGGAGCCGGTGGTGATGGCCGGCGTGCCCTTCCATTCGCTCGAAGGCTACCTGGCCAAGCTGATCAAGCTCGGCGAATCGGTGGCGATCTGCGAACAGGTCGGCGATGTCGCCACCGCCAAGGGCCCGGTCGAGCGCAAGGTGGTGCGCGTCGTCACCCCCGGCACCCTGACCGATACCGAGCTGCTCAGCGACAAAAGCGAAGCCATCCTGCTGGCGGTGCACCAAGGCTTGCGCAACAGCTGCGGCCTGGCCTGGCTCAGCGTGACCCAGGGCGTGATCCACCTGGCCCATTGCGCCGGCGACGAGCTCGAAGCCTGGATCGCGCGAATCGGGCCCAGCGAGCTGCTCTACAACGTCGAGGCCACACCGGCCTTCGAACAACGCATCAAGACCCAGCGCTGCGCCGCCAGCGCCCGGCCGGCCTGGCAGTTTGATGCCGCGCTCGGCGCGCGCCGCCTGCTGGCGCAGCTGCAGGTCGCCTCGCTGGCTTCCTGGAACGCCGATGCCTTGCCGGACGCCCATGCGGCAGCGTCGGCGCTGCTCGGTTATGCCGAACACACGCAGGGAAGGGCACTGCCGCATGTGCACAGCCTGCAGGTGGTGCGCTCGGGTGAGCTGATCGAGCTGCCGCAGACCACGCGCCGCAACCTTGAGCTGATACACAACCTGCGCGGCGAGGACTCTCCCACCCTGTTTTCGCTGCTCGACAGCTGCATCACCGGCATGGGCAGCCGCACCCTCAAAAGCTGGCTGCTCAGCCCGCGCCGCGACCGCAGCCAGGCGCAGGAACGGCTGGACGCGATCACCGAACTGCGCGCCGGGCTGCACCACAGGCTGCGCGCCGGGCTGCGCGGCAGCAGCGACGTCGAGCGCATCACCGCGCGTATCGCGCTGCGCCAGGTGCGCCCGCGTGAACTCGTGGCCTTGCGGCAGACGCTACAAAAAACAGAGCAGCTGACGCCCGGCCAGCAAGGGCTGGGCGCATGTTTGACGCGTATTTTCGGGGATTTGCAGGCGCCCCCCGACGGCGCGGCGTTGCTGGAGCGTTACCTGCTGGAAGAACCCGCCGCGCTGATCCGCGACGGCGGCGTGATCAACCACGGCTGCGACGCCGACCTCGACGAGCTGCGCGACATCCAGACCAACTGCGACGGTTTCCTGCTGGACCTCGAAGGCCGCGAACGCGCCCGCACCGGCATCGCCAACCTGCGCGTGCAGTTCAACAAGGTGCACGGTTTTTACATCGAGGTCACCCAGGGCCAGGCCAGCAAGGTGCCCGACGACTACCGGCGCCGCCAGACCCTGAAAAATGCCGAGCGTTACATCACGCCGGAACTCAAGGCCTTTGAGGACAAGGCGCTGTCGGCGCAGGAGCGCGCGCTGGCGCGCGAAAAATGGCTGTACGAGCAGTTGCTCGACGAGCTGCAGGTTTTTGTGCCGGCCCTGAGCCGCCTGGCGCGCGCGCTGGCCGGCCTGGACGCGCTGTGCGCCCTGGCCGAACGCTCGCTGACGCTGAACTGGGCCGCGCCGGTGTTTGTCAAGGAACCGTGCATCTGCATCCGCGAAGGCCGGCATCCGGTGGTCGAGGCGCGCCTGGGCGAAACCGGCGCCGGTGCCTTCATCGCCAACGACTGCGACCTGGGCAGCAAAAGCCGCATGCAAATCATCACCGGCCCCAACATGGGCGGCAAGTCGACCTACATGCGCCAGGTCGCGCTGATTGTGCTGCTGGCCAGCGTGGGTTCGTACGTGCCGGCCGCGAGTTGCCGGCTCGGCCCCATCGACGCCATCCTGACCCGCATAGGCGCGGCCGACGACGTCGCCAATGCGCAATCGACCTTCATGCTCGAGATGCTGGAAGCCGCGCAGATCCTGCACGCCGCGACACCCCATTCACTGGTGCTGATGGACGAGATCGGGCGGGGGACGTCGACCTTCGACGGCCTGGCGCTGGCCGGCGGCATCGCTGCCCACCTGCACAACAAGACCCAGGCCTTCACGCTGTTCGCCACGCATTATTTCGAGCTGACCGAGTTCCCGGCGCGCCACCATGCGGCCGTCAATGTGCACGTCAGTGCGGTCGAGTCCGGCGCCGACATCGTGTTCCTGCACCACATCGAACCCGGCCCCGCCAGCAAGAGTTACGGCATTGCCGTCGCCAAACTCGCCGGCGTGCCGTCCGGCGTGGTCAACCACGCCCGCCATGCGCTGGCGGCGCTGGAAACCCAGCAGGATGCCACGCGCGCCCAGGTCGACCTGTTCGCCGCGCCGCCCGAGCAGGCAGCGCCGGAGGCCAGCCCCGTCGAAAAAGCCCTGGGCGGCATTGATCCCGACCTGCTGAGTCCGCGCGAAGCGCTGGACGCCCTTTATCAACTCAAAAAGCTTGCTGCAAGCTGATCAACCGACTAATGTTGCCCTCATGACTTATTGCGTCGCCATCAAACTCAACGCCGGCCTGGTGTTTCTCTCGGACTCCCGCACCAACGCCGGGCTGGACCAGATCAGCACCTTCCGCAAGATGATCATTTATGAAAAGCCGGAAGACCGCTTCATGGTGCTGCTGTCGGCCGGCAACCTGTCGGTCTCCCAGTCGGTGCGCGAAATCCTGCAGGTCGAGCAGCTCAAGGACCCGGACGGCGGCCCGCCGATCACGATCTGGAACGCCAAAAGCATGTTCGACGCGGCACGCGTGCTGGGCGCGGCGATCCGCCGCGTGCACGAGCGCGACGCCGAAGACCTCAAACACGCCGGTGTCGAATTTAACGTCTCGCTGATTTTTGGCGGCCAGATCCGCGGCGAAGGCATGCGCCTGTTCCAGGTGTATTCGGCCGGCAACTTCATCGAAGCCACGCCCGAGACACCCTACTTCCAGGTCGGCGAGTCCAAATACGGCAAACCGGTGCTGGACCGCGTGATCACGCCCGACACACCGCTGGACGAGGCCGCCAAGTGCGCGCTGGTGTCCATGGATTCCACGCTCAAGTCCAACCTGTCGGTCGGCCTGCCGCTGGACATGGTGGTCTACGAAGCCAATTCGCTGCAGACCGACAAGGTGGTGTGCATCGACCATGAGAACCCCTATTTCCGCATGCTGCACGACAACTGGGGCAAAAAGCTGCGCGAAGTGTTCGACAGCATCGAGGACCCGATGTGGACAGGCGGCGAGACCCAGGTGCCGCTGCTGACGCCGTTGACACGCAACCAGCCGCTCAAGAAAATCACCTCGCCTGAAGAAAAACTGATCTAGTGCCGGCCTCCCCCAAACCCCTGATCGTTTTCTCACACGGCAACAGCTTTCCGGCCAGCACCTACGGCGTGTTGTTCCAGAGCCTGAAGGCGCGCGGCTTCCAGGTGCGGGCGATCGAGAAATTCGGCCATGATCCGCGTTATCCGGTCACCAGCAACTGGCCGCACCTGGTGCAGCAACTGGCCGACTTCAGCGCCGAAGCGGTGGAGAAAACCGGCGAGGCGGTGTTCCTGGTCGGCCACTCGCTGGGCGGTTTTCTGAGCCTGATGTGTGCGGCGCGCAACCCCGAACTCGGCGGCCGGCCGGTGCGCGGTGTGTTGCTGATCGACTCGCCCATCCTGGGCGGCTGGCGGGCGGCGGCGCTCAGCGTGGCCAAACGCGCGCAACTGGTGGGCTCGATCTCGCCAGGCGCCGTCAGCCGCAAGCGCCGGCACCAGTGGCTGG
The DNA here is from genome assembly GCA_943370985.1 of Paenacidovorax caeni. Classification (GTDB taxonomy): domain Bacteria; phylum Pseudomonadota; class Gammaproteobacteria; order Burkholderiales; family Burkholderiaceae_C; genus Polaromonas; species Polaromonas caeni_A. Next base: position 29,020 of record CALRTF020000007.1, read on the forward strand.
GCCAGGCCGAGGTACTGGCGCATTTCCGCAGCAAGAAGGCCTTTGCGCAGTGGGACGAGCAGGTGCTGCTCGACTACATCGAATACGGCACCCATGACGCGCAGGGCGAAGGCGACAACCAGCGCATGCTCAGTTTCGACCGCGACGTGGAAACCGCGATCTACAACACCCTGCCGCACAACCTCGAGGGCATCCTCAAGCGCCACCCGCTCAAATGCCCGGTGGCCTTCATCGGCGGGCGCCAGTCGGCCGAGATGAAACAGGTCGGCATGGCCATGACCGAAAAAGTCACCAAAGGCCGCCTCATGATGCTCGACGGCAGCCACCTGTTTCCGATGGAAAAACCGCTGGCCACGGCAGCGGCGATCGAGGCTTCGCTGCGGAACATGATGGGGTCTTGACTCCCCACTCACTCCCCTAGCCCCTCTCTCGCCCCGCTGGGCGAAAGAGGGGGACTTCATTTGGCCGCGTGCGCTGCGCTCGCGTGCAAACATCACCGTGCGTTGAGAGACCCGTCCTTGAAGCGCTGCGCGCTTCAAGGACTCCGGATTTTGTACCCGCATTGGTTTTTATCCCCACCCTTCTGTATGCGCCGAGGAGCGGAGACAAAAGTGGATCAGGGCTTGCGATTGTTTGAGCCGAAGGCGAGTTCGAGCAAGACCCCACTTTTGACGAGCACCGCAGGTTGCCCCGTAGCGCAGCGGAGGGGACGCAGACAGCAGGGTCGCCTTTTCTTTGGTGACTTTCTTTTGGCGAGACAAAAGAAAGTTACTTGCCGCCGGGCAACCCCCGGCCAACGGTCGATGGCGCCCCCCAGCACTCGGGTAGGCCTTGGACAGCGGGACTGAACTCCCCACTCCCACCCCTAGCCCCTCCCTCGCCCCGCTGGGCGATGAAGGGGGACTTCATTTGGCCGCGTGCGCTGCGCTCGCGTGCAAACATGACCGTTCGTTGGGATTCCCGTGCATGAAGCGCTGCGCGCTTCATGCACTCCGGAGGGGAGTTCGGTATGCGATGCTGGTATTCGTATTCCTCTCCACCCGTCGGGCTGGGCCGAGGAGCACAGCCGAAAACGGATCAGGGCGAGCGATTTTGAGCGAAGCGAGTCGAGCTCGACCCCGTTTGCGGCGAGCACCGCAGGTTACCTGGAGCGAAGCGGAAGGACCCAGACCATCGGGTCGCCTTTTCTTTGGTGACTTTCTTTTGGCGAAGCAAAAGAAAGTTACTTGCCGCCGGGCAACCCCCGGCCAACAGGCGCAGACACACCTCAAACACACGAGGAAGCCAAAGATGGACCCGCATCAGGTCGGGGATGACAGTCCAAAGAGACTCACCCCGCCCAGCGAACCCACCCCATCTGCGCCGTGACCAGCACCACGATACCGAACACGATGCGGTACCAGGCGAAGGGCACGAAGCTGTGCGTGGCGATGTAGCGCAGCAGCCAGCGTATGCACAGCCAGGCGCTGATGAATGAAAACAGCAGGCCGACGCCGAACATCGGCAGGTCGGCCATGGACAACAGCGCCCTATCCTTGTACAGGCTGTAAACCCCCGCGCCTATCAGCGTGGGGATCGCCAGGTAAAACGAGAAATCGGTGGCCGCCTTGCGCGACAGGCCCAGCAGCATGCCGCCGATGATGGTCGCGCCACTGCGGCTGGTGCCGGGGATCATGGCCAGGCACTGCACCAGCCCGACCTTGATCGCGTCTTTCAGGGTCATGGCCTCGACCTCCTGGACACGCGCCGCGGCCGGGTTGTTCTGCTGGCGCCGCTCGGCCCACAGGATGATGAAGCCGCCGATGATGAAGGTGGTGGCCACCACCACCGGTGTGAACAAATGGGCCTTGATGGCCTTGCCTAACAGCAGGCCCAGCAACACCGCCGGCACAAAGGCCACCAACACATTGAGCGCAAACTGCTGCGCCTGTTTTTCGGTGGGCAGCGCCACCAGCGTATCGCGGATTTTCTGCCAGTAGACCAGGATCACGGCAAAGATGGCGCCGGTCTGGATCGCGATGTCGAAGACCTTGGCCTTGGCGTCGTCAAACCCGAGCAAGGCGCCGGCCAGAATCAGGTGGCCGGTCGATGAAATGGGCAAAAACTCGGTCAAGCCCTCGACGATGCCCATGACGGCCGCCTTGATCAGCAATGTGATGTCCACGCACGCTCCAGAAAGATAAGGCGTGATTATCGCTGCCGGTTCCAGCGGCCCGACCACCCGCCTTCCACGCGGCCCGCCCGCAAGCCGCTCGCAGCCTCACGACTTACCGGCCGCGTCGGCCTGGATACGCGCGCACCAACTGAAGCACCGGCGCCGGCTGCTGGTGCTCGATGTAACAAGGAGACGAACTCTCCTGTCAACTTTGACGGAGTTTGACAGCACTACGCCTAATCCCAAAGTTCCCAACATTCCGTTAAGCCTCGTTAAACCTGGCTTTTCTGCTATCAATTAAATAGCATTAATTTATCAATGCGATCACGCGGATTTCGTAAAAACTGTAAGTAAATCAGCAAATCGCGTCGGGCTCGTTACACGCACGGAGATACTGGCGCAGCAATTTTTCGGGGAAAAGTCCCCTCAATCACTGGGAGCGTGGCATGTTGAAACGTCGTTTGTTCTTGCGCCAGGGCGGCGGTCTGGCACTCACCGCCGCGGTTTGCGCGCCGTGGCTGGCGTCAGTGAACGCTTCCACACCCATCCTTGTCGGCCAGTCCGCCGCGCTGTCGGGGCCGCAAGCTGGATTCGGCACGGCGATACGGGACGGCATCCGGGCCGCGCTCGAAGCCACCAATCGCAGCGGCGGCATCCTGGGTCGCCCGGTGACGCTCCTGTCGCTCGATGACCAGGGTGACAAGGCCAAAACCGAGGCCAACGTCACCGCGCTGGTCGCCAACCGCAATGTGGTCGCGATGACCGGATTCACCACGCGGCCTTGCGCCGAAGCGGCTGCGGTGATGGCTGCCGGCGAAGGCATCGCGCTGGTCGGCGCCTTCTCGGGCACGCCGCTGCTTTACGGGGACAAGGCTGCCACCACCTTCACAACCCGTGCGAGTTACGAGCGCGAACTTGAGGCGATCGTGCGTCACTACCGGTCCCTCGGGGCGGAGCGTTTCGGCTTCGTCCACCTCGAGGACGCGCGCGCCACCAATGTGCCGCTGCTGGAAGCTATCCTCGCGCGCAATGGCGGCAAGCTGACCGTCACCGCCGGTGTCGACCGCAAGGGGGCAAGCCTCAACGACGCTGCCATCAAGACCATCGAAACGGCCCGGCCCGACATGGTGATCATCCTGGCGAACAACGCACCGCTCACCGGCTTCCTGCGCGACTTCGCTCCGCGCACGCTTTTGCTGCCGAAGATGGTGATCTCCTTCGTCGATCGCGAGAAGCTGCTGGCCGACCTCGGGAAGGACGCCGGGGGAGTTGGCTTCAGCGTCGTGGTGCCGGAGTACACCAAGGAGAAATACAGCGTCGTGCGAAGCTTTCTGGCCGAGGCGCGGGCCATGAAAATCGGCGTGACGCCGGTCTCGCTGGAGGGGTTCATCACGGGCCTGGCGCTGCTCGAAGGCTTGCGGCAGGCGAAGACCGACACCCGCAACGGTTTCATTGACGGCATGGGCCGCGTCAGCGGCCTGGACCTGGGTTACACCAACATCCGCTTCAGCAAGAGCGAGCGCAGCGGGTCACGGTTCGTGGACCTGTCCCTGGCATCACGCAATTCCGGGCTGATCTGAAAGAAAAATGATGTCCATCGAATTTTCCCCCATCACGCCGGAGATCGGCGCACGCATCGAAGGCGTTTCGCTGGCGAACATCACGGCGGCCGAGCTCGACAGGGTTTACGCCCTCTGGCAGGAACACCACGTCGTTGTCCTGCGCGACCAGCAGTTGACGAATCCGCAGTTCGAACGCTTCTCGGCCATGCTCGGCGAGCTGGATCCGCCACCAAACCAGGGCGCCGGGCGAAAAAGCGTGCCGGGCCATCCGGACCTTTATGTGGTGTCCAACCGGAAAAACGGCGCGGGCGAGCCGATCGGCGCGCTCGGAGACGGCGAAGCGCAGTGGCACACCGACATGTCCTACCTGGAGCGGCCGCCTTTCGCTTCGATGCTGTGGGCTATCGAATTGCCGGATTCGGGGGGCGACACCTGCTTCGCATCGATGCCGGCCGCATTGCGGTCGATGCCGCAGGAACTGGTCGATCGCATCGAGCGGATGTCGATCAAGCATGACGGAACCTACGACAGCGGCGGCAATGTACGCAAGGGCGTGACGCCGAACGACGACCCGATGTTGTCGCCAGGCACCCCGCATCCGATCGTGATCGCGCAACCGGAATCCGGTGAGCGGACCCTCTACCTTGGACGCCGTCGCAACGCCTACATCCCCGGGCTCTCGCTCAAGGATTCCGAGCTGCTCCTCAACGAGATATGGAAATACGCCACCGCGCCGCAAGTGACGCTGCGTCACCAGTGGCGACTGGGTGACGTTGTGCTGTGGAACAACTTCACCACCATGCACCGGCGCGACGCCTTTCCGCCGGACCAGTTCCGCACCCTGCACCGGTCGCAGATCAAGGGCAAGTATGTGCCGACCGCGGCAGCGCAGAAGGAGGCCGCATGATTTCCCGTCGCGCTTTCAGCAGGGCCCTGGCAACGGCACCTGCGTTCGGCTACCTTGGGTCCGCGCAGGCGCAGGACAACTACCCTGACCGGCCGATCCGCCTGCTGGTGGGCCTGGCGCCCGGCGGCATTGCGGACATCACCGCACGTTTCATCGCGCCGCGGCTGGGAGAGATCCTGGGCAGGACGGTGGTGGTGGAGAACCGCACGGGAGCCGGCGGTGCGATCGCGACGCGTGCGGTCGCCGCGAGCGCTCCCGACGGCTACACGCTGCTGATGGCGTTCGACGGCACACACGTCACGCTGCCTGCCGCCAACCCGGGGATCGGGTTCGATCCGGTGAGCGACTTCGCCATGATCGGCAAGGTCGTCGACGCGCCCGTGCTGATCACCGCACACCCCAGTTTCCCGGCCCGGGATTTCGGCGAATTCATCGCGCTGTCACGCAAGGCCATGAGTTCCGGCAGCGGAAGCCGCGTTTACGACTACGGCACTTCTGGTGTGGCGAGCACCGGCCACCTCACGATGGAACTGCTCAAGCAGCGCATGGGCATCTACGCCGTGCACATCCCGTATCGCGGCGGCGGCGACGCCCGCGCCCAGGTGCTGGGGCGGCAGATCCCCCTGATGCTGGCGGCCGTGCCAACCACCTCGGGAGACATTCGCGGCGGCTTGCTGAAGGGCCTGGCGGTAACCAGCGCGCAGCGTTCCCCGGTGCTGCCGGGCGTGCCGACGCTGGCAGAATTGGGTTACAAGGAAACTGCCGGTATCGACATCAACTCCTGGGTCGGCCTGATGGCACCCTCGCGCACGCCTGCCTCCGTCGTCGCCAAACTCGACGCCGCCTTGCGGCAGACTCTTGCGACCGACGAGGTGCACACCCGCCTGCTGAACGCCGGCTCCACGCCCGTCAAGAGCTCGCCCGAGATGTTCAGGGCGCAGGTCGCCGATGATCTGGCGCGCTGGAAAGGGGTGATCCGCGACGCCCGACTCCGGCTCGAAGCGTAAGCGCTCCACGCGTTCGTTCAGCGCACCAGCCTTGGCGGACAGGGCTGGCCGCGTCGGCAGCTTGCCCGTGAGACACCAGGGAAAGGCCATGCGCAGGCCCTCTGAGCCCTGTGTCGCCTGCGCCGCGGCCTGAAAGCAGGCGAGCGCCGCCATCAGGCCGGATCGCCGTCGCCACAGCAGCTGCAGGTCTCAGGCTTGGCCCAAGCTCCGCTCTGCCGCGGGTCGGGCCCTCCTCGCCGGCCAACATCCCCCAACGCGCGAGCAGCTTCATCCATCGGCTGCGGGTCTTCGTGCAACACGCGCCAGCAGACACGGCGTGATTCTCCCTGCGGGCCTGCGCGCAGGCTTTCGGCAGGCTTCCGTTCACGCCGCCAGCCCGCATTTCGCGCCGCGCGGCCGGCATTTCGTCGCAAGCCGCTTCCGGTCCGGCCCCCGCTTGGGCACAGTCCGTTTCAACCCGCAAGGAGAAACCCATGGACATGTCACCCATCATTGCCGTTCACCTGAGTGCCGTCGGCAGCGCCACGGTGCTGGGCCCGGTCGCGCTGTGGGCACGCCGCGCCCGCGAGCAGCGCCCGCGTCTGCACCGCGCCTTTGGGTATGCCTGGGTCACGCTGATGCTGGCCGCGGCGATCTCGGCGCTGTTCATCCGCGACTTCAGGCTGCCCAACATCAACGGTTACACCCCGATTCACCTGCTGATCCCGGTGGTCGTCGGCCTGCTGGTGCTGGCCTTCTGGTTCCTGGCCCGCGGCAACATCCGCGGCCATCGCCTGACCATGCAGGGCCTGTACATCGGCGCCTGCCTGGTCGCCGGCGCCTTCACCCTGCTGCCCAGCCGTTACCTCGGCAAGCTGCTCTGGGGCGGCCTGGGCCTGATCTGAGCACCTTGACTTCAACATTGACTTTCGACACGGAGAACACCATGCTGATCCAGCTTCTTTTGCAACACCCGCAGGCCCTGGCCGCGGTCATGAAAAACACCCCGGCCTGGGTCTGGGGCCTGCTGGCCACGCTGCTCGTGCTGGGCCTGAGCCAGCTGCGCGACCGCCAGGTCAGCCAGCTCCGCATGGCCATCATGCCGGTGGCCATGACCGGTTTGTCCCTGTGGGGCACGGCCTCGGCCTTCGGCCGGTCGCCGCTGTTCGGCTACGTGTTGCTGGCCTGGCTGGCCACCGCCCTGCTGATGGGCGGCCTGATCGCCAGAACGGCGCCGCCGGCCGGCACGCGCCACGACGCCGCCAGCCGCAGCTTCCGGATACCGGGCAGCTGGCTGCCGCTGACGCTGATCCTGGGCATCTTCCTGACCAAGTACGTGGTCGGGGTGGACCTGGCGATGCAGCCGCAACTGGCGCTTGACGGCAGCTACACGCTGGTCGTCGGCGCGCTCTACGGTGTGTTCAGCGGCAGTTTCGCCGGCCGCGCCATCCGCCTGTGGCGCCTGGCCCTGCGTCCGGCCGCTGCCCCTTCCCCTTCTCCCCTTGTCAACGCCTGAAAGGAAACCACCATGAACCCCATCCATGCCGCCAACGCCCTGCCCGACAGCCGCCTCGAACAACTCGCGCGCAAACGCGCCGGCGCCAAGCTGGGCTGGTACATCCACGCCAGCGTCTACCTGCTGGTCAACCTGCTGCTGGTCGCCCTGTCGGTGTCCAGCGGGCGCCACTGGGCCGTCTTCCCGCTGCTCGGCTGGGGCCTGGGCCTGGCGGTGCACGGCACGGTCGTGTTCCTGGTGACCGGCGGCGCCGGCCTGCACGAACGCCTGGTGCAACAGGAGCGCGCACGCCTGGCGCTGCAACGCGACCCCTGGTGAGCTGCCCTTTTTTGCCATCCCTTCCACCTTCACCCCCCCTGTCCAGCGAGGTTTTCCATGCACATCCGAATCCTGTCCCTGCTCCTGCCCGCCGCGTTCGCGCTGCTGGCAGCCGCCGCCCATGCGGGCGACCTGACCCTGGCCGTCACCGTTCCCGACCAGCGGCAGGGCGCCGTACGGGCCGCGCTGTTCGACAAGGCCGAGGGCTTTCCGCGCGGCACGCCGATACGCACAGCCACGGCACCGGCAGCCCAGGGCAAGGCCACCCTGCAGTTCGCCGGACTGCCACCGGGCGACTACGCGCTGACCGCCTTCCTCGATGAAAACGGCAACAACAAGCTGGACGCCAACCTGTTCGGCATGCCGACCGAGCCCTACGGCTTCAGCCGCAACGCGCGCGGCATGACCGGCCCACCCTCGTTTGCGGACGCCGCTTTCCGCATGGAAGACAGCGCGCTGCAGCAGAGCTTCGACCTCAAATAATGCGGAGCCCCTCATGACCTTCGCTCTCAATCGCCGCGCGGCACTGGCCGCCCTGGGTGCTGCAGCCGCCGGCGCCGCCGGCTTCGGCCACGCCGCCCCGCCCTCCGAGGCCTGGCGCAGCAGCTACAGCCCGCACAACGGCCCCCTGAAGGCCGCGCTGGACAGCGGACCGCTGCGCATCACAGGCCGCTGGCCGGCTGCGCTCAAAGGCACGCTGTACCGCGTCGGTCCGGCGCGGCGCGAACTCGGCGGCGTGTCCATGAACCACTGGTTCGACGGCGACGGCATGCTGCAGGCCTTCCGTTTCGAGGACGGCAAGGTCTCGCACCGTGGCGCGCTGCTGGCCACGCCCAAGCTGCAGGCCGAGGAAGCCGCGGGCCGCCTGCTGTATTCAGGTTTTGCCCAGGCGCTGCCGGACGGATTGCCCATGCAGGGACCGGACACCATCAACCCGGCCAACATCAACCTGCTGTCGCTGCCGGCCCGCGGCGAATTGTTGGCCCTGTGGGAAGCCGGTTCGGCGCTGGCGGTGGACCCGCACAGCCTGCAGGCCAAAGGTTTCAGGGTCTGGTCGCCGGATACCAAGGGCGCACCCTTCTCGGCGCATCCGCGGGTGGCGCCCGACGGCAGTGTCTGGAGCTTCGGCTACATGCCCGGCACTGGCAGCCTGCTGCTGTACGAGATCAGCCCGACCGGCGAGCTGCGCCGCCAGCAGGTGATCGCTACGCCGCAGGCCGACATGGTGCATGACTTCGCCATCACCGAAAAATACCTGGTGTTCCTGCTGATGCCGCTGATGTTTTCCGGCGGCGCGGGCGGCGGTGACCGGCTCTCGCATTACCGCTGGGACAGCCAGTCGCCGCTGGTCGTGCTGCTGGTGGACAAGGCCGACTTCAAGCTCCAGCGTTTCGAGCTGCCGGCCACCGGCGTCTTTCACCTGGCCAACGCCTGGGAGCAAGGCGGCACGGTGCAGGTGCGTTTTGTGGCCCAGCCCGACATCCTGGGCGCCATGCGCAACATGCAGGTGGACCAGCCGCGCCAGGCCGGCTACGCGCACCAGCCGCGCTGGACGCAAATCACGCTGACTCCGGCGTCCGGGCAAGCGCAGATGCAGGCGCTGGACGCCAGCGGCGTGGAGTTCCCGCGCATCCACCCGGCCCGCAACGGCCTGCCCACGCGCTTCACCACGCTGGCAGCGCGCAGCCGCGGCATGGATGCGCGCGTCGAGGGTTTCGACAGCGTACTGACGATACATGGCGACCGGCAGCAGCGCCACCGCTACGGCGACGGCTGGATTGCCGAAGAGCATGTCTACGTGCCCGCCTCCCGCACAGCGCCCGAGGGACACGGCTGGGTGCTGGGCACGGCCTACCATTGGCCCAGCGAGCGCACCGCGCTGTCGGTGTTCGACGCCGCCGCGGTCAATGCCGGCCCGATCGCCAGCGTCACCCTGCCCTACGGCCTGCCGCTGGGCCTGCATGGCCAGTTTGTCGCCGCCTGATCATCGATTCACCAGGAGATTGCCATGTCCCTCAAGCGGTTGCGCCGCATCGCCGCCGGCCTGTTGACCCTTGCCGCCGCCTGCGCCCAGGCCGGCATGGGTGTCACCGAGCTGCCCGGCCTGCAGGACGACGGGCCCGTCACCGTCTTTTACCCCACGGCCGACGACGGCCAGCGCGTCCAGCGCGGACCTTTCTCCCCGCTACTCGACCTGCAGGGGCCAGCGGTGCGCGGCAACGGCCGGCTGGTCGTGATCTCGCACGGCTCGGGCGGCTCGCCCTGGACGTTCACCGATCTCGCACGCAGCCTCACCGACGACGGCTTTGTGGTCGCGCTGCCGCGGCATCGCGGCGACAACTACACCGACCCGTCCCACCCCGGTCCTGACAGCTGGAAGCAGCGGCCGGCCGAGGTCTCGCGCGCCATCGACACGGTGGCGCGCGACCCGCGGTTTGCGCCGCTGCTGGCGCTCGACAAGGTCGGCATGTACGGCATGTCGGCCGGCGGCCACACCGCCTTGAGCCTGGCCGGCGGGCGCTGGTCACCGGCACAGCTCGCCCGGCATTGCGACGCACACATCGCCGAGGACTTCCATACCTGCGTCGGCCTGACGACGCGGCTGACCGGCGGCGCGCTGGACGGCCTCAAGAAAAGTGTGGCGCTGATGGTGATCCGCCAGAAATTCAGCGATGCCACCTGGCAGGTTCATGACGACAAGCGGATCCGCGCTGTGATCGCCGGCGTGCCGCTGGCCGCCGACTTCGACATGGACTCGCTGGCCGCGCCGGCGGTGCCGCTGGGCCTGGTCACGGCCGGACAGGACAAATGGCTGATTCCACGTTTTCACAGCGCGCGCGTGCTGCAGGCCTGCAAAAGCTGCGAGCTGGTCGCCGACCTGCCGACCGGCGGCCACGGCGCCCTGCTGTCGCCACCGCCGCCGGCTGACGCACTGTCGCCGCTGGCGCAGGACCTGATCCTCGACCCGCCCGGTTTCGACCGCAGCCAGCTGCCGGCGCTGGACCGCAAGATCACCGCCTTCATGCGCAGGCACTTGCTCCCCTAGAATGATCCGCATGAGCCCGTCCCGCAGCCCCGAAGCCCTCGAACGCCTGGCGCACAAACGCGCCGCCGCCAAACTCGGCTGGTATGTGCATGCGTTTTTTTTCGCGATCGTGAACCTGGTGCTGCTTGCGCTGTCCAGCCTCGGCTTCGGCAGCCGGCCCTGGTCGGTCTTTCCTGTTCTCGGCTGGGGCCTTGGCCTGGCGCTGCACGGCGTTTCGGTGTTTGTGCTGGGCAGCGGCAACGGCCTGCGCGAACACCTGGTGCAAAAGGAGCGCGAGCGTTTGCAGCGCGGGCACGATGCGCGCTGAGTCCGGCCCCGTGGCCGCTGCGCCGGTCCCTGTGAAGAAGATCGACTGGCTCGCGAAGTTCAGGCACATGCTGCAGGTGATGGCCTTTGCGCTGGGCATCGCCACGCTCCAGTACGCCTTTATGCCGGAGCGGCCCTATGGCCCGCCGCTGGTGTATTCGCTGTTCATCGCCACCATCACCTGGGCCGTGATCGACCTGGGCCGCGAGTTTTTTCCCTCCAGCCGTGAAACCGGCTGGCCACAAGGGTGGGCCGGCCTGGCGCTGGTGCTGGGTGCGATTGTTCTGGGCTACCTCGCCGGCACCCGCATCGCCGATGCCCTGTGCGAGTACTACCGCTGGTACCCGCCCGGCGAAGGCCACCAGAACCCGGGCAATTTGCGCAGCTCCATCCTGACCACCGCGATCGCCGGCATTGTCGGCAGCTTTTATTTCTACGCGGTCAACAAAAGCGCCTACCTGCAGCGCAAGATGACCGAGGCGCGCCAGCATGCCAGCGAGGCACGCCTCAAGCTGCTGGAAACCCAGCTCGAGCCGCACATGCTGTTCAACACCCTGGCCAACCTGCGCGCGCTGATCGGCAGCGACCCGCAGCGCGCCCAGGTCATGCTGGACCACATGATTGCCTACCTGCGCGCGACGCTGGGCGCCTCGCTGCAGGCCACCCACCCGCTGCAGGACGAGTTCGACCGCGTGCGCGATTACCTCGAACTGATGGCCATCCGCATGGGACCGCGCCTGTCCTACACGCTGGACCTGCCCGAGGCGCTGGCGCAGCACCCGGTGCCGACGCTGCTGCTGCAGCCGCTGGTGGAAAACAGCATCAAGCACGGGCTCGAGCCCAAGGTCAGCGGCGGCCACATCAGCGTCAGCGCGCGCCGCGAGGGCCCGCACATCGTGCTCGACGTCACCGACACCGGCGTCGGATTGTCCGGGACAGCGGGCGAACGCACCGGCTTCGGCATGGCCCAGGTGCGCGAACGGCTGGCGGCCAGCCACGGGACCGACAGCGCTATCGAATTGGTAGCTGTTGGCGCAGGCGGGACAAGGGCTACCGCCCGATTTCCCTATCAGGCATGAGCACCGGACCAGCCGCCACCGCCCTGATCGCCGAAGACGAGCCGCTGCTGGCGCAAGCGCTGCAGGCCGAACTGGCCCTGGCCTGGCCGGCGCTGCGGGTGCTGGCGACCGTCGGCGACGGCGCTTCTGCGGTGGCCGAGGCGCTGGCGCTGCGGCCCGACGTGTTGTTCTTCGACATACGCATGCCCGGGCTGGGCGG
>CALRTF020000008.1:0-38462 GCA_943370985.1 Paenacidovorax caeni
TGACGCCTTCGCGCCTAACGGCGCTGCGCACTCCGTTTGCAGGAACGCTGAGGCTGGTTGCTGTTCCCTTCACCGTATCACGCCGTTCTCGCCGTCAAGGTCTTCGCGTGCCTTGCACGCTCGCGTCCTGGCGGCCGTCTGTCGAACCCTGACGGCTGCGCTGCGACGTGCTGCTTCCGGTCTCGGGCAATCCCGCCCTGATTCCTTTCAAGGAGAAGACCATGACGAAGCTCATCACCGACGAACAACGCGCGCACCTGCTGGCCAACGGCCGACAGTCCCTCGAACAGGAAAACTTCGATCCCGCCCCGGTGGTCAAGCTGTTCACCCCGGATGCTGGGGCGACCTGGCTGTTGACCGAGATTGACCCTGACGACCACGACCATGCGTTTGGGCTTTGCGACCTGGGTCTGGGGTACCCCGAGCTGGGGTGGGTCAGCCTGAGCGAGATTGCGACTGTGCGCGGTCGGCTCGGACTTCCAGTCGAAAGGGATTTGCACTTCGCGCCGCAGAAGCCCCTTAGTGCGTATGCGCGTGAGGCGCGGTTCGCTGGTCGGGTCGTGGTCTAGCGTCTATCTATTGGCCGCCGGCGACTGCTGGCGGCCAATCCATCCTTAACCCTCATCCTTGAGCAGTCGTGATTCGGTTTCCAGCATCAGTTCGCCTGCGCTGCGGCCTAACGCGCGGGCGATCTTCAAGATCATGGCCAAGGTTGGCATGTGCTCGCCACGCTCAATCTTCCCCATGTGGGAGCGCTCGATGCCCGCCAAGTGGGCCAAAGTTTCCTGGGCGATGCCGTCCTCGGTGCGCAGGCTGCGCACAGCATCGCCAAAGGCCCGTGCCGGGCCTGCCTCAAATGTCGTCGCGCCGGTCGGTCTCCCGCGCTGTATTCCTTGCTTCCGCATACACAGAAGCGTCGCGTTTCAAGTACATTAAAACCACGTTATATTTAACTCATTAAATAGTGACCTCTTGGACCAGGCGGCCGCGTCACGTTCACGTCACCAATCGGCGCCTTCGCTTTACCCCCTTGCGTTATGCGTGAGCCGAATTAGTATGTAACTACCTCACGAAGAAGCCATGGAATTCCTCACACCAGAGCAGCGAGGCCAGATGCTGGCCAACGGTGCCGCGCGGGCGCGGGGGGAGGCTCTTGACCCCTTACCCGTGGTCAAGCTCCACACGCTAGACGCCGGGGCCGCCTGGCTGCTGACCGAACTCGAGGCCGATGGCGACAAAGCCTACGGCCTGTGCGACGCTGGCACCGGAAGCCCGGAGATGGGGCAGGTCAGCCTCTCGGCCCTCGAAGACGTGCGCGGACCGCGGGGCATGCGCATCGTGGCCGATCCACACTTCAAGCCACGTCAGCCGCTTTCGGGCTACCTGGCCGCTGCGCAGCGCGACGGCTCGATCAACGACTGACGCGTTCCTGCACGTCGCTGATCGCGCGACGTAGGGTCGCCCAAACGGCGACCCTGCTTGTCCTCGCTTGTGGCAGCGTTCCTCTTCCAAAGGAGGACTCTGTGACCAAACCCAATCTTGAAGATCTGCCCAGCGCGCCGTGGGGCATCTCTGCCGCGTACCTCTACGTGCTGGACCTCGACGACCCAGCTATCGCTTGGGAATACTTGCGCCGCCATCCGGGCTACCGCTCGGATTGCGCACGGAAGCGCGTGGTGTCTTTCGCCCGATGGGGGTTGCGACAGCGCCGAAGATCCGGACATGGACGGGCGCAATGCACAGCCGCTGTGGCTGTCGTCCCCTGACGACCTCCTGCATGTGCGCGCTGCGCACACCAACAATGCAGCTGCCCGCCGCTTCGATCTGTGGCGAATCCCCGGCCGTAAGCGCCTGACGCTCGACGGCCCCGACCTGGCGCTGACTGCCGACCTCGGCGCACAGCGCATGCGCTTGTCACTGTCGGGAGCGCTGACCGACGGGGCCGGCTATGCCAGCTCTGCGCCGATGACGCCGCGCCTGCGCGGCCAGCTTGACGCCTTCAACACGCAGGCGCACGCCCTGGAAGGCCATGCACCGCAGACCGATCTCGCACGGCCGGTGACCCGCGCCGCGCTGCTGCACCTTCGTGCGCTGCAGGCGCTTGATGCCTCGCAGGCGGGCGGGTCGCATCGCGACATCGCTCAAGCCCTGTTCGGCCTCGAAGCCGTCGCGCTGCGTTGGCATGAAGACGGGGAGTTGCGCGCGCAAGTGCGCCATCTGGTGCGCCGCGCTAACGCGTTCATGACCGGCGGCTATCTGGTCCTGGCCGGCGTACCGCCTGCCGCAGCCAAGCACCCTGGAGACGAACCGAAGCGCTGAATCTCTCCCTGCCCTGATCGGGCCTGATTGCCGAGACTGCCTCCATCGGGCCGCGAATGGTTTGCGGCCCCTCGACAGCGATGGAGGCCGTCATGGCAGTTGGCAGTTCTTTCCTCTCCCGCACGTCCACACTGGCTGCGCCGCAGTCTGCTGCGGTTCCGGTTGCGCCGGCCAATCCCGAGTTCCTGACCACCGACGAAGCCGGCGCGTTCCTGCGGCTCTCGCCGCGCACGCTGGAAAAGCAGCGCGTGTTGGGTGGCGGTCCACGCTTCCGCAAATTCGGCGCGCGCGTGGTCTACGCGACCACTGACTTGCGTGCGTGGGCCGACAGCCGTGCCTACGGCATGACCTCGGACCCAGGCTACGTGCAGCGCGAATCCGTCCGCTGACTGGTCGAACGAGAAGGCAATACGCATGTCGCAGCGCCAGAGCGAACGCGAACAGCTCACGCTGTTTCGCGCGCTGCCGCACAGCGACATGGCGCTGCGCGATGCGCAGGACTTGATGGCTTATCCCTTCTTCTCCCTGGCGAAGTCGCCGCGCATCGTGCCGATCCGCTTTGAGGCCGGCGGCATCTCACTCACCGTGGAGGGCGTGCCCGAGCACGGCATCGCCACCATCTGGGATGCCGACGTCCTGATCTGGGCCGCCAGCCAGATCATCCAGGCGAAGAAGGAAGGTATTGCGCCTTCGCGCCTGATGGTGGCTACGCCTTACGAGATCTTGCGCTTCGCCCAGAGGGGCACCGGCCGCAGCGACTATCTCGCGCTGCGCGCGGCGCTGGACCGGCTCCAGTCCACCACCGTCGCCACTACGCTGCGGCAGCGCGAGCGGCCGAACGGCAGCAAGCGCACGCACCGCTTCTCCTGGATCAACGAGTGGAAGGAGTACATCCGGCCCGACGGACGCTTGGACGGCATCGAGCTGATCCTGGCCGACTGGTTCTTCACAGGCGTGATGGACGAGACCTTGGTGCTCACGCTCGACCCCACGTATTTCCGGCTTTCAGGCGGCATTGAGCGCTGGCTATACCGGCTGGTGCGCAAGCACGGCGGCCGGCAGCCTGCGGGCTGGCGCTTCGATATGCGCCACCTGCATCTGAAGTCTGGAAGCCTGCAGCGCCATTCCGACTTCGCGCTGCAGGTGCGCCAGCTGGTGCGGCGCCAGGCGCTGCCCGGCTATGAGTTGTCCTTGGAGCGCGGCGGCGGCATTGAATGGCTGGCCTTCCGCCCCTGTCCTCGCGAGCCTTCCACCTCGGACTTATCCACAGCTTCTGTTGAAGAACCTGTGGATGTCTTGGGGATGAGCTCGGTGGATCACCCGCACGACCCTCGGTGGATCGCCCGCAGAACTATCGGTGGATCGCCCGCACCGATCGACCGGAAGGCCGCGCCCAGCAACGGTTTCGGGCCGCCCTAAACATCTAAAGGGATACATAAATGGAAGTCACGCGCGCGCGAACCGAAGCTGCCCAAAAAACGGGCGGTGCCTCGCCGGAGGCAGTCCGAACACCCGAATACCGCTTACCAGGAAGACAAGACCAGCCTGGCAAAGTGATCGCGCTGCTCAACCAGAAAGGCGGTGCGGGCAAGACGACCCTTGCCACGCATCTGGCGGGCGAGCTCGCGATGTCAGGAAGCCGCGTGACACTGCTCGATGCCGATCCGCAAGGCTCAGCCCTCGACTGGGCGCAACGCCGTCTTCAGAACGGCCAGGAGCGGCTCTACGGGGTGTTCGGGTTGGCGAGGGACTCGCTGCACCAGGAAGCGCCGCAGATTGCTTTGGAGGCGGATTTCGTCGTGATCGATGGTCCGCCGAGGGTTGCGGCTCTCGCCCGCTCCGCACTGCTCGCCGCCGACCTGGTGCTGATTCCGGTTCAGCCGAGCGCCTACGACGTATGGGCTAGCCACGAGATGGTGGCACTCATTGCCGAGGCCCGGGTGTTCAGGCCGCAGCTTCGCGCGGCCTTCGTGATCAACCGCCGCGTGGTCGGCACGGTAATCGGCCGCGAAGCACGCGCAGCGCTGGCCGACCAGCCGTTTGGTGCGCTGCATGCCGAAGTCTCGCAACGCATCGTGTTCGCAGACAGCGTGGCCGCAGGCCGGCTCGCATGTGAGGCCGCGCCGAGGTGCACCGCTGCGCGCGAGATCGCGGCACTCGCGCAGGCTGTGCAGGAGATGCTGCGATGACGGCATCAGCGTCCTCTGCACTTTCAAGGCGGGCGCCCATCGGTCGCAAGCCTGCTGCCGACCCGGCATCGACATGGGTGCGCCAGGCCGATGCACCGGAGGTTGCCGCGAAGGCGTCGATCTATACCGCGCGCCTGACCATCGACGTGACGCCAGCGCTGCGGGGCCGCATCAAGGTGATCGCCTTCGAACGCGGCGTTACGGCGGCCGAGATGCTGCGCGAGCTGCTGGAGCGCGAATACGGCGGAGGCCAGTCATGACGCAGCCGTCGCCCATTGCCGGGCAGACCTGGCCTCACGCAGTGCTGCCGCCACGGCCTATCCCTATGCGCGTCTCGCTCGCATTTATCGAGCATCGCGTGAACGTCTGGCTGCGCTTCGGCCAGCCGGTGCGCGAGACGTCACTCGACCGATGGCGACGCGTGGCAATCTTCGAGCCAAATGCGGTGTGCTGCCGCGTCAAATGGATTGGCAACGACTACGGTACGGCGCTCTGGCAGCTCATGGTGCTGCAAGCACCGATGCCGTTCGATGGTGCACAGCGCATCGCCGGCGTGGTGCCTGGCGCGCGCATCCTGCTGCGCGCCGACGGCGAGCAGCAGGTCAAGGCGGTGCTCGGTGTAGTCGATGCGATCGAAGCGATGGGCATCGAACCGGCCGTGGTTGCCGCCACGTACTGGCACACCGTTGGCAACCGACTGGCCGCACGACAGCCGCTGCCGGACTACACCAGCGAGCGCCATGCGGCGCATCTTGTGCGCGGGGCACTGAGATGAGCCGGCGGGTACTTTTTGTCGGCATGGGCATCGGGTTGGCTGCGCTGTGCGCGCCGGCGCTCATGCCGATGTCGGAGCATGGGCGTGTGTTCGTCGTCTACAACCCGACTGACAGCGTGCCGCGCGGCTGGTACCACATCGGCAACGTCGACAGCGCAGCTGCGCTGCACGTCGGCAGCATCGTGCTGGCCCGCCTTCCCGTCGACGTGGCGGCCTTCGCAGGACAACGCGGCTACCTGCCGAGCGGCGTACCCATCCTCAAACGCATCGGCGCCATCCCACCGCAGTCGGTATGTGTTCGGGAGCAAACCGTGCTGATTGATGGCGCAGTGGCGGCGACCGCACGCACGAATGACGGCGCGCGCCGGCCACTGCAGGCCTGGCTGCATTGCCGCCCCCTCGCTAGCGGCGAACTGTTCCTGCTCAGCGACACGGACCCGGCGTCGTTCGACAGCCGCTACTTCGGGCCCATCTCCGTCTTCACCGTGCTCGGCATCGCGCGGCCGCTGTGGACCTGGAACGCACCATGAGGCCTTCCTTATCGCATCACCCAACATGCCGCCGGACTGCAGCGGGGCATGCGCCCGCGCTGCACTCCATCGTCCAGCGAGCCCGCCGCCAGCGTGCAGCTCGCGCTGCACCGCCGCTGCCCCTCGAGCAGCGTTGCGCACCCGGTGCGCGGCTGGCTGCAGGTCGGAGCCGGGAGCACATGCGGGAGGCGGAGACGGAGGGCCAGATAAAAGGGGTGGCACGCCGCGCCCCTTCAGGCCAGTCTGCACGTGGGTTTGCGGCGGCACCGCAAGGGGGCTTGCGCGTGCTGCGCAGAGGCTGGAGTGCGCATGGCAGCGGTGTTTGCCGCGTGCCGTTTGCGATGCGCCGCGCTACCGCGCGCTGGGATCCTCATGGCTGGCCATGACCAGGATCGCTTTCGCGTTAAGCCCGCGGCGCCGAAGTCGCGTGGCGGGCCGCGCTCGCAGCGCTTCGTTTCGCAGGTTCTCAAGCAGGTCTCGAAGACCGGCGCAAAGACGTCCGGCAAGAGCCTTGGCAGGCCTGCCAACACTTTCGGGCGCGGCCGAGTTGCAGCCTCCATGGCCGTCCGGCGTCTGGCGCCGAACGCACGGCGCATGGTCATCAAGTCCCGCTTCGTCGTGTTGCATCGAGCCAGCCCGAACTCGGTGGCCGTTCACCTGCGCTACATCGAGCGTGACGGCGTTACACGCGACGGGCAGAAGGGCCAGGCCTACGGCGCTGAGACCGATGCGGCCGACCTGAAGGCGTTCCAGGAACGCGGACAGAACGACCGACACCAGTTCCGCTTCATCGTCTCGGCTGAGGACGGTCTGGAGCTGGAAGACCTAAAGGGCTTCACCCGCCAGTTGATGCGCCGCATGGAGACCGACCTGGAGACTCGTTTGGACTGGATGGCCGTGGACCATTGGGACACAGACAATCCGCACACCCACATCGTGCTGAACGGCCATACGGGCGGGCTCGCAAGTGCCAGGGAGGATCTCGTGATCGCACCCGAATACATGGCCCACGGCATGCGCCTGCGCGCCAGCGAGATCGCGACCGATTGGCTGGGGCCGCGCACCGAGGCGGAGATCCGCCAGAGCCTGCTGCGGGAAGTTGACCAGCAGCGGCTCACCAGCTTGGACCGGGTGCTGATCCGGCAAGCCGGTCCCGATGGCGTCGACCTGGCGGGCAAAGCGCAAGACCAGCCACGTCAGAACGCACTGCGGGCAAGGCTGCAGAGGCTCGAAGGCATGGGCCTGGCCGAAAGGATGGATGCCCACCGCTGGAAGCTCCAGCCCGGGATGGCCTCCACACTCGAAGCCATGGGCCAGCGCGAAGATGCGCTGGAGACGATTCGGCTTGCCCTAAAGGGCCAGCGGCGGGAATGCGTGATTGATGAGCGGCCGACCTCCCCCGTCATTGGTCGGATCGCGGGCAAGGGCCTGTTCGACGAACTGAACGACCACGGCTATTTGGTGGTTGATGGCATCGACGGACGGGCGCACTACCTGAAGCTGCCAGTTGGCACCGACCTCGCAGAACTGCCCGTACGTGGCATCGTGGAGGCGAAGCTGCCAGGCAAGGAGAAGCCAGTGGACCACAACATCGCGATGGTCACGAAAGACGGCATCTACGCGACCGCTGACCACCTGGCGCAACAGAAGCGCGCCAATGACCGAGACCCGCAGTCCACCGTCGATGCACACGTGCGCCGACTCGAAGCGCTGCGCCGCGCCGGCATCGTGGAGCGCATTGCCGATGGTGTCTGGACGGTGCCGCCGGATCTGCTGCAGAAGGCCCGAACGTATGACGCGCAGAAGAATGTTGGATTGGTGATCGAGCTCCGATCGCATCTACCCATCGATCGGCAGGTGCGCGCCATCGGCGCTACTTGGCTGGACAAGCAACTGGTGGGCCCACATTTGGGCTTAACCGGTCAAGGCTTTGGGGCACAGGTACGCGCGGCGATGCACGAGCGCGTGGATTTTCTCGCTACGCAGGGACTTGCCGAATGGCGCGAACGAGGTCCTGTCCTCGCGAAAAATCTTCTGATAACTCTGCGCGACCGGGATTTAGCCGCAGCCAGCAAAGCGCTGGAGGAGCAAACCGGACAGACGTATCGTCCGATGCGGGAGGGAGAGCACGCAACCGGCATATATCGCCGTTCAATCTTGCTGGCAAGCGGCCGATTTGCGATGTTGGATGACGGCATGGGTTTCAGTCTGGTACCGTGGCGGCCCGTGGTCGAGCAGAGACTGGGGCAACAAGTCTCCGCGTTGATCCGAGGTAGTTCCGCAACCTGGAATCTTGGATATGGCCGTGGCCCTGCGATGTAGAGCCCTGCGGACTTGCGACGGATAGCATTCGCACTTTCAGGCCAACATAGGTTCAACTTAAACTCTACTCCTTGTTGGCTGAACGGTTGAGATGCGATTTCCGCATGGCCGCTACGAATCCTTCAACTGCTGGATTTGATTGTTCGACGGAGCTCGCCACTACGATGCTCGCCATAGACTTTGATCGGTCAAGCAGCGGCAAAAATGTAAGAGAACCACCTCGCGCGCGGGATATCGTCCACGGCACTATCGCTGCGCCAATTCCTGCCTCTACCAAAGTAAGCATGGTGGGCAACATGCTGTCTTGCACGACGCGGGGGCGCCTGCCAGCGTAACGAAATATCGATTGCATCAGCCGCCGGAAGTACGGGGACACAGACTCGGAATACCCGATCAGTGGCAAATCAGCGCTTTGTTCAACAGTTACGCGTGGCCGTCCAGCCCAAGCATGATCCCGCCGGACCGCAAGCAAGAGCGGTTCTTGAAATATCTCAGTTGTTTCAATGTCGGCATCCATCGAGGTCGGTCGCATTAAAGCGACGTCGATAGAGCGTGATCTAAGGCCGATTTCCATCGCGTTGGAATTCATCTCGCGCAGATCGAGCTCGATTTCGGGATGCTGTTCTCGATAACGATAGAGAGCCTCAGCCAAGGGAGAACACGCAGCAGTTGGCGTTAGCCCAATGATCAATGCGCCAACTTCTCCTTTAGAAGCTTGTCTAACGGCACGAAACAGAAGCTCCGTTTCCGCAGCGATCCGTCGAACTCGCTCATACATGACGTGGCCAGCTGGCGTCAATCGCACCGTCCGTGTAGTGCGGACAAAAAGTGCCGTGCCCACAAGCTCCTCAAGTCGCTTAATTTGCTGGCTGAAAGGGGGCTGAGTCATGAACAACCTTGCCGCGGCTTTGCCGAAATGAAGTTCTTCAGCTGCCGCGCTGAAGATCGCCAGCTGGTGACCATCAAGCGCTATTGGGTCGAGTTTCGTCATAGTGAAGCCTCAATTAAGACATAGACGCGTAAGAATAGAGACCTTAGCATAGCCATGACCTGACCAAATTTTTCGCTGCAGGACTCTGAAAACCCCATGGCGCTATCTACCTCGAATTCAATGACAGCTGACTACGCCGAGCGCCCTGTGGAAAGGTGCACGGATGTCATGGCCCCGGCGCACGCCGCGCTTTGCTCCATCGCAGTCGGCGATTCGGACATCGAGGCTTGGGAATTCGTATCAGCACAGGACAAGTTAGTACCTTGCCAAGCGCCCGGCGGACTGTTGGCGGGCATACCCTTTGGCGTCAAGGACATGATCGACGTCGCAGACATGCCAACGTCGTATGGGGCAATTCGGCGCCAGGGCGCGGAGATATCTACAGCGTGTTTTGACGCTCACTGCGTAGCGTTACTTCGCGGGGCGGGCGCGATTCCCGTCGGAAAAACAGTTACGACAGAGTTCGCTTACGTAGCTGCCGGTCCCACAAAAAACCCATGGAATGCCGCCCACACCCCAGGTGGCTCTTCAAGTGGCTCTGCCGCAGCAGTGGCGGCGGAAATGGTGCCAATAGCACTCGGCACTCAAACAGGCGGGTCAATGATCAGGCCAGCAGCCTTCTGCGGCGTACTTGGTTTCAAGCCTACGTTTGGCTTGGTAGAGCGCGACGGCATGAAAGTGACTTGTGAATCGCTCGACGTTATCGGATGGTATAGCGACAATTTTCGTCGTTTAGCGGACGTAGGGCGCGTACTGCTTCCGTCCTGCGGTCCCAAAAGTCATCGTCCATTAAAGGCCTTGAAGGTCGCGTACTTCCCTCATGGCAATGCGCTGGAACCTGAAGCAGCCGATGCATTGGCCTCGGCATTCACCTCGCTCGCGGCCGTGTCCGCAAAGATGACGCTGATTACGGAGTTCAAAACAGCCACCAAGTTGCTTGAGGCTTTCAGAGTAATCATGCACTACGAGTACGCGCGTAACCTTCTACCTGTAATTCGTGCGGGCTCACACGTCCTAAGTCGCAAACTCTTAGACGCTGTCGACAAAGGGATGGCTGTAGACGTCGCCGAGTATTCCCGCATGCGTGACTTCCAACAAGATCAGCGCTTTAGTTGGGAAACCCACTTTGGAGATGCCGACCTCATCTTGACATCGAGCGCTGTCGGTCCTGCACCCATCGGACATGAATTCACCGGGGAGTCCGGTTTCAACAAAGCATGGTCAGTGCTTGGTTGGCCGTGCCTTCACTTGCCCACGACGTTCAGCGCTCAAGGTCTTCCGATCGGTGTGCAACTGGTGAGCCGCCCAGGTTTGGATCTAGAACTGATTGCTTATGGAGAAATGATCCATCAGATCATTGATCGCCGATCTAGGCCTGCTCCGAAGGTTGAGCATTTTTATTCGTCCCCCAACCAACACGAATATTTGGATTGATAGTTTGTGCAATGTTGATTTTAAATTGGAGTAAAAAATGAAAATTACCCGAAATACGCTTCTAGCGGCCTGTACGCTAGCGTGGACTTTCTTGTTCATCAGCGGAGCGGCTCACGCTGCATACCCGGACCGGCCGATCACAATCACCGTACCTACTGCTCCGGGTGGCACGGTCGATATCGTCGCGAGAATCATGGGTGAGCAGATCAGCCGCACCCTGGGTCAGCCAGTCGTGGTAGCCAATAAAGCCGGTGCAGGTGGGGTGGTTGGAACGCAAGCGCTAAAACGAGAAGTCGCTGACGGCTACAACATACTGTTCACCGCTAATAGCAATCAATTGATTGTTCCCTGGGTATACAAAGACGCCAAATTCGATCCGATCAAGGACTTCATGCCAATCGCTGCAGTAGGACAGGTCCCGAATGTCCTCGTAGTGAATCCTTCCTTTCCTGCAAAGGACTTGAAGGAATTTATCGCACTCGTGAAAGCCAATCCAGGGAAGTACCAGTACGCATCGGCAGGAAGTGGAACACTCAATCACCTGCTCGGTGAAATGCTAAAGGTCCAGGGTGGACTGCAGATGCAGCACATACCCTACAAAGGGGTTGGCCCAGCAATGAGCGATGTCCTCGGTAACCAAGTTCCAATGCTATTCGCGAGCTTGCCGTCAGTTCTCGAAACGGTCAAATCGGGAAAGCTCCGAGCATTGGGGGTGAGTGGCGTTTCTCGCGCACCCACGCTTCCTGATGTGCCTGCAATCGGCGAGCAAATCCCGGGTTTTAGTGGTGACCTTTGGGTCGCTTTCTATGCGCCGAAAGGCACTCCTCCCGCCGTAGTCCAGAGATTGCACCGTGCAGTAAAGGAGGCCCTCGACACTCCGGCTTTGCAGCAACGCTTTGAGCAACTGGGCATTGTGATGTTGAGAGACGGGCCGGTGGAACTCTCTCGTCGGCAAGAGCCCGAGTTCCAGCGTTGGAAGCAAATCGTGAAGGCGTCGGGCGCCTCTGCCGACTAACTCACCCGCCAATGAAGCAGTACCTCGGGTGGCAGCAGATGGCGATGTTCTTGATAGCCCTGACCGCGGGCGTCTTGATAGTGGGTGCCAGCCCGGCACGCGCCACGCAGATATTAGTAGGCCAAGTCGGCCCCATGTCGGGGCCGGAAGCTGGCCAAGGCCGTGCCTACGCAGCCGGCATGCAATTGCATTTCAGTGCCCTTAATAAGGCCGGTGGAATCAACGGTCACAAGTTCACACTTTTGCGCAAGGATGACGGTGGTAAGGCCGAAGCCACAGTGGCTCTAACCAAGCAGATGATTGCCGAAGACAAGCCACTGGTCTTGGCGGGCTACTTTGGGAGCAAAAATGTCGCCGACTTGGTCTCTACGGGAATTCTGGCAAATGAAAAAATTGCTTTGGTGGGCTACCGAACGTCGGAAATTCAGCCGGATATTCCATACCTCTATAGCGTGAGGGCCGGCCTGCGCGAAGAGATTGTTAAGCTCGTAGAGCATTTGGCCACTGTTGGCATTACGCGCCTAGGCCTTTTCCATGAGACTGGGCCGGGAGCGGCCGCAGTGATTGGCGCGGTGGAGGATGCGGCTACCAAAGCGAAGGCTACTATCGCTGCACGAGCCTCGTATGACGCAAACACAAACAGCGTTACCACTGCGGTTGACACCTTCGTCAAAACGCGGCCGCAGGCAATCATCATTATTGCGAGTGGTGCAGCGGCAGCGGGCTTCATCGAGAAGTACCGTGTTTCAAGTGGCGCCGCCCAACTGTTGGCGCACTCTGGCGCTGACATCGAGCAGCTTTCGAAGCGACTGTCCCCAGAGCAAATGCAAGGGGTTGCCATCGCTCAAGTCACACCGAGCCCTTACAGGGTCTCCAGCCTGATCGTCAAAGAATTCATAGATACCGTTTCTAAAACACCCAACCTGGAAGTGCCGGTAAGTTACGCAATGATGGAGGGATACATTGCTGCTCGCGTTATTGCGGAGGCGGTGCGTCGCCAGGGCGTTAGTCCGAGCCGCGCGGGAACGATTCTGGCATTGGACGCCATGGATATCGATCTTGGCGGTTATGTTGTCAACTACAAACCTGGGCAGCGCTCTGGCTCTAACTTCGTAGAGTTATCCATCGTCACCAGCGCCGGCAGGATCCGTCAATAGCAGAGTCCGGGCGTCAATCAATCGCAATCAAGGTGAAAGAACAGGGCACAACGAGGCCCGCCACTTTGGAAAGGAATTATTAGATACAGGGGGAACGGACCATGATCCGCATTGCTGTTTACGTCTCACGTTGTCGCTTCGCTCGTCTTGATTGCTGGGAACTCTGGTTTGTTCCTCGCAGCAATCGGCCGAGGAAGTGCCGATGATTGAGCTACGACACCTTCGTTACTTCGTCGCTGTTGCAGAGGAACTCAACTTCCGTCGTGCCGCCGAGCGTATCCATATCGACCAGACACCATTGTCCCGAACCATCCGCGATCTGGAGGATCGCCTGGGCCTTCCGCTGTTTGTGCGGGGGCCTCGAAGACTTCATCTGACTCCCGCTGGAGCGAGCTTGTTGAAGGAAGCTCGAAAGATCTTTATTCGCATTGAACGCGCTTATCGCGTGGTTCGCGAAACTGACGCCCGCTTTCAAGCGCCTCTCCGGATCGGGGTGGCAGACGGCATCGCTCAGTTGAAGCTCTCCGAATGCTTCCTACGGTGGCAACGCCTAGAACCCGCGATCTCGCTGGAACTGACGGAAATGCGAGCATCGGAGCTGGTGACAGCGTTGGAACGAGAAGAGATCGATGCGGGATTCTCTTTTGGCATCCCTGACAGCGAAGCCCTCGCACAACATTCTGCGTGGAACTATCCGGCGATGGCGCTGCTCCCCAAGGGGCACGAGCTGACAGTTCGGGGCACTGTTTCCCTTCCAGAGGTGCTGGCTTTCCCCCTGCTTTCGTTTCACCGTAGGCGGCTACCGGGTCTTTCGCATCAAATCCACGCCATCGCACAACGGCATTCAAGCACCCTCACCACAGTGGGAGAGGCTTGTTCGCTTACCGGCTACGTGACGCGCGTTGCATCTGGCCTGGCAGTAGGAATTGTGGACGCCGGCCACCTCGACACGCTCCGCCGCACAGACGTCGTTGCGATGCCGTTGGTCGAACCAGAGTTCGTGACGACCTATGTACTTCACAAGCATCAACGGTTCGGTCTACGGCATGCGCTTGAACGCTTCGTCGCAGTAGCGAAAGATTTGTAGCAGACGTTACACGCGTCGCCCATGCGGTTTGCACAGTGGCCGCATCGGCTTTGGACATCAGCTAGGTCAGCAGCGATGCTTACACGTTATGTTGCAAGCCTTTGCATTTCGTGATTTCACTTCACTAGATCAGGCGATACGCCTAGCTACGCTGAGCCGCGCCCTGATGGGTCGGATTTTCTGTTGCTCGACTCGAGACTTAGTCGTGGCGTGCCGTTCAGGCACTGGCCCGGACAAATCGAGACGAGTAGGAGAGATTGCCGATGTCAAGTCGTGGCGCGACCGGAATTTTAATTGGTCAAATATCTGTGGTGGTGGGGGTCACCCTCGGAGGGGTTTGGTTCGCCACACAGTGGACTGCGCATGCCCTGGGTGACCAGGCGCGGCTTGGGCCGCCCTGGTTCAACGTTTCCGGGCTGCCGGTCTACGAACCGTGGAAGCTTTTCGAGTGGTGGTACTTCTACGCCGCCTACGCACCCAACATATTTGAGCGCGGCGGCCTCATCGCCGCTTCGAGCGGAATGCTCGCCACCGGGACCGCCATCGGCATGGCGGTGTGGCGTTCGAGGCTGGCCAAGCATGTCACGACCTACGGTTCCGCCCGATGGGCCGAGCATGAGGAGATCGTCAAAGCTGGCCTAACCGGGCCTGCCGGCGTGTTTCTTGGCACGACCGCGCGCAAAGAAGCCGATTACCTCCGTCACGAAGGGCCGGAGCACGTGATGGCCTTTGCGCCGACTCGCTCCGGCAAGGGCGTTGGCTTGGTTGTGCCTTCGCTACTGTCATGGCCGGGCTCTGCCGTGATCCACGACATCAAAGGCGAGAACTGGAACCTCACTGCCGGTTGGCGCTCTCGCTTCTCGTATTGCCTGTTGTTCAACCCCACCGATGGGAAGTCAGCAGCATACAACCCCCTTCTTGAGGTTCGGCGAGGCACGCACGAAGTGCGCGACGTGCAAAACATCGCGGACATCCTGGTCGATCCCGAGGGCGCGCTGGAACGGCGCAATCACTGGGAGAAGACCAGCCACGCCCTGCTGGTCGGCGCCATCCTGCACGTGCTCTACGCTGGCGAGGACAAGACGCTGCGCGGGGTAGCTAACTTCCTGTCCGATCCGGCGTGCCCATTCGAAGTGACGCTACACCACATGATGACCACCGGCCATCTGGGTGAAGAGGTCCACCCCGTCGTCGCTTCCGCTGCGCGCGAAGTGCTCAATAAGAGCGACAACGAGCGCTCGGGGGTGTTGTCGACCGCGATGAGTTTCCTGGGCCTGTACCGCGACCCCACGGTGGCTGAGGTCACGTCGCGCTGCGACTGGCGCATCGCCGACCTGATTTCGGCCGCGCACCCAGTGTCACTCTACCTGGTCGTGCCTCCGTCGGACATCAGCCGCACCAAGCCGCTGATCCGCTTGATCCTCAACCAGGTGGGCCGACGCCTGACCGAATCGCTGGATGGCTCGGACGGCATCGCGCGCAAGCACAAGCTGCTGCTGATGCTCGACGAGTTTCCGGCACTCGGCCGGCTGGACTTCTTCGAAAGCGCCCTGGCGTTCATGGCTGGCTACGGCCTGCGCGCCTACCTTATCGCACAGTCTCTCAACCAGATCGACAAGGCCTACGGCCAGAACCATTCCATCCTGGACAACTGCCACGTGCGCATCGCGTTCGCGACGAACGATGAGCGCACGGCCAAGCGCATCTCCGAGGCGCTTGGCACGGCGACCGAGCTGCGCGCCCAGCGCAACTACGCCGGGCACCGGCTCGCGCCATGGCTCGGCCACCTCATGGTGTCGCGCCAGGAGACGGCCCGGCCGCTTCTCACACCTGGAGAGGTGATGCAGTTGCCGCCCGACGACGCGGTGGTGATGGTCTCCGGCCATCCGCCGATCAAGGCGAAGAAGCTGCGGTACTACCAGGACCGGAACTTCACCACGCGTGTCCTGACCGCGCCCGTGCTGATTGCCGGCGCGTACGCGGACCGTCCCGCGACGCGCCCTGACGACTGGAGCCGATTGCCACCCCTGGGAGCACTGCCGACTTCTTCTGGCGGCGATGCGGGCGGCCTTGCCGACGAGGGTGGTCACCAGCTCAAACCCGAACTGGATCTCACCGCCGATGCGCCCTCGGTGCCTGACGGCGAGGGTCTGCTGGTGCTTGATGACGAAGACGACATCCCGCTGCGCCCGCAAGACGTGGACCGGCAGTTGATGCGCACCGCGCGTTTGGCCGCAATGGACCCTGATGACGGGATCGCGCTATGACCCGCGCCCGGCTGAACATCTTCATCGAGCCTGAGCATGCGAAGCGGCTGGACCAGGTCGCGGCGCACAAGGGCGTGTCGAAGTCTGCCGTGATCGCTGCGGCGCTTGCTTCGTTCCTCTCACCTGACGGAGAGGACCAGCGAGAGGCAGCCATCGCCAAACGCCTGGACCGGCTTTCTCGGCAGTTCGACCGCCTGGAGCGCGACCAGAACGTGCTGATCGAGACGGTGGCGCTCTACGTCCGCTACTTCCTGACGGTCTCGATCCCTGTGCCCGAGGGACAGCAGGAAGCCGCTCGCGCGCAGGGGCGCGCCCGTTACGTGCAGTTCATTGAACAGCTCGCGCGCCACATCCAGCGTGGGCGCAGCCTGGTGCGCGAAGTCCATGAGGACATTGGACCCGCTGAAGCTGACCCGACCCAGCCGAATGCCCGGTCGGGGACCGGTGCCGACGCAATGGAGGTTCCTCGTGAACCTGCCTGATCCGAACGCCATGGACGCCTCGTT
Organism: Paenacidovorax caeni; assembly: GCA_943370985.1. Lineage (GTDB taxonomy): Bacteria > Pseudomonadota > Gammaproteobacteria > Burkholderiales > Burkholderiaceae_C > Polaromonas > Polaromonas caeni_A. Next base: position 16,593 of record CALRTF020000008.1, read on the forward strand.
GGAGCGGCGCATCCGCATGCTGCGCACAGCCATGGGGCCGGAGATTGCGGCCGCGTTGGAAGACCCGGAAGTTGTGGAAGTGCTGCTGAACCCGGACGGCTCGCTCTGGGTGGACCGGCTGGGTACCGGCCGCGAAGCCACCGGCGCCGCGATTCCGCCTGCTGTGGCCGAACGGATCATCCGGCTGGTGGCCGCGCACGTTCGCACCGAGGTGCATCCGGGCGCACCGATCCTGTCGGCCGAGCTGCCCGAAACAGGGGAGCGCTTCCTGGGTGTGCTGCCGCCGGTTGTGCGCGCACCTTCCTTTGCGATCCGCAAGCGGGCGCTGCGCATCATGACGCTCGCCAATTACGTGGCCGACGGGGTGATGACCGAGGACCAGGCAGCGTTCCTGCGCCGCGCGGTGCGCGAGCGTCTGAACATCGTCATCGCGGGCGGCACCAGCACCGGCAAGACCACGTTGGCCAATGCCTTGCTCGACGAGATTGCAGAGACGCGCGACCGTGTGCTGATCCTCGAAGACACGGTCGAGCTTCAGTGCCGCAGCGACGACCACGTCGGCATGCGCACCGAGCCGGGCGTGAGCACCATGGCTGACCTGGTGCGCGCCACCTTGCGGCTGCGACCGGACCGCATTGTCGTCGGCGAAGTGCGCGGCTCCGAAGCACTGGACCTGCTCAAGGCCTGGGGTACCGGGCACCCCGGCGGCATTGCCACCGTTCATGCAGGCTCGGCACACGGCGCGCTCACGCGGCTGGAGCAACTGGTGCAGGAGGTCAGCGTGACCGTCCCTCGCGCTCTGATCGCCGAGGCCGTCAACGTCATCGTCTTCATCGCCGGCCGGGGCCGCGCGCGTCGCGTGCGCGAGATCGCGCGCGTCGTCGGCCATGACAGCCACGGCTACCAGCTCGATACCGAGCTGTCTTCCTTCCCGTCCCTGCCCCCGTCCAACCCTTCCTCCACAGGAGATCCCTCATGACGACTACACGCATTCCCGTAAAACCGTTTCTGCACTTTGCTGCGACGGCTGCACTGCTGCTGGCCGTGGCGCTTCCCGCGCACGCAGCGGGCTCGAACATGCCTTGGGAGGCGCCGCTGCAATCGGTGCTCGAATCCATCCAGGGACCGGTGGCGCGGATCATCGCGGTGATCGTCATCATCGCCACGGGCCTCGCGCTGGCTTTCGGCGACACCAGCGGCGGCTTCCGCAAGCTGATCCAGATCGTGTTCGGACTGTCGATTGCCTTCGCGGCGTCCAGCTTCTTCCTGACCTTCTTCAGCTTCACGGGTGGGGCGGTCCTGGCATGAGCGCGATCGGGACCATCGCCGGGTTTGAGGTGCCGCTGCACCGGTCCTTGACCGAGCCCATCCTGCTGGGCGGTGCGCCGCGCACGGTGGCGATCGCCAACGGCACGCTGGCCGCCGCCGTCGGCTTGGGCCTGCAGCTCTGGCTGCCCGGCCTCGTGTTGTGGATCGTCGGGCACTCGCTGGCTGTCTGGGGTGCGCGCCTGGACCCGCAGTTCATGCAGGTCTTCGCGCGCCACATCAAACACCGGCAGTTGCTGGACGTGTGAGGTCACGATGCTGAACCTCACCGAATACCGCAAACGCCCGGCCTTGCTGGCCGACTGGCTGCCGTGGGCCGGACTGGCGGCGCCGGGAGTCGTGCTCAACAAGGATGGCTCATTTCAGCGCACGGCGCGGTTCCGCGGGCCGGATCTGGACAGCGCGACGCAGGGAGAGTTGGTCGCTACGTCCGCGCGCCTCAACAACGCGCTGCGGCGTCTTGGCTCCGGCTGGGCCTTGTTCGTGGATGCCGAGCGCCGTGAAGCTGCTGACTACCCAGAATCGGTTTTCCCGGAGCCGCTGTCCTGGCTGGTCGATGAAGAACGCCGCGCCGCGTTCGAAGAGGACGCCAGTCACTTCGAAAGCAGCTACCACCTGACATTGCTGTACTTGCCGCCCGAGGAATCGACGGCCCGTGCCGCCCGGCTGCTGTACGAGAACAAGCGCACCGAGGGTGTGGACTGGCGCGAACGGCTTGAAGCGTTTGTCTCCGAGACCGAACGCCTCTTCGGCTTGCTTGAAGGCGTGATGCCGGAGGCATCGTGGCTCGACGACGCGCAGACCCTCACCTACCTGCATGGCTGCGTCTCCACGCGCCGGCATGCGGTCGCCATGCCCGAGGTGGCGATGCATCTGGACGCGCTGCTGGCTGACCAACCCTTGGTGGGCGGCTTTGCGCCGATGTTGGGGAATCAGCATCTGCGGGTGCTCTCGGTACGCGGGTTTCCGGCATCGACTTGGCCGGGCTTGCTGGATGACCTGAACCGTCTGGGTTTTGCCTACCGCTGGAGCACGCGCTTCCTGTGCCTGGACAAGTCCGAGGCGGAGAAAGAACTGCGCCGCCTGCGCCGCCAGTGGTTCGCCAAGCGCAAGAACATCGTCGCGCTGCTGCGCGAGACGATCTTCCAGCAGGAGAGCCCGCTGGTTGACTCGGACGCGTCCAACAAGGCATCGGACGCCGACGCGGCGCTGCAGGAGCTGGGCGGCGATCAGGTGGCCTTCGGCTACGTCACAGCCACCGTGACCGTTCTCGAGGCCGACGCGACCGCAGCCGACGAAAAGCTGCGCGCGGTGGAACGGGCGATCCAGGGACGGGGCTTCGTCACCATTCCCGAGACCCTGAATGCGGTTGACGCATGGCTGTCGTCGCTGCCGGGCCACGCCTACGCCAACGTCCGCCAGCCCATCGTCTCAACGCTGAACCTGGCACACATGATGCCGGTGTCGGCCGTGTGGGCTGGGCCGGAGCGCAATGCACATCTCGACGGCCCGCCCTTGATCGTCACCCGCACCGACGGTGCGACGCCGTTCCGATTGGTCACGCACGTCGGCGACGTGGGTCACACCCTGATCGTCGGACCGACCGGCATGGGCAAGTCGGTGCTGCTCGCCACGCTGGCGATGCAGTTCCGCCGCTACCCGGGTTCGCGCATCTTCGCCTTCGACATGGGGCGCTCGATGCGAGCCACCATCCTTGGGCTCGGTGGCGAGCACTACGACCTCGGCACTGACGGCGCCATTGCGTTCCAGCCTTTGGCGCGCATCGACCGGGATCGCTACCGCACCTGGGCGGCCGAGTGGATTGAAGGGCGCTTGATTCAGGAAGGGATCGCCGTAGGCCCGCCCGAGAAGGACGCCGTCTGGTCCGCGCTCAATAGCTTGGCCAGCGCACCCGTGGAGCAGCGCACCATGACCGGGCTGTCGGTGCTGCTGCAGTCCAACGCCTTGCGGCAAGCCCTGCAGCCCTACGTGCTGGGTGGCGCCCACGGTAAATTGCTCGACGCCGACGTAGACCGGCTCGGCTCCGCGTCAGTGCAGGGCTTCGAGATGGAAGAGTTGATGCACAGCAAGGCGGCCGTGCTGGCGGTGCTGGGCTACCTGTTCGCTCGCTTCGACGAGCGCTTCGACGGTGCGCCGACGTTGCTGATCCTCGACGAGGCCTGGCTTTTTCTTGATGACCCGGTATTCGCCTCGCGCATCCGCCAGTGGCTCAAGACGCTGCGCAAGAGGAACGTCTCGGTAATCTTCGCCACGCAGTCGCTCGCCGATATCAAGGATTCGACCATTGCGCCAGCCATCGTGGAGAGCTGTGCGAGCCGCATTTTCCTGCCGAACCCGCAGGCGACCGAGCCGCAAATCCGGTCAATCTACGAAGGCTTCGGTCTCAACGGCCGGCAGATCGAGATCGTCGCGACATCGCAGCCCAAGCGGGACTACTACTACCAGTCGCGGTTGGGCAACCGTGTCTTCGACCTTGGGCTTGGGCCGGTGGCGCTGGCTTTCGCTGGCGCCTCCACACCGGAAGACCAACGGGCCCTGGACGCCGTATCCGGCAGCTCAGCCTCCTCGGACTTCGCAGCGGCCTGGCTGCGTAGTCGCGGCCTCGACTGGGCCGCCAACCTCATCCCGTCGTTTCCATCCTTTCCCCTATTACCTCAGGAGAACTCACCATGAAGAAACACCTACTCGCCGCCGCTGCGGCGTCGCTGTTGGCGCTTGTGCCCGTCGCGCATGCTCAATGGGTCGTGATCGACCCGACGAATCTGGCCCAGAACATCATGACCGCCGCCAACACCCTTGAGCAGATCAACAACCAGATCAAGCAACTGCAGAACCAGGCGCAGTCGCTGATGAACCAGGCGCGCAATCTGACCAGCCTGGATTTCAGCGCGCTCAACGAGCTGCGTGCCGCCCTGTCGGCGACGAACCAGTTGATTCAACAGGGCCAGGGGCTGGCCTTCAACGTTGCGCAAATGGAGACGGATTTTCGTCGGCTGTATCCGGAATCGTATTCGGCGGCGATCTCTGGCACGCAGATGGCGACCGATGCGCGCACGCGCTGGACCCATTCGCTCGAAGCCCTGCGGACCGCGACCAAGGTGCAGTCGCAAGCTGTGCAGAACTTCACCTCGGACGAGCGAACCTTGACGGACTTGGTGAACCGCAGCCAGTCGGCCACGGGTGCCTTGCAAGCGATGCAAGCGACCAACCAGCTACTGGCCCTGCAGTCACGCCAAGCCATGCAAGCGCAGCAGCTGCAAATCACGCAGGACCGCGCTACGGCGCTGGAGCAGGCGCGGCAGGTGGCGGTGCAGGAGCGCGCGCGCGAGGTGCGTCGACGCTTCCAGGGCGACGGCACGCCGTACACCCCCCAAACGGTCAACTTCTACGGCAACTAAGGGGACGCATGCGGAAGCTCTTGCTCGTAGTTCTTGCCGCCCTGCAGGCTTGCGGCAAGCCCATCCCTTTCGAGTCTGTCGATTCGCTGGTTGCCAATCCCGAACGCCTGCGAGAGTTGCGCGCGAGGTGCCAGGCAGACTGGGCCAAGGTCGGCGATGCCCAGTGCAATGCGGTTGCCGAGGCCACGCGCCGACGCTTTTTTGGTAGTGGCGGGCCGAAGCACACGCCTGCAGCTTCAGCGCCGGTAGCCAAGGAATAAGCATGAACGACTTGTCGGTCATCGACCGCTTCCTGGACGTCTTCTCACGGTACATCGATTCCGGATTTGGCCTGCTGGGCGGCGAGGTGGGATTTCTGACGGCCACGCTGGTCGCGATCGACATGACGCTTGCAGGCCTCTTTTGGGCGATGAGCAATGCGAGCGGCGGCGGCGACGACGTGATCGGCAAGCTGGTCAAGAAGGTGCTCTACGTCGGCGCGTTCGCCTTCATTCTGAACAACTTCAACAGCCTGTCGGGCATCGTGTTCCGATCGTTCGCTGGGCTGGGACTGGTGGCGTCCGGCTCGTCGATGACGCAAGGCGAATTGCTGCAACCGGGCCGGCTGGCGCGGGTGGGCGTGGAGGCTGGCGCGCCGATCATGCGGCAGATCAGCGAGCTGACGGGGTTTCCGGAGGTATTCGCCAATCTGGACGTCATCACCGTGCTGTTCCTGGCGTGGCTGGTGCTGATCGTGAGTTTCTTCGTGCTCGCGGTGCAACTCTTCGTGACACTGATCGAGTTCAAGCTAACCACGCTCGCGGGCTTCGTACTAGTGCCGTTCGCACTGTGGAACAAAACCGCATTCCTGGCCGAGCGAGTGCTGGGCAACGTGGTGTCCTCAGGCATCAAGGTGCTGGTGCTGGCCGTGATCGTCGGTATTGGTACAGGCCTGTTCGCCGAGTTCACCGTGCCGCCCGGCACCGAGCCGTCTATCGACCATGCGCTGGTCATCATGCTGGCCGCCCTGGCGATGTTGGGACTGGGCATCTTCGGACCGGGCATCGCCACTGGACTGGTGTCCGGTGCACCGCAACTTGGCGCAGGGGCCGCGGCGGGGACTGCGCTAGGTGCCGCAGGGCTGGCCGTTGCCGGCGGCGCGGCCGTGGCGGGAGTTGGTTCGGCGGTGGCTGCGGGCGCGCGTATGGCGCCTGGTGCTGCGAAAGCCGCTATTGGCGGCGGCGCCGCCGCGGCCCGGTCTGCCAGTTCGATGGCCAGCGGGGCGACGTCGGCCTACCAGGCCGGTGCCTCCGCATCGGGCACTGGTGGCGCGCGCGGGGCAGGCGCTGGCTTGGCCAACGTCGCGCGCAGTGGCGCCAGTGCCATGGGTCAGCGAATGGCGTGGGGCGCCAAGGCGGTCAAGGACGGCGTGGCGAGCTTCGTCGCCGACGCAGCCGCACCTGCTGCGGCCAAGGTGGCGGACGCAGGCGAAGCCAGCGCACCAGCGACCGAACCCGCATGGGCCAAGCAAATGCGCCGTAAGCAGCAGATAACGCACGCGGCCACAACGGCCGCGCACGCATTGCGCTCGGGCGATGCCGGCGGCAGCGGCGCCAGCCCGAGCCTGCGCGATGAATCAAATTCTTAGGAGTTCCGATGATCTTTAAACGACCTCAGGTGCGGTACTCGGCGACGCCCGAGCCCGTCACCCCCTACCAGGCCGCCGCGCAGGTCTGGGACCAGCGCATCGGCAGCGCGCGTGTGCAGGCGAAGAACTGGCGCCTGATGGCCTTCGGTTGCCTGTCACTTGCGCTGTTGATGGCCGGTGGCCTTGTGTGGCGCTCGGCCCAGTCCATCGTGACACCGTTCGTCATTGAGGTGGACAACGCCGGCCAGGTGCGTGCCGTGGGTGAGGCTTCAACACCCTACAAACCCAACGACGCGCAGATCGCGCACCACCTGGCACGCTTCGTCACCGACGTCCGCTCGCTGTCCATCGACCCGATCGTAGTGCGGCAGAACTGGCTTGAAGCCTACGAATACACGACTGACCGTGGCGCAGCCACCTTGAACGACTACGCGCGGGCAAACGATCCGTTCTCGCGCATCGGGCAGAGCTCGGTGGCGGTCGAAGTCACGAGCGTGGTGCGGGCCAGCGAAACATCGTTCCAAGTGCGCTGGATCGAGCGCAGCTATGCGAACGGCGCGCCCTCGGGCACGGAGCGCTGGACCGCCGTGCTGTCCGTCGTGCTGCAGCCGCCCCGCACCGAACAGCGCCTGCGCAAGAACCCGCTGGGCATCTACGTCAACGGCCTGTCCTGGAGCCGTGAACTCGAAGCCACCGATGCAATGAAAGGAACAAAGCCGTGAACACACATTTCCCCAGATCCGTACTTCCGGTGCTCTTGCTTGCCCTTGCTGGCTGCGCTACGCAGGGCAAGCCGCCACCGACGATCTCTCTGGATGAGCCCGTTGCCGTTGTCGCTCAGCCGCTGCCCGAACCGCCGAAGCCTATCGAGGTGGTTGAGGTGCCGAAGCCCTTGCCGTTGCCCGAGCAGATGAAGGCACTACCGAGCGAGTCTGACGCGAAGGTGGCGCCGGAATCCGCGGACGAGAAGCTGCGCGTCTCACGCGCCAACGCAGAGGCGCGCATCGCACCGACGCGCGAAGGCTATATCAACGCGATCCAGGTCTGGCCCTATGCCGATGGCGCTCTCTATCAGGTCTACACCAGCCCGGGACGCGTGACCGTCATCGCCCTCCAGCAGGGCGAGGAACTGGTGACCGTCTCGGCCGGCGATACGGTACGTTGGATCGTTGGCGATACTGCTAGCGGTGCGGGTCCAACGCTGCGCGTGAACATCCTGGTGAAGCCCACGCGCATCGGTTTGAAGACTAACCTGGTGGTGACGACAAACCGTCGCACTTACCTGCTCGAACTCTCCTCGACGCCGCAGGCCTGGATGGCTTCCGTGTCCTGGGACTATCCGAAGGACCGGATGTTGGCCCTGCAAAAGCAGGCGCAACAGGCCCAGACTAGCGTGCCGGTGGAAACAGGCATGACGCTGGAGCAGATCAGGTTCCGCTATGCCGTGAGCGGCGACAGCCCACCATGGAAGCCACTGCGCGCCTTCGACGACGGCGAGCGCGTCTACATCCAGTTCCCAGGTGGCATCGCGCAGGGCGAATTGCCTCCGCTTTTCGTGATTGGGCCGCAGGGCGATGGGCAGTTGGTGAACTACCGCTTCCGTCCGCCTTATTACATCGTGGACCGGCTGTTCGGTGCGGCCGAGCTGCGGCTGGGCGGCGACAAGGCGCAGGTGGTACGCATCGAGCGTACGGATGGTGCCAGTGCGGGCGCCACACGGAGGAACTGAGCATGGGCACGTCCGACAAGCCCGATGCGGTGCCAGCCGCAGCCCCGAAGGTCGCTCCCGACTCCGTGGCCTTGCGTGCCTCGCCGCGTCCCGTCACGCGCCTGAACCGCCGCGTGCTGGCGGTCGGTGCCGGTGCCCTGGCCGCTGCCGTGCTTGGTGGCACCCTGTGGTCGCTGCAGTCGAACAAGCGCGAGCGCAATCCGGGCTCCGAGCTGTACAACGTCGATCGCGTTTCGCGCGCCGAGAATTTGGACAAGCTGCCTAAGGACTATGGTGGACTTCCGCCGGCCTTGAAGCAGGCGCCGCCCGTGCTGGGCGAGCCGCTGCCTGGCGACCTGGGCCCGGCCATCGTCAAGGCGCAGCAGCCGATGGAGATGCGCCCGCCAGGTGGCGGCGTCGATCCAGCGCAAGCCGAGCGACTGGCGGCCGAAGAGGCGGCGCGGTCGTCTGTGTTTTTTCGAAGCGCTGGCAGCAACACTGGACCGAAGCCGGGCGCCGCACAGGCCGCCGCTGACCCTTCGGCGCTCGCTTCAGGCAATCAGCCGTTCAACCCGATGGGGACCACTGCCACCGCAGCGCAGCCCTCGGATTCGACGGCGGTGCAGAGCCGGCAGGATCAGAAGGAGACATTCATCGCGAAGGCCGGCGACACGTCGACGCGCAACCCCGGGAACTTGCAGTTGCCGGCGTCGCCCTACCAGGTGATGGCAGGCACGATCATCCCGGCGGCGCTGGTGACCGGCATCAACTCCGACTTGCCGGGTCAGGTCATTGCCAACGTATCCGAGGCGGTCTACGACACTGCCACGGGCCGCCATCTACTAATTCCGCAGGGCTCGCGCTTGATCGGGCGCTACGACAGCCAGGTAGCTTTCGGCCAGCGTCGCGTGCTGCTGGTGTGGACGCGGCTGATCCTGCCTGACACGTCGTCCGTAGCACTGGACCGTCTGCCCGGCATCGACCCTGCCGGCTACGCCGGGCTTGAGGATGGAGTCGATTGGCATTGGGACCGCATCCTGACCGGCGCTGCGTTGTCTACGCTGCTGGGGATCGGCGCGGAGCTGGCGACGCCTGAGAGCCGCACCGATGGCAACCGAATCGTCGTCGCCGGGCGCGAGAGCGCCCAGGAGACAGTGAATCAAGTCGGGCAGGAGATCACGAAGCGCAACATGAGCGTCCAGCCGACGCTGACGATCCGGCCGGGCTTTCCGATGCGGGTGATGGTGAGCAAGGACCTGGTGCTGCGGCCGTATCAGCCATTGTTCTTCCAGCGGGGATCGTCGCAGTGAGCGCAGCCCAACTCCGCCTTGGCCCATTGCCAAAGGCGGCGACGGTGAAGCTTACCGTCACCATGCCTGCCGACCTCAAGGCCATGCTCGACCGCTATGCGGCTCAGCATTCGCAGACCTACGGCGAGCCGGTTGACGCGGCTTCCCTCGTCCCGCACATGCTGGAAGCTTTCATGGCGCGCGATCGCGCTTTCAAAGCAAAGCAGGCAAAGGGGGCTCGGCTCCCTGAACCTCCTCAATGAGAGGGTGATGGAATTGCCCACGAGAGACAGTCCAAGCACTTCAATTCTTTCAACATCTGATCATTCGAGCGACGCAGAGTCCCCGCCGTCGCCCAAGATCGTTCGAACCAAGGCGTCCGTGTCGCCTCCAAATGCGGCAGGCCGATCACGGCCTTCCATGATGTAGTCGGGAACCGGCTTCGGCATCGGAACGGCCTCTTTTGGAAGCTGCTTTAGCATCATCTCCACCTTGGCCTTAAGCTTCAAATAGCCCACGCTGTCGGCATAGTCGATTAGCTCGTTTAGCATGCCCTCGTGCATGCTGAGGACGAATTGACGTTTGTGTTTCTGGCGAATGAGGTTGAAAAACTCCAAAGTACCCGCCTGCTCGTAGTCGGGTTGGGCTTCATACGCGGCGACGTCCTCCATCACCACGCGCTGTCTGTACAACACCAGCATGCGCCCGTAGTCCCTTGCGACGGCGATTAGATCGTCTTCAGCAGGCGGAGACTTCGTCGCGAGCTGCGCGGGCTCCAAACGCGCTGGCATGAAGAACTGGAAGTCGATACCAGACAGGAATGCCATGGCGTCGGCCACCATCTCCTGCTGCTCGGGCCGGGTGAAAAATCCCCGTGCGATTGCGAGACGCTGATCCTTGGAGAAGAGCAGCATGTAGTTCTCTCCAAGATTCATGGCGATGAACTCGTAGAGGTGTTCGGGTTTCAGTTCGATGTCGACCTCTGAGCCCCCGATGACAGACCAGCCAATTTCATCATTTTTCTTCACGAACGGGTTGAGATCGAACTCCGTGTACAGAGTCGCACGGCATGGTGACACTGCCAGTGCGGCGAAGAACTCGCGAAGTGACGTCTCGTCGTGATGCCCGGCAGCGGCTTCGACGAACTCGCCAAGAACTCTCTTGAACATCAGCGTGCTGAGCCCGCCGGTATGCACGATGGCCATTCCGAGAAATCGCACCATCGCGTCCGTTGCCCGCCGGGTGCCATGTCGCAGGTCGCTGTGGGTCAGTACCTGTATGCACTCAGCCACATTTTCCAGCACCTGTGCCCCGTTGAAGAGGGCATCATTGCGCCGAATTTCCTCTGCGTAGTGAAGGTATAGGTTCGCCTGCACGCTGTACGGGTCCTTGCTGCAAACGTAGTCGCGCAAATAGGTCTCGATTTGCTGAAGTTCACCAAGCGTCATCGTGGCCTCCATCGCCATCAACTCGGTCTCACGTGTTTCACGCCAGTTGTCTATGCTGATCGCGGAATCGCGCCGCGGTCTTCGCAGAATAAAAGCTGGAGTGAGATTCAGCAGCTCCCGCATACTGAAGTGGTTTTCCGGAAACACCGGCCCCCACGCCGTCGCATATTGCTCGTGTTTAACAGTTGACCCGGCGACATTGAAGTTGATCGAGTGCGAATGCGAATAGGGTTTGCCGTTGTTTCCCGTCGCAGGCTGCTCCCAGGCGGGGAAGGCTGATTGAACCTGGCTTCCTCTAACCTGTATGCGCACTTTCATGGTCTTGAAAGGATCGTCCAGCAGTGCATAGCCGTAGAGCACACCGGCCGGCTGCTCTGCTGTCGGAGGCCTGGAATCCTCCCGATCCAGGTTGTCGAACGCTTCGGTTAAGACCTTAATTACGTCATCCTCCGAGTAACCCAGGGGGTATAACGTCTTCCAGAGGTATCCGGACGTGTAGTTGATGTCGGGTTTCATCGTGATGCCGGCCGCGTCGCCCGTGAACATCTTCCGCGGAATCTTCAGCGTGATAACTCCGTTCTGAAGCTCTCGGGCGTAGAACCAGTCGTCGTGCCGATCCGCGTCGTACTCAAGAAGGTGCACCACGCCCGTATGTTGTTTCAACAGATTTTCCCAGCCGTCCCAGGTGTGAAGTCCTCCAGATAGGACCACCTCTGCGGCGCGCACGCCGAGCGCATTGACCGGACGAACCGCAGTCTCGCCGACGAGGATGTGCTTGAGTGCCAACTCGGTTAGTTCGTACTTTCCTTGCTCCCCAAAACGAATTGGATATGTCCTCGGCATCGGCAACCCTTATTCTGTGATGTGCGTTTTCGCACTCTCGTGCACGGTATTGTCTCCCCGAGCGCGGCAAGCTCCAGGTTTCGGAATTGACGCTGGGTGTGCTACCTCACGCCACGGGAGGTAAGTTTCATCTCGCCGCACTGTCGGCGCGCAACCGGCAAGTCTCAACGACTTCCAATGAGCGGCGTTGGACTTGCCCGGACTCGGGTTCCGAATAGGAGTGCAAGCGGAGCGAACTACTTCGAGCGCTTGGGTCCAGCAATTAGCTGGCGACGACTCATTCTTCCGGAATATCGTCCTCGCCGCCGCCTAGGGGGAGGAGCTCACGAATCATCGCGTTGTGATATGTCCGAGCCCATTCATGTTTTGCCCGTATGGATTCCGGAAGGTTGCGCTCCCGGCCCTCTTTCACCCAATCGCGAACCGCCTCATGATGAGAGGTGATGTACATGTCGACCATGGCAGACCTGTCGATCCGCCTCAGAGACATCAAATACGAGATGAAGCGGAAACCATCTTGGTCGCGTCGCAGGTGAGCATCCGGATCAACGCCAAAACTCGAGGGGCCCCCATCCCATGAGTCTGGTTCGGTGACTTGCCCTGCTGCCTCAACAATTTGCGCAGCCGTGGCCTCCGACAAGAGGATGCGCGGAAACTTCGCTTGCGTGCTCTCGAGTTGGTAGGCCTCAATTAAACCCTCGGACAGGATCATTCTCGGGCTCTCAAAATGTCGCCCGATCGCAATGCCTCCGCGCATGAACACACCGGCGCATGCTAGGTTCATCTGTACGGCCTCGATCGTGTAGATGAACTTGAAAACATTGTTCGGTTCGAATGGGGAAGACACGCAAATGCAGTCGCTGAACATCCGGACACTCGTCGTGTAGCCTTGATAGGGCTCCGACAGCATGTCCGTCGATGCCAAGCCGCGGTCCAGCGCCTTGAGCAACTCGGGGTCGTCCAAGCAGCGCTTCGTTTGGTCCTTAAAACCAAGAATGTCGATGAACGCGACGAGTCGCGTCTCTGGGGCATACGACAGTTCGGACATGTAAAACTTTGGACGACGCGCTAGATAGGTCGCCAGTATCGCACCGGGTCCACTAGCTGGCGGGCTGCGACTGGCTGCGACGGCCTGCGACGCTCTGGGTTTATCCGAACCACCATCTAACGCATGCTTGCACGCATTCCTTACTGCCTATTGGAGCTTGCATGATCTTCCCCCCGCCCCCACCGCCGCCGGTGACCAGCAAAGCACAGCCAGCCTACTACCGGCTGCGCGACGTGGTGCGAATCACGTCGCTAAGCCGGTCCACGATCTACCGGCGCATCGCGGAGGGCCGGTTCCCTGCTCCAGTCCATCTGGGTGGCAAGGCCTCTGGTTGGGCCAGAGAGGCGCTGCAATGCTGGATCGAGGACCCGGCCTGCTATACCGCCCCTACGCCACCGCAAGCCGCTGCAGGCCGCCGGCTCCCGATGGCTGGCGCGCAGCCGTAGCACCAACTCGGACTTCTCGTAGCATGGGCACGACCTCGCGTCCAGCCTCCAGGTCGTCCAGCAAATCAGCCCAAGACTGCGCCATTTCCCGACGCTGCTCAAGAAAGACGGCTCGGTCATAGCTTCCCCCTAGCTCCTCGTCGGACACGTGCGCCAAGTGGCGCTCTATGACCTCGCGATCCCAGCCGAGCAGTTCACGGATCAGTGTTCGAGCAGTCGCCCGGAAACCATGACCCGTGATGTCCTCCTTGGTGTCGTAGCCCATAGTGCGCAGTGCTGCGTTGACGGTGTTGTCACTCATGTAGCGGCTTGCTTCGGAACGGCGCGAGATGCTGCGGAACACTGGCCCCTCTGGGCCCGTCAGCGGCAGGATGTCACGAAGGATGGCCACGGCTTGCCGTGGCAATGGCACCAAGTGGGCCGGCGTGCGCACGTCGCGCTTTTGCCACTCTCGCAGCTTCATCTTCTCGGGCGGGCAGCGCCAGATGGCCGCATCCAGGTCGAAATCCTCCCAGTGCGACAGGCGGAGCTGGCCAGGGCGTTGAAACAGCATGGGCATCAGCCGCAGCGCCATGCGCGTGAGAATATTGCCGTTGTAGGCTTGGATGTCACGCAGAAGCTGCGCGAGTTGGCCGGCATCCGTGATGGCCGCATAGTGCCGAGAGCGCGGCGGCGGCAGGCCCCCTGTGCGGCTATTCATGAAGTTCGCCGCCGGCTCAAGCGCGCCAACGTCCACCGCGTACTGAAACACATGGATCATGGCTTCGCGCACCCGCAGTGCCGTTTCGAGCGTCCCGCGATCCTTGATCCGGTGCAGGCAGCGAACCGCCTCCGTCGGAAGGATGGAGGGCATGGGCAAGCCCCCCAGCCAGGGGAAGACGTGGACTTCGAGGTGGCGCAGAACCTTTTGCGCGTAGCCGGTCGACCACTGCCGGTCCTTTTGCGCCTGTGCATGCCAGGCTCGCGCCAGCAGCTCGAAAGTGTTGAGGCGCTGGACGCGTCGCTTCTCGTCCTGCTCACGCCGGGCCAGGCGCACGTCGATCCCGGCGGCAAGCTTGCCGGCTTCAATCCGCGCCTTGGTACGTGCTTCGGCCAGCGGCACCGCCGGGTAGGCGCCGAGGCTGAGCTTCACCTCCTCGGTGCCGCTCCGATATCGAAAGGCCCATGCCTTGCCGGTGGGCCGCACGCGAAGGTAGAGGCCCTCCCCGTCAGCCAGCAAGTATTCCTTGTCGCGCGGCTTCGCGGACTTGATCTTCAGGTCGTTGAGACGTCCCATTTTGGTACCCAGAAAAAGACTGTTGATGAAACACAGTCTGGGGTACCGGCGTGGGTACACGCAAATGCGGGACTTGGTGGGATTTGGCGACACCGTCTGAGCCGCCTTTTCAGGCTAAGTCCTTGATTTGCAAGGACCTTGAGCTTCAGCGGAACCGCTTGAGAAAGAAAGATGGTGGCCTGGGGCGGAATCGAACCACCGACACAAGGATTTTCAATCCTCTGCTCTACCGACTGAGCTACCGGGCCTGAGCCTAAGATTATATATCAGGCTGCGCGCTTGCCGCGGGTCAGGTCGACGCCCAGTTGTTTGAGCTTGCGGTACAGGTGGGTGCGCTCCAGCCCGGTCTTTTCGGCCACGCGCGTCATGGAGCCGCCTTCCTTGGCGAGATGGAATTCAAAGTAGGCTTTTTCAAATTCATCACGCGCATCACGCAGCGGCTTTTCCAGCAGGAAACTCTGTGTCGCCTGCGGCCCGAGTTCAACCACCGCCACCGCCACACCGCCCGTCATCGCGGCTTCCACCGTCAGTTCAGCCGCATGGAGCACGGTAGCCTGCGGGGCCAGCGGCTTGCGTCCCGCTGCCTTGACCAGGCCCTGCTCAACCGCCTTGAGCAGCTTTTGCAGCGTGATGGGTTTTTCGAGGAAAGCCATCGCGCCGATTTTGGTGGCCTCGACGGCCGTGTCGATGGTGGCGTGACCGCTCATCATGATCACCGGCATGGTCAGCAGGCCGCTGGATGACCATTCCTTGAGCAGCGTGACACCATCGGTATCGGGCATCCAGATGTCCAGCAGCACCAGGTCGGGGCGGGCCCGTCCGCGCGCGGCGCGGGCCTGGGCAGCGTTTTCAGCAAGTTCGACCTGATGGCCTTCGTCGTTGAGAATTTCCGACAGCAGGTCGCGTATGCCCAGCTCGTCGTCAACCACCAAAATATTTGCCATGATGAATCGCTATCCCTAACCAGCAGTTGTCGGTCTTGCGGCAGCGCTGCAATCCGCGCCCTGCAAGTGTTGTTAAGTCACAACCGCGAATGATAACGATACTTGGGCGCCCTGCACGACGTCGTCGACCACCCGATTTGAAATATCGATGCGGGCACCGTGCTCATCGGCAATTTTTTTGACCACGGCCAGGCCCAGACCGGTGCCCTTGACCTTGGTGGTGACGTAGGGCTCAAACGCCCGTTTCAGGATGTGTTCGGGGAAGCCGCCGCCGTTATCGCGCACCGTCAGGCGCACCCGGCGCGAGCTCGGCGAATACTCGGTCTTGAGCGTGACCAGCGCCGTGCGCCCGGCCGGTAGCCCCTCCTGCGCGTCCTGGGCGTTTTGCAACAAGTTGTGAATGACCTGCCGAATCTGTTGTGAATCCGCCTTGATCTCGGGGCAGTTGGGGTCGAGCTCGGTCTGCACCGGCACCACCGCGTTGTCGCTGGCGTAGAGCTGGAGCACGTCATGAACCAGCGCATTGAGGTCCACCGGCTTGAGTTCGGCTGCCGGCAGGCGCGCATAGTCGCGGAACTCATTGACCAGGCGCTTCATGGCGTCGACCTGGTCGACGATGGTCTTGACGGACTTGGTCAGCAGGATCTGCTCGGGCTCGGCCACCTTGCCGGTGAGTTTCATTTCCAGCCGCTCGGCCGACAGCTGGATGGGCGTCAGGGGGTTCTTGATTTCATGGGCGAGGCGACGCGCCACCTCGCCCCAGGCCTGGGCGCGCTGGGCCGAGACCATCTCGGACACATCGTCGAACACCAGCAAACACTCGTTGCCTGGCATCTTGGCGCCACGGGCAATCAGCGTGATGGCGTTGTCAGGTGTGCCGGGCTGCGCCGCGTTGAGCTCGAAGGACTGCTGCCAGTGTTCGATGCCGTGCAGGGTGTTTTCGCCGAAGTAGGTGTCGAACTGGGCCTGCACGCCTTGCGCAAAAGCCGCCATGCCGGGGACCTCACGGAGGGGCTGGCCGTGGTACGCGGCCAGCGGCACACGCAGGATGCGCGTGGCGCCGGGGTTGCTGGTCTGGATGCGCCCGTGAAGATCCAGCACCATGACACCTGCCGTCAGGTTGTCGAGAATGGTCTGCAGGTTGGCCCGGGCAGCGTCGACCTGGTCCATGCTTTTCTGGACGGCGCCACGCGCATCGGCGAGTTGCTGGGTCATGTCGGCAAAAGATCGGGTCAGACCGCCCAGTTCGTCCTTGCCCTGCAATGCAGCCTTGGGGGTCAAATCGCCCTGCGCGACCTGCTTGACCCCCTCTGCGAGCACCAGCAGGGGGCGGGCCAGCTGGTTGCCCAGCACCACCGCCAGCAACACCGCGCCGAACACGGCCAGGAACAGGCTGAGCGTGAGTGTGCCTATGTACATCTTGCGCAGGCCGCCGCGGGCCAGGGCGCGCTCCTGGTACTCGCGATTGGCCTCCTGCACCGCAATCGCGTTGGCGACCAGGCTCGCCGGCAGCAACTCGGTGACCTGCAGGAAGCGGTTTTCGCCGAACAGGCCCACGCCGGGGCTGCTGACCAGCGCCAGCGCCTTGATACGGGGCGCCGTGTTGGCGTCCCCCGGCGCGCCGGGGGACGCGATCGTGCCGGGCTCGGCGCTGCCTGCCTCCGCAGCAGGCAGGGCCACCTCGTCCAGGCCCTCGATTTGCGTGGCCACGCGCTGCGCACGCGCATTGCGCAGCAACTGACCGGGCGGACGTTCCGGCTTGATGGAGTAACGCGAATCGCCGGCGCTCGCAATCATCTGGCCCGAGGCAGACCACAACACCACGTCACTGACCGCCAGCTGGTCGCGCAGGCGCTCCAGTGCCAGGCCGGCGGTGGCATCGGGGGTCTGGGCGAGCTGGCCTGCGGCCACCCGGGTTTTGTTCGCCAGTTCTGCCGCGAGGGTGTCCAGCGTGACGCGACCCAGGTTCAGGCCGGCATCCAGCGCGCCTTCAACCTTCACATCGAACCAGCTTTCGATGGAGCGCGAGACAAACTGGTAGGACACCACGTAAATCATCATGCCGGGCATCAGTCCCACGAGTGCAAAAATCGCCGCCAGCTTGACCAGCAGCCGGCTGCCGAACTTGCCCCTGCGCAGCCGCAGAAACAGGCGAAGCACAATCCAGCCGATCACCAGCAGCAGCAAGCCGGCCACCGCCACGTTCAGCGCAAACAGCAGGACGTAATTGCGTTCGTACAGCTCGCGATTGCCGGTGGCCTGCGTCAGCAGGAACATCAGCACCAGTCCCAGCGCCGCCATCACCCCCACGCCGACGCCAACGGTCCAGCGGAAGGCCGGGCTGCTTTTGAGCGAGGACACCTGCTGTTTCAGGCTCACTTCACCGCCTCTTTGGCCACTTCCCGGACGGGATCGGGCGCCAGCGAGATGTCGCGAATCGGCTCTGCCACCAGTTGCCTGCTGTCTTCCACGGCAATCGTCCAGTCGCGCTGGCCCGCTACACCGATCTGGAAAGGGCGCGGCAGTTGCGACAGGTCCAGCCGGAAGCGGAACTCGACGTTGTGCCGGGAGGCCGCGTCGATTTCAGCGGCATCGGCAATGCGCCAGCGCGAGATGCGCTGGATCGCGGCCATGGCTTCGGGCAGGCTGTCGTAGTTCTGGCTCAGCGAGGCGCGAAGGCCGGTCACACTGATCGCGCCGGGCAGGATGTTCAGGCGCCAGCGCCGGGTCAGCGGCTGAAAGGCCAGCCGCATGGTGCGGGTGGCGGTGGTCACGCGTTTGTCATACCAGTACCAGCGGTCGCGGTAGATATCGGCTTCGGCCACAAAAAACATGGGAATGCCCTTGAGCAGGGCATCCTCGACCACCATGGGCAAGTCGAAGCGGACGGCGGCGGACAGGTAGACCGAATCGTCCGAGCGCTCCATCCGCAGTTGCGTGACTTCTGCCGCATGCGCTGCAGGGCCGGCACACGCCATCACAACGCAGGCGAAAAACGCCAGTACCCCCCGCAGCAGCGGTTCACATGCTGCGTTTTTCAAAAACTGCGTAATAAAAGCCGTCGTGGTCACCCTTCAAATTGTCCGGGAAGACCGTCTCCGGCACGCCACTTTGGGGCAGCAAATGGCCGGGGGACGGCATGAAATGGGCGTCTTTGTGGTGCGTAACAAACGTTTGCGCCTGCTGCTCGCCTTCGGCCCGGAAAACCGAGCAGGTGCAATAGAGCAGACGCCCGCCCGGTTTGAGCAGGGGCCACAACGCATCGAACAGCTGCCTTTGCAGGGCCGCGAGTTGCGCGATGTCGGTGGGGCGGCGCAACCAGCGCACGTCCGGGTGCCGGCGCACGATGCCGGAGGCCGTGCACGGCGCATCCAGCAGGATGCCGTCGTAGGGCTGGCCATCCCACCAAACATCCGGGCGCGCGGCGTCACCGACACGCACATCGGCCTGCAGGCCGAGGCGCTGCAGGTTCTGCCGGATGCGTTCGCAGCGGCGCGCGTCGATGTCGATCGCGGTCACGTCGGCATCGGCCAGTTCCAGCAGGTGGGCGGTCTTGCCGCCCGGCGCGGCGCAGGCGTCGAGCAGCCGCAACCGGCCTCCGGGAGGCGCCTTCAGGCCTTCCAGCAACAGGGGGGCGGCCAGTTGCGCCGCCGCGTCCTGCACGGAAAAATGCGCTTCGGCGTAGCCCGGCAGTGAGGGGACCGGCTGGGCCCTCGACAGCACGAGGCCTTGCACGCCCGAAAAATCTGCTCCTGTATTGATAGCTGCCAGCGCCTGCTGGTAGAGGGCTGGCGTCGTTTTTCGTTGATTAATCCGGAGTGTCAGCGGGGCCCGGCTGTTGTTGGCCCGCAGAATGGCCTGCCAATGCGCCGGATGGTCCTTGCGCAGGCGGTCCACCCACCACTGCGGGTGGTTCCAGACCGCCTGCGGGTGTTTTTCGGTCTGGGCCACCAGCATGTCCCGATCGCGCAGGAAGCGACGCAGGCAGCCATTGATGAAACTGGCCTGGTGGCGCGTGTCCTCACTGCGTTTGGCAGCTTCCACCGCCTGGTCCACCAGCGTATGGGCGGTATAGGGCGCGCCCTCGTCGGTCCAGATCAGCGCCAGCGCCACACACAACAAGGCGTCGGCCTCGGGCGGCGGCGGGCGGCTGGCCAGTTGCTGGCGCAGGGCTTCGGCCCGCCCCAACTGGCGCAGTGCGTGAAAACCGAGCGCCTGCACACCGGGCCGGATCGCGGCATCCACGTCTTCGAGGGCGGCGGTCATCGAGCGGCCGGCGCGTACCGCCATCAGTAAAAACGCAGCCCCCTGGAGCTGGCGCCACAGGGGGATTTGGGTCGGGGTGTCTTGCATGGAGCTCAGGGATGCCGCCCGACAGGGGCGGCCACCCCCTATTAGACCAGCCAGCACAACGCGACCCCGGTTCGCGTCGACATGGCAAGCAGGAGCCGCGGGCTTTGCCTGCCCGAAGGTACAGCGCCCCTTCGGCGGGACTGGCGTGACGCGAAACGAACGACCGGCGGGGCCCTGTTCAGACCAGGGTATCCGCCCAGATATTGCTGGCCCAGTTCAGCGCGTAAACGCCTTCGAGCTCGGAGGGCGCCGCGCTGACACCGCCGGAGCCGGCCACCGTCTTGAAGGTTTTTTCGGCGGCGACATATTCGTGAACGCTGGCCACATGGATCACGTTCTTGTTGTCCACAAAGCTGTAGCAGGTGTTGGTCAGCATGGGCGCGGGGTTGATCTCCCAGCCCGACAGCTGTGCCACGATGGCGGCGGCTGCGACCTTGCCATGGCTGTTGGCCATGTGGCCGCTTTTGGGCATGGCCGGCGCGATCTGGATCGAATCTCCGAGCACAAACACGTCCTTCGCAGCGGTGGACTCGAAGCTCTGGTAGTTGACGCCGCACCAGCGGTTGTTGGCCATGTTGTTCAGGCCCGTCTGGACCGCGATGGCGCCAGCGCGCATGGACGGCAACACATTGAGCACATGGGCCTTGACGTCTTCCTGCACGTCGAACTTGACCACACCGGCTTTGGCATCCACCGCCGTGGCCTTGTGTTGCCCGCGGTACTCCAGAATGCCCTTGTACTGCTCGGCCCAGACCTTCTTGAACAGCGGCCCCTTGGACGTCACGTCCGGATTGGCATCGAGGATAAGCACCTTGCTGCGCGGCTTGAAGGCCTTGAAATAGCCGGCAATCACCGAAGCACGTTCATACGGGCCGGGCGGGCAGCGGTACGGCGCTTCGGGAATCGTGATGGCGTAGACGCCACCGTCGGGCATGGCCTCCAGCTGCTTGCGCAGTGCCACGGTCTCGGGCCCGGCTTTCCAGGCCTGGAGAATCTGTCCGGCGGCCTGCGCCTGCTGCAGGCCCTCGATGCTGCTGTACATCAGGTCGATGCCCGGGGATACCACCAGCTTGTCATAGGCGATGGTGGCGCCGCCGGCCAGCGTGACGGTCCTTTTCGCGGTATCGATCGCGCTGGCCATGTCCCGCACGACCGTGACCCCGTGGTTCTTGCCGAGGCCGGTGTAGGCGGTGGTGATGTCGCCGATCTGCTTGCTGCCGCCGAGCACGAGGTTGGAGATCGGGCACGAGACAAAAGCCGCCTGCGGCTCGATCAGCACCACATCGATTTTGTAGTCCGACAGCAGCCGCACATATTTGGCGGCGGTGGCGCCGCCGTAACCGCCGCCGATCACCACCACTTTGGCTTTCGAAGGCACCGCAGTCGTGGCGCAGGCGCCCAGGCCAAGCAGGCTCAGGGCAGCAGAAGACTGGAGGAAGGAGCGTCTTTGCATGATGGATCTCCCTTATTTTTTCTGTGCGGCGAAGTAGCCGGCCAGGATGTCGATCTGGGCGTCGCTGTAGCCCTTGCTGATCTGGTGCATCACGGTGGCGGGGCGGGTACCGGTCTTGAAGGCCTGCATCTGTGCCACGAGGTAGCTTTTGTCCAGCCCGGCCAGGGGCAACACGCTGGAGCCCTGGACCGCCCTTCCGTCCGTTCCGTGGCAGTTGGCGCAGGTGGCCGCCAGGCTGCGGGTGTACAGCGCCTGGGCCGATGCCGTCTGGGCCTGGCTCAGGGTTGGCGCAGCCAGCGCGCAAAGCGCCAGCATCGCGGTTGCAACAGTTGTCTTCATGTCGTACCTCATAGTTTCTGCGGGACCCAATTTAACGCGCCGCGCCCGGCCGGCCATAGGGAGTATCCAGTACGCAACAGGGATGCGGACGACCTGCGGTTCGAATCTTTTGTGATGTGCTTATTCGCGCGCGCTCACAACAAGGCGCCGGGCTGCGTCGGTGCCAGCGCATCGTGCCGGGATTCGGCGTCCGGGGGGAGCGCCGGCATGGCCCGGCCGTAGATGCGGCGGATGCGCTCGGCCAGCGGCGGGTGGGAATCCAGCCAGTGTGTGCCGGCCTGCTGGCCGACCAGCAGCATGTGCTGGACAGCGGGATGAAATCCCCGGCCGGTGCCGGCTCCCTGCACCCCG
>CALRTF020000009.1:0-37308 GCA_943370985.1 Paenacidovorax caeni
GCGCGAGCTTGACCTCATGGCCTGGGAGCTCAACATCAGGCCACGCAAGACCCTGGGCTGGAAAAGCCCTGCAGAGGTCTTCTTCAACAACAAGGCCATGGCTGATGCTGGCCTAATCCCGACTGTTGCACTTGGGGTTTGAATCCGCCTAACGAAAAGAAAGGCGACCCGATGGTCTGGGTCCCTTCGCTTCGCTACTGGCAACCTCCGGTGCTCGCCAAAAACGGGGCCGGGCTCGAACTCGCCGTCGGCGCAGACAATCGCCCGTCCTGATCCGTTTTCAGCTGCGCTCCTCGGCCCAGCCCGACGGGTGGTGGAGAAGAAGACAAAAATCCGAATACCCCGGGGGAAAAATCCGGAGTCCTTGAAGCGCGCAGCGCTTCAAGGACGGGAATCCCAACGAACGCTCATGTTTGCACGCGAGCGCAGCACACGCGGCCACATGAAGTCCCCCTCCATCGCCCAGCGGGGCGAGGGAGGGGCTAGGGGAGGGAGTGGGGAGTTGGAACTGCTGTCTCCGGCATATCCGCGTGTTGGGGCTTGCCAGCACCTGCTGGCCGGGAGTTGCCCGGCGGCAACTCACTTTTCTTTGTCTCGCCAAAGAAAAGTAAGCAAAGAAAAAGGCGTCCCTGCTGTCTGCGTCCCCTCTTCGCTGTCGCTGCGAGGGGCAACCTGCGGTGCTCGGTCCAGCCGGGGTTGAGCTCGACTCGCTTCGCTCAAAATCGCTCGCCCTGATCCGTCTGGCCCTGCGCTCCTCGGCGCATACAGAAGGGTGGGGGGAAAAGAAGACAAATACCCAACCCCGAACCCAATCCGGAGTCCTTGAAGTGCGAAGCGCTTCAAGGACGGGAATCCCAACAGTCAGTCATGTTTGCACGCGAGCGCAGCGCATGCGGCCAAATGAGGCTCCCTTCTCTCGCCCAGCGGGGCGAGGGAAGGGCGGGGGGTTGGGAGTGGGGAGTTCCAACTACTGCGTGCAACATCCTGCAGCCGCAGCGTCACGGCCTGCACCGACCGCATGCGCATCGCCACGCACGAAGCTAGGAAGAAGAATCCCCTGCCTCCACCGGTGTCGCCTCCCTGACCAGCTGGTCCAGCGCCTGGGCGACCACGCCATGGGTCTGCACCGGCCGCAGCAGGCCTTGCCGGATCAGCTTTTCGCAGCTGCGTTTGGTCATGGAATGCGGCTGGCCGCCGTGGCTGACAAACATGAACAGCGTGCCGCGGTTGCTGGCCCAGATCAGCTGGGCGCGCAGCCAGCGGCGTTTGGAATGCAGGTCCACCCAGCTGCCTTCGCGCAATCCGCCGAGAAGCTGCTCGGCGCTCACTGCATCGGTTTCAGTGGGCGCTTCGCTGTCGGCCTCATCCGCGACCGGCAGCACGCTGATGTCCGGGTCACTGTCGTCGCCGAGTTCGGCCGGCCCTGAAGGAAGCGTCTCCTCGAAACCGGCATCGTCAAGTTCCTGCGGCGCCAGCCAGGGCTGGCCGGCGGCCTTGGCCTTGCGCTGCTCGGGGGTGGCGGGCAGCAGCCCGGCCATGTCCGGGGCATCGGCAAGCGCGACGTCGAGCGGCGCGGCGTCGGACTCCACGGCGTCGCGGCGGCTGCGCACGCGGCGCAGCTTGAGCACCGGACGGTGCAGCTTTTCCATGGTGCTGAAAAACGCCTCGGTCTCGCGCGGGTCCTGCCCCAGCGACGCCAGCCCTTCGTGCAGCTTGGCCAGCATGCGGGGAATCATCTCTATCAGTTGCGCGGGCCGCTTCAGCGTGACCTGCGGCTTGACGCTCCAGAGCAGGTCGCTGACCAGCGAGCCGTAGCCGCCGGGGTCGATCTGGCGGCGCGTGTCGGTCAGGCGTGCATGCGCCATGACCAGCGCCCAGGGGCCGAACAGGAAGTCCAGCACCACCCCGGGCACATGGTCGAGGTCGGCGCGCATGCTCATGTCGAAGGCGATCTGGTCGGCCTGGCTTTGCCGCTCCTCGGCCAGCTGCATGGTCTGGCGCATGTTGCTGCGCTGGGATTTTTCCTCGCGGTCCTGCGCATCCCAGATGGCTTGCAGGTCGCCCAGGGCCTCGCCAAACGGGCGGGCGTCGCTGATCTCCAGCGCGTTGAGCGCATTGAAGGCCTCGGTCACCGAACTGAAAAATGCCTGGAAACCGGGACTGCCTTCGCTGTTGTACTTGAAGCTGCGCTGCGCCACGCGCTCCATCAGGCGCCGGCCGGGATGGTTTTCGTCGCTGAAAAAACGCGAGTCAATCATGGCCAGGCGCAACAGCGAAGGCTCCAGCGCGACGATGGCTTCGCGCACCGGCAGCAACAGGCGCGGATCCTGGGCCACCTGGTTGACCAGTTTGCGCACCACTTCCATGCCCAGCACCTGGCCGACATGGGTGGCCTGCTTCTTGAGCTGCGTGCGCACCAGCGCGCGCTCGCGGGCACGGCCGTACACGCCCCAGACCTGCGAGCTCAGCTGGCTCAGCACATCGATGATGCGCGAGGCGCTTTCGGGCGTGTCGACGTCGTGGTCCTCTTCCGCATCGACCTCGCCGGCCGGCAACAGCGGCCGCGTCGGGTCGCTGCGGGTGCCCTGGTAGTCATGGCCTTCGTCGCTGCTGCGCTGCGGCTGCGCACGCGCCTGCAGCGGTGCCGGCGCCGAGTCCGGCGTTGCCTTGAGCGCCCTCAGCTCTTCCTCGATGGTTGCGTAATAGGACGGTGTCAGCCCGTGGCCGGTCTGGCTGCCGCCGCGCACCAGGAAATCCTGGAACAGCGCGTCCTTGACGTCATGGTTGGACAGGTCGGCGTATTGCGAGGGCACCCTGGCCACCGGCTCGTCCGACACATAACCGATGCCGACCGGGCTGGGAGAGGCGGTGCCGCCCGGTTTCGGCGCGAGGGGCGCGCCCGCGCCGCCCGGCGGCGCCGGCCTGCTGGCGCGCACGGTGGCCGGCGTCGGCAGCACGCGGTAGCTGGCAGCGCGGACCTGGGCCAGTTCCAGCAGGTTGATCAGCTTTTCGTACACCCGCCTGAGTTCGCGCCCCAGGGGCTCGGCCATGTGTTTGACCCACAGGGTGTGGATGGCCGGATCGGCCGCGGCGGTGGCCATCATCTCGCGCAGGGTCTGGGCGTAGACCTGCGGGCGTACCGGATTGAACTCGGCGTTGACGTTGACCAGGCCCTGGGCCGAACTCATCAGCGCATCGAGCTCGGCCAGCGGCTGGCTGACCGCGGGCAGGATTTGCTGCAGCAGGCGGGACGACTCGATGCCTTCCTCGACCTCGGCGTTGTCGACCAGGGAAAACAGCCCGGCGTCAGCGCCGGGGCGCGCCGCGGCTGCAGGCCGGGGCACTGCGCGCGGGTCCTGCGCCACCGGCCGGGCGCTGCTGAAGGCCTTGAGCAGGTCCGCCGGATAGCGGGCGCACCAGTCGTCCTTGTGTTTGAGCAGTTCCCGCCAGGCCAGGCCAAACTCGTCGCGCTCGGCCACTTTCATGCTTTGGGTTTCCGCCAGCTGCAGTCCGGCCACCGCATGGTCCATGCAGTGCGCCAGGGCGGGCTTGGCGGCATCGGCAGCTTCCTGCAGGCAGCGTTCGAAGACGCTGGCCCTGGCAGCCGGGCCGGGAGGCGGGTTGTGTGACAAAGCAGTAAGGAATCAGGTGAATTTTTTCGCAAAATTCCGCAAGCGCGCGGCTCTCAAGTGTGGGCGGAAGCGGCGCCACGCCGATGACAGGCGCTGAAGTATCTTGTAACGATTTCTAACTGGCTGCCGCCCGAAAAGCAGGCAGTCGGCATGCGCGCACCCGTCCGGGCCGCAGCTGTGCACGCGGCATACACGCCGCTTGCCTGCCGACCGCATCCGCGGCCTCGAGCGGCGAATCGCCGTCCAGCCCACGACAGTCAGGCGCAACATGCTATTGATTTGGTAGCGGAGCCGGCGGGCCGCCGGGGCGCGCCGGATCACCGCCCGCCGCGGCCCTTGCGGCCAGCAGCGGCGGCAGCCCCAAAAAAAAGCCGCCACAAACCGTTGCAGTTTGTGGCGGCATGGCGCTGCCCGCCAGGTGGTGGCGGCAGTCCCGGGTGGCGGGACGCCTTAGTTGGGGATCAGCACCTTGTCGACCACATGGATCACGCCATTGGACTGGTAGACGTTGCCGATGCTGACCATGGCGGTACCGCCTTTTTCGTCGGTCACCATGACATTGGAACCGTTGCTGGTCACGACCAGGGTGTCGCCGCTGGCCGTGGTCAGCATGGCGCGGCCATTGCCGGCCATCACGCGCTGGCTCAGGGCGGCGGCGTCCAGCCGGCCGGGCACCACGTGCGCAGTCAGCACCTTGGTCAGGATGGCCTTGTTCTCGGGCTTGAGCAGCGAATCCACGGCGCCGGGAGGCAGGGCCGCAAACGCCGCGTTGGTCGGCGCAAACACGGTGAAGGGGCCGGCGCCCTTGAGGGTGTCGACCAGGCCGGCGGCCTTGACGGCAGCGACCAGCGTCGTGTGGTCTTTGGAATTGACGGCGTTGTCGATGATGTCACGGCTCGGCAGCATGGCCGCGCCGCCGACCATCACGGACGGCCCGCTGGACATGCCGCTGCCGGACATGCCGCCTGCGCAGGCGCTGAGCAGCACGGCAACACCGGCGGCGATCAATAGTTTTTTCATGAAATGGCTCCTTGAGGAATCGTTGTGTCTGCGGAATCCGCCGCAGCGCGTCAGCGCTGGAAGGCGCCTGTTCACAGTACGTCCCCGGGCTGCCACTGGATGTAGGACAAGGGGGCCAGGCCGGCACGGCGGGAAAGGCCGGTCGCCAGCGCCCGCCGTGAGACCATCGCCCCGCCACACGCGGCGTTAGCGGTAACATCCGGGGATGTCCAGCCCTGCAGCCGCTCCTGCCAAGCCCGCCCGCGCGGCGCGTACCGGCACCGGAGGCATCACCCTCAGCGATGTCGCCCGGCTTGCGGGCGTCTCGGCAATCACCGTGTCACGCGCGCTCAACACGCCGGCTGCGGTGTCACCGGATACGCTGGAGCGCGTGCGCAGCGCGATTTCGCGCAGCGGCTACGTGCCCAACCTGGTGGCCGGCGGGCTCGCGTCCAACCGCAGCCGCCTGGTCGCGGCGCTGGTGCCCACGATTGCGGGGCCGGTCTTCCTGGAAACCATCCAGGCCCTGACCGACACGCTGGCCGAGGCCGGTTGCCAGCTGATGCTGGGGCAAAGCGGCTACGCCGGGCGGCGTGAAGACGCACTGATCGACGCCATCGTCGGGCGGCGTCCCGACGGCATCGTGCTGACCGGCATCCTGCATTCGCCCATCGCGCGGCGCAAGCTGCTGGCCAGCGGCATCCCGGTGGTTGAAACCTGGGACCTGACGCCGACGCCGATCGACATGATTGTCGGCTTTTCCCACGAAAAAGTCGGCCGGGCCATGGCCGACTTCATCCATGCGCAGGGCCACCGCCGTCCGGCCATCGTGACGGCCGACGACCAGCGCGCCAGCCTGCGCCGGGCCGGCTTCGAGCAGCGCATGCATGAGCTGGGCGCGGGGACTGTCGCGGCCTGCGTGGTACCCGCGCCCTCCTCGCTGGGCAACGGGCGCGCGGGCTGGATTGACCTGCGCGCGCGCGACCGCCGGATCGACGTGGTGGTCTGCAGTTCCGACATGCTGGCGCACGGCGTGATGACCGAGGTGCAGGCGGGCGGGCTGTCGGTGCCCGGCGACCTGGCGGTGATGGGTTTTGGCGACATGCCGTTTGCCATCCATACCCATCCGGCGCTGAGCACGGTGCGTATAGACGGCGCCGAAATCGGCCGCCAGGCGGCGCGTTTTATCCTCGACCGGGTCGACAACCGCGACCCCGGGCCCAGGATCCGCGACCTCGGGTTTTCCATCATCCCGAGAGCCAGCGCCTGACTTGACGGCCCGGAACCGGCTCGCTAAGATTTGTTTTGTTAGCGCTAACATAACAAATTCACGGTGAACCGGCCTGCCCCGTTCATCCACCAGGAGACCTTTCATGAGCACCCATCCCACGCGCCGTCGGGCCCTTCACGGCCTGGCGGGCCTCGGCCTTGCCGCCGCGCTGCCCCCGCTGTCCGCCCAGCAAACCGGCACGGCCACACCCGGCTGGCCGACCAAGCCAGTCGCTTACATCGTGCCCTTCACACCCGGCGGCTCGACCGACGTGATCGGCCGCACGCTGGCGCAGAAGCTGGCCGAGGTGCTGGGCCAGCCGGTGGTGGTCGACAACAAGCCCGGTGCCGCCGGGGCCGTCGGTGCCACGGCGGCCGCGCGCGCCAAACCGGACGGCTACACGCTGTTCGGCGGCACCATCAGCACCCACGCCATCAACGCCAGCCTTTACAAAAACCTGCCCTACGACCCGGTCAGGGATTTCGAACCGGTGGCGCTGGTGGCCATGCTGCCGAATGTGCTGATTGTCAATCCCGAGCTGGGCGTGAATTCGGTGGCCGAACTGGTGGCCCTGCTCAAGCGCGACCCGTCCAAACGCAGCTTCGCGTCCTCCGGCGCCGGCACCTCCACGCACCTGGCCGGCGAAATGTTTGCCGACCTGATCGGTGTGCCGCTGACCCACATTGCCTACAAGGGCACGCCGCCGGCCATGATGGACGTGTCTTCCGGCCAGGTGCCTTTCATGTTCGACCAGATGACGGCCGCGGTGTCGCTGGTGCAGGCTGGCAAGCTCAAGCTGCTGGCCGTGACCACCGGCAAACGCATCGCGCTGGCGCCGCAGTTGCCGACCATGATGGAATCCGGCGTGCCGAAGTTCGAGATGTCGTCCTGGCAGGCGGTCTACGCGCCCAAGGGCACGCCGCAAGCCATCGTGCAGCGGCTTAATGCCGAGATCGTGAAGATCCTCAAAATGCCCGATGTGGTGGCCAAGCTCAACGGCCAGCTCGGCATGGAAATCGTGGGCAGTTCGCCTGAAGAACTCGCCACCCACATGAAGAGCGAAATCGCGCGCTGGGCCGAGCTCGTCAAAAAATCCGGGGCCACAGCCAGCTGACATGACAAAAGACATCCGAATCGCGCAGGTGCGCATCACGCCGGTCGCCTTCCGCGACGGCCCGCTTCTCAACGCCAGCGGCATCCACGAGCCCTGGGCCCTGCGCAGCATTGTCGAAATCGAAAGCTCGGACGGCCGCGTCGGCATCGCCGAAACCTACGGTGACGAACCCATGGTCAGGGTGCTGGAACAGGCCCGCAGCCTGGTGCTGGGCCTGTCGCCGTTTGAGCTGAACCGCATGGAAGAAAAAGTGCGCGCCGCCATCAAGCCGGGCCACAGAACCGACGGCAGCGTGCAGTTCGAACTCGCGCCCGGATCACACACCGCCAAAAATGCCGACAAGGTCATCAGCGCCTTCGAAGTGGCGATGCTGGACCTGCAGGGACAGATGCTGGGCCTGCCCATCTGCGACCTGCTCGGCGGCGCGGTACGCACCGAGGTGCCCTACAGCGCCTACCTGTTCTACAAATACGCCGAGCACGCCGGCAAGCCGTATGCGCCCGACGCCTGGGGCGAAGCCCTCAATCCGGAACAGGTGGTGAAGCAGGCGCAACGCATGGTGGGCCTGTACGGCTTCAAGAGCATCAAGCTCAAGGGCGGCGTGTTTGCGCCGGACCAGGAAATTGCCGCCATGAAGGCATTGGCCAAGGCCTTTCCCGGTGTTCCGCTGCGGCTGGACCCGAACGCCAACTGGTCGCTGGCCACCAGCATCGCTGCGGCGAAAGAACTGGACGAGCTGCTGGAGTATTACGAAGACCCGGCGCCCGGCCAGGAGGCCATGGCCGAACTGGCGAAACACTGCCGCGCGCCGCTGGCCACCAACATGTGTGTCACGACCCTGGAAGAGTTCAAACGCAATGCATCGACCCATGCGGTGAAGATCCTGCTGTCCGACCACCACTACTGGGGCGGCCTGCGCGCCACCGCTTCGCTGGCGCGCATGTGCGAGGTGTTCGGCCTGGGCATGTCCATGCATTCCAACTCCCACCTCGGCATCAGCCTGATGGCCATGACACACGCCGCCGCCGCGATTCCCAACCTCACCTATGCCTGCGACACGCATTACCCCTGGCAGGAGGAAGAAGTGATCAAGGGCGGCCGCATCCGCTTTCATGAGGGCTCGGTCAGGGTGCCGACAACGCCGGGGCTGGGTGTTGAAATCGACCAGGACCAGCTCAGGAAGCTGCACCAGCAGTACCTCGACTGCGGCGTGCGCAACCGCAACGACCTGGCGCAGATGCGCAAGTACGACCCGGGGTTTACCGGCGTTTGCCCGCGCTACTAGCCCGCCCGCTGATGGCAGGCCAAATCGGCCGCCAGCTCCCGCCCAGAGGGCGTCAATCGCTATTGATTCGATAGCATCCGCCGGCCCACCGTGCGCTCAGGCGGTCCCGGCCTTGACCTTCAGGCGCCAGGCGTGCAGCAGCGGCTCGGTGTAGCCGCTCGGCTGCTCCAGGCCCTTGAGCACCAGGTCCAGCGCCGCCTGGTAGGCTGCCGAGGTGTCGAAGTGGCCGGCCATGTTTTTGTACAGCGGGTCACCGGCGTTCTGGGCGTCGACCACGGCGGCCATGCGTTCGAAGGTCTTGACGATGTGCTCTTTTGTCACCACGCCGTGCAGCAGCCAGTTCGCCATGTGCTGGCTGGAGATGCGCAGCGTGGCGCGGTCTTCCATCAGGCCGACATTGTGGATGTCCGGCACCTTGGAGCAGCCCACGCCCTGGTCGATCCAGCGCACCACGTAGCCGAGGATGCCCTGGGCGTTGTTGTCGAGCTCGGCCTGGATCTCGGCCTCGGTCCAGAACGGCACCAGCGCGACCGGGATCTGCAGGATCGCATCGAGCAGGTTTTCCTCCATGGCCAGCGACTTCTTCTCGTTGACAAAAACTTCCATGTCCTTTTGCAGGGCCGCCACGTCGACCTGGTGGTAATGCAGCGCATGCAGCGTCGCAGCGGTCGGCGAAGGCACCCAGGCGGTGTTGGCGCCGGCCTGCGGATGCGCGATCTTCTGCTTCATCATGTCGGCCATCAGGTCGGGCATGGCCCACATGCCCTTGCCGATCTGGGCCCGGCCGCGCAGCCCGCAGGCCAGGCCGATCTGCACATTGCTCATCTCGTAAGCACGCAGCCAGTTGGTGTTTTTCATCAGCGGCTTGCGCATCATCGCGCCCGCATGCATGGCGGTGTGGATCTCGTCGCCGGTGCGGTCCAGAAAACCGGTGTTGATGAAGGCCACGCGGGCCGCGGTTTCAGCGATGCAGGCCTTGAGGTTGACGCTGGTGCGGCGCTCCTCGTCCATGATGCCGAGCTTGACGGTGTTCTCGGGCAGGCCCAGCAGGGCCTCGACACGGCTGAACAGCTCCGAGGCGAAAGCGGCTTCGGCCGGGCCGTGCATCTTGGGCTTGACGATGTAGATGGAGCCGGTGCGCGAGTTGACAATCGCTTCCTTGCCGCGGCGCTGCAGGTCGTGTATGGCAATCGCCACGGTGACCACCGCGTCGAGGATGCCTTCGGGGATTTCCTTGCCGCCGTCGTAGAGGATGGCCGGATTCGTCATCAGGTGGCCGACATTGCGCACAAACATCAGCGAGCGGCCGTGCAGCGTCAGCGGCTGGCCGTCGGCGGTGGTGTACTCGCGGTCCGGGTTCAGGCCGCGGGTGAAGGTCTTGCCGCCCTTTTGCACCTCTTCGGTCAGCGTGCCCTGCAGGATGCCCAGCCAGTTGGCATAGGCCAGCACCTTGTCGTCGGCGTCCACCACGGCCACGGAATCTTCCAGGTCCATGATGGTCGACAGCGCCGCTTCCAGCACCAGGTCGCTGATGCCGGCTGCATCGTCCTTGCCGATGGTGGTGCTGCGGTCGATGCGGATGTCGATGTGGATGCCGTTGTGGCGCAGCAGCACGGACGAGGGCGCAGCGGCATCGCCCTGGAAACCGGTGAACAACACGTGGTCGGCCAGGCCGGTGCTGGCACCGCCCTTGAGCGTGACCACCAGCTTTCCGTCATTGACGCTGTACAGCGTGGCGTCGCTGTGCGATCCGGTCAGCAGCGGCGCGGCCTGGTCCAGCACCTTGCGGGCATAGGCAATGACTTTGGCGCCGCGTGCCGGGTTGTAGCCCTTGCCCTTTTCGAGGCCTTCGGTTTCGGGAATCACGTCGGTGCCGTAAAGCGCGTCGTAGAGCGAGCCCCAGCGCGCGTTGGCCGCGTTCAGCGCGTAACGCGCGTTGAGCACCGGCACCACCAGCTGCGGGCCGGCCTGCTGCGCAAGTTCGTCATCGACGTTGGTCGCGGTGGCCGTCACATGCGCCGGCGCCGGCACCAGGTAGCCGATTTTTTCGAGGAAGGCGCGGTAGGCCTTCATGTCGCGGATCGGGCCGGGGTTGGCCTTGTGCCAGCTGTCGAGTTCCGACTGCAGGCGGTCGCGCTCGGCCAGCAGCGCGATGTTTTTGGGCGCCAGCTCGCTGACGATGGCGTCAAAACCTTTCCAGAAATGCGCGCTGTCCACGCCGGTGCCGGGCAGAACCTTGTCGTCGACGAAACGTTGCAGGACCGTGGCCACCTGCAGGCCGTGCAGGGAGGTGCGTGGGGTGGTGGTTGTCATGGTGCGTCCTCGGGTAAAAAATGAAAATAAAAGCGAAAGTGAAAACAACAGCGCTCAGGCCGCCGCAATGGTGTCCGGAAAAAAGCCGAGCACGTCGCGCAGGCTGGTGCCGGTGCGAGCAGGGAGCGTGCCGAGTTCCTCGAAGGGCTGCGCATAACGGTTGACCCACAAGGTGGGAAAGCCGTACCAGGTCGCGCCCAGCGCGTCCCAGCTGTTGCAGCTGACAAAAGCGATCTGCCGCGCCGGCAAGCCGGTGGCACGTGGCCCCAGCGCATAGGCGTCGGGATGGGTCTTGTACTTGCGGATGGCATCGACGCTGAGCACATGGTCCAGCAGGCCGTCGAGCGCGGCCGAACGCACCGCAATGTCCAGCATGCCGGGGTCGCCGTTGGACAGGATGCCGGTCACGATGCCGCGGTCCTTGAGCGCCTGCAACACCTCGCGGGTTTCCGGGAAGGCGGACAGGTGCCGGTACTGGTTCATCAGGCGTTCTTCGGCAGCGCCCGTCAATTCGAGTCCCAGGCGCTTGCACGCATACCGCAGGCCGGCGCGGGTCAGCTCCCAGAAGGGCTGGTAGTGCTCCCCGCCGTTGCTGGTGGTGACCAGCCGGGTGTATTCAATCTGCTTGTCACGCCAGAGCACACCGAGCGCCTGGCCCTGGCCCGGAAACAGCTGTTCCGCGAGCAGGCCCACGCTGTACACATCGAACAGCGTGCCATAGGCATCGAACAGAATCGCCCGTGGCACCGCGTGCCCGGCTTTGGCTTTTTCCATGCCCTGACTGTATTTGATACTTTCACAAAGATTAACCAGACAAAAATCAGTTAATCAATGACTTTTTAATCTGTAATCGACGATTTCTGTGGATGACAACGCCGCATCAGCATAATTTGCAGACTGCGCCGCGTTTCATGCCCGCGGTTTCCGACAAGGATTTTTGCGTGTCCCCTTCGCCCTCCCCTGCCCAAACACCCGAGGCCGCCCTGCCGCTGGCCGGCATACGCGTGATCGAGTTCACCCACATGGTGATGGGCCCGACCTGCGGCATGGTGCTCGCTGACCTCGGTGCCGATGTCATCAAGGTCGAGCCGCTGGCGGGCGACAACACGCGCCGCCTGCTCGGGTCGGGGGCGGGTTTTTTCCCGCTGTTCAACCGCAACAAGAAAAGCATCGCGGTCGACCTGCAGCGGCCCGAGGGCCGCGAGCTGGTGCTGCGGCTGATCGCCGGCGCCGACATCGTCAGCGAAAACTTCAAGCCGGCCACCATGGCGCGGCTCGGGCTGGATTACGCCAGCCTGTCCCGTCTGAATCCGCGCCTGGTTTATGTGAGCCACAAGGGTTTCCTGCCCGGGCCCTACGATCACCGCACGGCCCTGGACGAGGTGGTGCAGATGATGGGCGGGCTGGCCTACATGACCGGGCGGCCCGGCGACCCGCTGCGCGCCGGCAGCAGCGTCAACGACATCATGGGTGGTCTGTTCGGCGCCATCGGTGCGATGGCGGCGCTGGCCGCGCGCGCGAGCACCGGCCGGGGCCAGCAGGTGCAGGCCGCGCTGTTCGAGAACAACGTCTTCCTGGTGGCCCAGCACATGATGCAGTTCGCGGTGACCGGCCAGCCGGCCGCACCGATGCCGGAGCGTATCTCGGCCTGGGGCATTTACGACGTGTTCACCGTGCGGGACGGCGCGCAGGTCTTCCTGGCGGTGGTCAGCGACACCCAGTGGCTGCTGTTTTGCGAGGCTTTCGGTTTTGCCGACCTGAAAGCCGACCTGCGGCTGGCGACCAACAATCACCGCGTGCGCGCCCGCGACTGGCTGCTGCCGCTGCTGCGCGAACGCCTGGCCGGGCACACGGCCGCCGAACTGAGCGGCATTTTTGAGGCGCAGGGCCTGCCCTTTGCCCCGATCACGCGGCCCGAGCAGTTGTTCGACGACCCGCACCTGCAGCAGACCGGCGGCCTGGCGCCCCTGAAGCTGCCGGATGGCCGTGAAACGGCGGTGCCGCTGCTGCCGCTGACCCTGGACGGCCGGCGTCCGGGCGTGCGCCTGAACCCGCCGGTGCTGGGCGAACACAGCCGCGTGCTGCTGGCGGAGCTGGGCTACAGCGCGGAAGACATCCGGCGTTTGCTGGACCAGGGCGTGGTCGGCGGCCCGGAGGGGGCGGCGGCGTAATCAAGGTCTGTAAGCTGCCAATTCCCACCTTTCGTGCGCATAATCAGCTCGCATGGACAAACTCAAGCAGCTCGAATCCTTTGTGTCGGTGGCCACCCGCGGCAGCCTGACCGCGGCAGCCAAGGCCGAAGGCGTGGCGCCGGCCATCATGGGCCGCCGCCTCGATGCGCTGGAAGAGCGGCTGGGCGTCAAGCTTCTGGTGCGAACCACGCGCCGCATGTCGCTGACCCATGAAGGCAGCGCCTTCCTCGAAGACTGCCAGCGCCTGCTGGTGGACTTTGCCAATGCCGAAGCCAGCGTGTCGGCCGGCGGCGTCAAGGCCAGCGGCCATCTGCGCATCACCGCGCCGGCCGGCTTCGGCCGCCGCCATGTCGCGCCGCTGGTGCCGCGTTTTCGCGAGCTGCATGCCGATGTCACCATCTCGCTGAACCTCAGCGACCGCGTGGTCGATGTGGCCGGGGAAGGTTTCGACTGCGCGGTGCGCGTCGGCGAGATGCCGGACTCTTCGCTGGTCAGCGTACGCATGGCCGACAACCGGCGCCTGTGTGTCGCTTCGCCGGCCTATTTGCAGCGCCACGGCACGCCGAAACACCCGACCGACCTGGCCAGGTTCGCCTGCCTCACCTTGTCGAGCGACGCGTCGCAGACGCGCGGGTGGGCATTTCAAGTGGACGGGGAAGTCATCCATCTCAAACCAGGCGGCCCGCTCGACTGCTCCGACGGCCAGGTGCTGCATGACTGGTGCCTGGACGGTTACGGCATCGCCTGGCGCAGCACCTGGGAGGTCGAGGCGGAAATCGCCGCCGGCCGGCTGGTGACGGTGCTCAGCGAGTTCGACGCGCCGCCCAATGGCATTTACGCGGTTTTCCCGCAGCGCAAACACCTGCCGCTGCGGGTGCGGCTGTGGATAGACTTCCTCAAACACAGCTACAGCCAGCCGGCGTTCTGGGCCGGCGCGCGCAAAGCCTGAGGCGGCACCCCGGCATTTCCCGCCTGAGGACAAAAACAGCCATCAGCCCCCGCCCGGTGGGCACGGACAGCTATTAAATTCGTAGCGCTGGCGACTTCCCGCGGCGCCGCAGCCCGCGCCCGTAAAATCAGGACATGCTCCTCGTCAAACAAGAATTGCTCGCTACCCTGGCTGCCGAGCTGGACCAGCTGTCCCCCGGCGCCGGCCAGAAGGCGGCTTTCGAGTCGCCCAAGGTGGCGGCCCACGGTGACTTTGCTTCCACCGCGGCCATGCAGCTGGCCAAGCCCCTCAAGCTCAATCCGCGCCAGCTCGCCGACAGTCTCAAGGCCGCGCTGCTGGCCACACCGGTCTACCAGCGCTGGGTCGATGCGATCGAGATCGCCGGCCCCGGTTTCATCAACTTCAGGCTCAAGCCCGAAGCCAAGCAGCAGACCGTGCGCGAGGTGCTGCAGGCTGCCGGCCTTTATGGCGTCAAGCCGCAGCAGCCGGGGCAACGCGTGCTGGTCGAGTTTGTCTCGGCCAACCCGACCGGCCCGCTGCATGTGGGCCACGGCCGGCAGGCGGCGCTGGGCGACGCGATCTGCAACCTGTTCGCCAGCCAGGGCCAGGACGTGTACCGCGAGTTTTATTACAACGACGCAGGTGTGCAGATCCACACGCTGGCCACCAGCACGCAGGCGCGCGCGCAGGGCCTGAAGCCCGGGGACACCGGCTGGCCGGAACCGGCCTACAACGGCGACTACATCGCCGACATAGCGGCCGACTTCATCGCCAAAAAAACCGTCAAGTCCGACGACCGCGAATTCACCGCTTCCGGCGACATCGCCGACCTCGAGGCGATCCGCCAGTTTGCCGTCGCTTATTTGCGGCGCGAGCAGGACCTGGACCTGCAGGCCTTTGCGGTCAAGTTCAACAACTACTACCTTGAGTCCAGCCTGTACAGCTCGGGCCGCGTCGAGGACACCGTCGCCAAACTGAAGGCCGCCGGCAAGACCTACGAGCTCGACGGTGCCTTATGGCTGCGTTCGACCGACTACGGCGACGACAAGGACCGCGTGATGCGCAAAAGCGACGGCGGCTACACCTACTTTGTGCCCGACGTCGCTTACCACCTCGCCAAGTGGGAGCGCGGCTTCACAAAAGCCATCAACATCCAGGGCATGGACCACCACGGCACGATTGCCCGCGTGCGCGCCGGCCTGCAGGCCGCTGGCGCCGGCATTCCCGAGGGCTACCCCGACTATGTGCTGCACACCATGGTGCGGGTGGTCAAGGGCGGCGAAGAGGTCAAGATCAGCAAGCGCGCCGGCAGTTATGTGACCCTGCGCGACCTGATCGAATGGACCAGCAAGGACGCGGTGCGTTTCTTCCTGCTCAGCCGCAAGCCCGACACCGAGTACACCTTCGACGTCGACCTGGCGGTGGCGAAAAACAACGACAACCCGGTCTATTACGTGCAGTACGCCCATGCGCGCATCTGCTCGGTGCTGGCGGCCTGGGGCGGTGATGAAACCACCCTGAAGGACGTGGACCTCGCGGCGCTGACCAGCCCGCAGGCCCAGTCGCTGATGCTGCTGATCGCACGTTACCCCGAGATGCTGGCCAATGCCGCCGCCGGCTTCGCGCCGCACGACGTGGCTTTTTACCTGCGCGAACTGGCCGCCAGTTACCACAGCTATTACGATGCCGAACGCATCCTGGTCGACGAGGAAGCGGTCAAGCTGGCCCGCCTCGCGCTGGTCGCGGCGACGGCGCAGGTGTTGCACAATGGCCTGGCTGTGCTGGGCGTCGATGCCCCGCGCAAAATGTAAGGAATGATCAAGACCATGGCGAGCAATTTTTCCAGGCGGGACACCCGGCACGGCAAACGCCCCCAGCGCGGCGGCACCCTGCTGGGCCTGATCATCGGCGCGCTGATCGGCCTGGCCGCGGCGCTGGCGGTGGCGGTCTACATCACCAAGGTGCCAGTGCCCTTCATGAACAAGGGCCAGTCGCGCAGCCCGGACCATGATGCCGCCGAAGCCAAGAAGAACCAGAACTGGAACCCCAACGCCCCGCTGTACGGCAAAAACCCGGCCAAACCGGCGCCCGCCTCGGGCG
Organism: Paenacidovorax caeni; assembly: GCA_943370985.1. Classification (GTDB taxonomy): domain Bacteria; phylum Pseudomonadota; class Gammaproteobacteria; order Burkholderiales; family Burkholderiaceae_C; genus Polaromonas; species Polaromonas caeni_A. The sequence goes on from CALRTF020000009.1 coordinate 15,855, forward strand.
CGGTGACCGATGTGACGCCCCAGCCGCCGGTTGCGGCGCAAAAACCCGTGGCCGATCCGGCCAAGCCTGCCAAACCGGCTGCCGACCCCATCGGCGACCTCGCCAAGGCCAAGATGGCGGCGCCTGCGGCGACCCCTGCGCCGGCAGCCGCTGCAGGCGCCGACCCGTTCAGCTACTTCGTGCAGGTGGGCGCCTTCCGCACACCGGAAGATGCCGAGCAGCAACGCGCCAAGATTTCACTGATGGGCCTGGAAGCCAAGGTGACCGAACGCGAACAATCGGGCCGTACCGTGTTCCGCGTGCGTCTGGGCCCCTTCGACAAGAAGGAAGATGCCGACCGGGCCAAGGAGCGGCTGGACGGCAGCGGTGTGGAAACCGCCCTGGTGCGCGTGCAGCGCTGAACTTTCTGCGGGCTGGGTGTCCAACCCTGTCGCACCCCGCCTGCCTTAACGGAGAAACAATTGATGCAACGACGTGAATTTTCGATAGCCACGGCTTCCGTGGCCACCGCCGCCTCGCTGGGCGCCCTGAGCACCCCGGCCGGCGCCCAGGCCCCGGCGCCGCGCGCAGGAGCCGAGGATCTGGTCCTCGACAAACCGGCCCCGGTGGAATCCCCGACCGGCAAGATCGAGGTGGTGGAGTTCTTCTGGTACAGCTGCCCGCAGTGCAACCGCTTCGAGCCAGCGCTCGAAGAATGGATCAAAAAGGCACCCAAAGACGTGGTGGTACGGCGCGTGCCGGTCGCCTTCCGTCCGGATTTCGAGCCTCAGCAACGCCTGTATTACGTGCTCGAAGCCATGAACAAGGTGGAAGAACTGCACAAAAAGGTGTTTTACGCGATTCATGTCGAAAAACAGCTGCTCAACACGCCGGACCTGGTGGCAGCCTGGGCCGAGAAGCAGGGTATCAGCAAGGCAAAGTTCACCGAGATGTACAACTCGTTTTCCATCGCCACCAAGGCCCGCAGGGCCACGCAGCTCCAGGATGCCTACAAGATCGATGGCGTCCCTGCACTCGGTGTGGCCGGGCGGTATTACACCTCGGCCGAACTGGCCAAGAACATGGACCGGGCGCTGCTGGTCACCGACTACCTGATCACACAGGTCCGCAAGGGCTGAGCGCTGCCGTGGTTTGCCGGCCGCGCGCGGCCGCGAACACAGGACCAGCGATGGAACAACCGCCGCGGCGCCGGCGGTTTTTTGTTTCCGCTGCCATTTGGCGTGACGGCATGGCTACAATGAGCCAACCCCAACAAAGCAGCAAGATTCGTGCCTTTATGAACTACCCCGCCTGTGTACTGATGCTGGCCGCTGCCCTGGCGGTTTTCCCGGCCGCGGCTGAAAAGAGCGACCGCGACAAGCCCATGAATGCCGAGGCCGACGCGCTGCGTTATGACGACCTCAAGCAGACCAGCGTTTTCACCGGCAATGTGGTGATCACCAAGGGCACCATCGTCATTCGCGGCGCACGCGTCGATGTGATGCAGGACGCCGAGGGTTACCAGACCGCCTTTGTCTACGCCGCGCCCGACAAGCTGGCCTTCTACCGCAAGAAGCGCGACGGGGTCGACGAGTTCATCGAGGGCGAAGGCGAACGCATCGAGTACGACAGCCGTGCCGACACCGTCAAGTTCATCAAGCAGGCCGTGCTGCGCCGTTATGTGGGCGCCACCCTGGCTGACGAAACCACCGGCAACCTGATTGTTTACGACAACCCCACCGATGTGTTCACGGTGGACAGCAGCGGCCAGAACCGCACCGCCGCCAACCCGTCCGGCCGCATCCGCGCGCTGCTGGCGCCGCGCAACAAGCCCGGCGCCGCCGTCACGCCCCCGCCCGCCGGTCCGGCGCCCATCCTGCGCCCCAGCACCACGCTGGGCGACGACAAAAAGTAAACCCGCCTCAATGAATGTGCCCCCGGACACCGCCCCCCCCAGCCGCCTTGTCGCCAGCGGCCTGCAAAAATCCTACGGCAGCCGCAAGGTCGTCAGGGATGTCTCGCTAACCGTCCAGAAGGGCGAAGTCGTCGGTCTGCTCGGCCCCAATGGCGCCGGCAAGACCACCTCCTTCTACATGATCGTCGGGCTGGTGCGCGCCGATGCCGGCGAGATCACCATCGACGGCGAGTCGATCGAGCACATGCCCATCCACAAGCGCTCGCGCCTGGGCCTGAGCTACCTGCCGCAGGAAGCCTCGATTTTCCGCAAGCTCACGGTCGAGCAGAACGTGCGCGCCGTGCTCGAACTGCAAACCGACGGGGCCGGCAAGCCGCTGAGCCCGGCGGCCTTGAATGAGCGCCTCGACGCGCTTCTGCAGGACCTGCGCGTGGACCATTTGCGCGACTCGCCCGCGCCTGCACTCTCGGGCGGCGAGCGCCGCCGCGTCGAGATCGCCCGCGCGCTGGCGAGCCGCCCGAACTACATGCTGCTCGACGAACCGTTCGCCGGCATCGACCCGATCGCGGTGATCGAGATCCAGCGCATCATCGGTTTCCTGAAGTCGCGCGGCATCGGCGTGCTGATCACCGACCACAATGTGCGTGAGACCCTGGGCATCTGCGATCACGCCTTCATCATCAGCGACGGCCAGGTGCTGGCCACCGGCACGCCGTCCGAAATCGTCAACAACGCCGATGTGCGCCGGGTTTATCTCGGTGAGCACTTCAAAATGTAGGCTATGGCTCCCCCCCGTCGGAGGCTCACTTCGTGTAGCCCCTTCCTCCCTCAAGGGGGCTGCGCCTGCGGCCCGGCAAAGCCGGTTCCGCGGCGCACGCCTGAAAAATACGTGTTTCGTCTGGAAGCCTTATGAAACAAGGCTTGTCTCTTCGCGTCTCGCAGCATCTGGCGCTCACGCCGCAGCTGCAGCAGTCGATCCGCCTGCTGCAGCTGTCAACGCTGGAGCTGAGCCAGGAGGTCGAGCAGATGCTCGACGAGAACCCCTTCCTCGAAGTCGCCGAGGACACGGCGCCGCGCGAGGACTTCGGCCTGGGCCAGACCGACACGCCGGTCAGCCAGGAGATACGCGAGTTTGAATCCACCACCGAGGTCAGCAGCAGCAGCGCGCCGGACGACAGCGGCCCCTCCAGCAGCACGGATGCCGAGCCCAGCAGCGAAGCCAAGCTCGAGGAAAGCTGGGACGGCGACGGCAGCGTGGACACCGCGCCCGACGACAACGAGTGGGGCGGCGACGCGACGCCGCGCAAGAACAACAACGAAGACAGCGATGTCGATGCGACCGAGCTGGCGCGCAGCCAGGAGTCGCTGCAGGAGCACCTGCACCGCCAGGCGCTGTCGCTGCGCTTGTCACCCGAGGGCAAAGCCGCGCTGCACTTCCTGATCGAGTCGCTCAACGACGACGGTTACCTCGAGGACAGCCTGGCATCGCTGGCCGCGGGCCTGGCCGGCGACGACCTCGAACAGCTCGAGGCGGTCGAGCACGAGTTTGCGGTGGCGCTCAAGCTGCTGCACCACATGGAGCCGGCCGGTGTCGGCGCGCGCAACCTGGCCGAGTGCCTGAGCCTGCAGCTGCTCGACTGCCGCAATTGCGACGAGACCCGCGCCGCCATCGCCATGTGCCAGCAACCGATGGAGCTGCTGGCCAAGCGCGATGTCAAGCGGCTGGCCCAGCTCTGCGGCTTTCCCGACGCGGTGATCAAGGGCGCGATCGCGCTGATCGGCCGGCTCGACCCGAAACCGGGCCGGCGTTTTGTCAATGTCGAGCGCAACCTGGTGGTGCCCGACGTGCTGGTGGTCAAGTCCGGCCGCGGCTTCAAGGTCTCGCTCAACAGCGATGTGATGCCGCGCCTGCGCGTGCACGACATCTACGCCAACGCGCTCAAGCAGAACAAGGGCCAGGGCGGCGCGGCGCTGCAGCAGCGCCTGCAGGAAGCGCGCTGGTTCATCAAGAACATTCAGCAGCGTTTCGACACCATCCTGCGCGTGAGCAGCGCGATTGTCGAGCGCCAGAAGAATTTCTTCAGCCACGGCGAGCTCGCGATGCGCCCGCTGGTGCTGCGCGAGATCGCCGACGAACTCGGCCTGCATGAATCGACGATTTCGCGCGTGACCACCGCCAAATACATGAGCACGCCCTTCGGCACCTTCGAGCTCAAATACTTCTTCGGCTCGGCGCTGGGCACCGAAACCGGCGGCAATGCCTCGAGCACCGCGGTGCGCGCGCTGATCAAGCAGTTTGTCGCGTCGGAGAGCCTGAAAAAGCCGCTCAGCGACAACCAGATCTCCGAAATGCTGAAAGAGCAGGGCATCGAGTGTGCGCGCCGCACTGTCGCCAAGTACCGCGAGGCGCTGCGCATTGCGCCGGCCAACTTACGGAAGTCGCTTTAACACCCACCCTGACCCATCCGTTCGCGTTGAGCTTGTCGAAACGCCTGCCGCTCTGGAGGTGCCTTTAGCCTTCGACAAGCTCAGGCCGAACGGAATCTCCTGATCACGCGAGCAGAAAATTCATCATGAACCAACTGCAACTTTTTTTACCTTGCGCCGCCGGCGTCGAGGAGCTGCTGGCCGCCGAGGTCAAACACATCACCGGCAACAGCGGCAAGGCCTGGCGCGCCGGTGTGCAGGTGTCCGGCTCCTGGCGCGACGCGCTGCAGCTCAACCTGCACAGCCGTCTCGCCCAGCGTGTGCTGATCGAACTGCAGCACAACAGCTACCGCAGCGAGCAGGACCTGTACAACGCCGCCGCCGCCGTGGCCTGGGAAATCTGGTTCACGCCGAAACAGACCTTCAAGGTCGAGATCACCGCGCAGCACAGCCCGCTGACCAGCCTGAACTTTGCCGCGCTGAAAATCAAGGACGCGATCGCCGACCGCTTCCGCGACAAATACGACGTGCGGCCTGACGTGGACACGCGCTGGCCCGACGTGCGCATCTACGCGCACCTGACCACCGACACCGTGACCCTGTACATCGACACCTCGGGCGAGCCGCTGTTCAAGCGCGGTTGGCGCGAGGACAAGGGCGACGCACCGCTGAAGGAAACCCTGGCCGCCGCCATGCTGGCCGCCAGCGGCTGGAGCGGCGAGAACGGCCTGTGCAAGCAGGGCGTGCCGCTGTACGACCCCTGCTGCGGCTCCGGCACCATCGTGATCGAGGCGGCGCAGGTCTCGCGCAACATCGCGGCCGGCATGGGCCGGCGTTTTGCGTTTGAAAAATTCGTGCCCTTCCAGTCCCATGTCTGGGAAGGCTTGCTGGACCAGGCCGAAGCCGCGATCACCGCGCCGACCGCGCCGGTGTTCGGCAGCGACGTGTCCTTCCGCATGGTCGACTTCGCGCAGCGCAATGCCGAACGCGCCGGTGTCGCCGACGTGGTGCAGCTGCGCGGCGGCGACGCGCTGCAGCGTTTGCCGCCCGCGCCCTCGGGCGTGATGCTGGTGAACCCGCCTTATGGCGAACGTATCGACGTGGCCGGTGTCGCCGGCATTCCTTCGGTGCAGGGCCGAGACCAGCGCCGTTCTGCGCAGTTCCAGGGCGCGGCCATCGACGAGTTCGGCCAGCCGCTGGCGCGCGATGCCGGTGATGAGCGCGACGAATCCGGCGCCGCACCGCGGCGTGACCGCGGCGCCAACCCCAGTCGCGAGCAGGCCTTGAGCGACAGCGGCGAAGAGGTCGCGGACTTCTTCCCGCAACTGGCCAGCCACTGGAAGAAGAACTACGCCGGCTGGACCGCGCATGTGCTGACACCCGACATGAAGCTGCCGCAGAAGATGCGCCTGAAGGAGTCGCGCCGCGTGCCGATGTGGAACGGCCCGATCGAATGCCGTCTGTTCCGCTTCGACATGGTGGCCGGCTCGGCACGCGAGAAAAAACCCGCCGCCGCGCCCTGACCGACAGGCCTGCCCCGGTCTTTCCGTTCGGGCTGAGCTTGTCGAAGCCCTGGCCACGCCCGACCCCCACAAATACATCGTTTCGACAGGCTCAACGCGAACGGATCATGCAAAGTAGCCCCCAAATCGTGGTGCTGGACACCAACATCGTGCTGGACCTGTTTGTGTTCAGGGATGCCGCCACTGTCCCGCTGCTGCAGGCGCTAAAAGACGGCACCCTGGCCTGGATCAGCACGGAGCCCATGCGCGATGAACTTGAACGCGTGCTGGCTTATCCGCAGATTGTTCCGCGCCTGGCCTTTTACCAGCTGCAGGCGAGCGATGTGCTGGCCGCCTTTGACCGCCATGTACGCATTGTGGAAGCCGCGGTCAAGGCGCCGGTGAGCTGCAGCGATGCCGACGACCAGGTGTTCATTGACCTCGCGGTCGCGCACCAGGCCTGGCTGCTGAGCAAGGACCAGGCCGTGCTTTCCATGCAGAAAAGGCTGCTAGCCCTTGGTGCGTGTGCGCTTCCAGCTATCAAAAGCGTAGCGAGCTGAGCCTTATTCGGCAGCTGGTGCGCGCTCACCGGTGCTCGACACCTTGTCGTCAGGCTTGCTGACCGCAAAGCTGTGGGCGCTGGCCAGCGGCCAGTAGAGCTTGAACACCTGGTGCTGGTTTTCCAGGTCTGTCAGTAGCGAGTTTTCCTTCACGCGCATCACCAGATTCGACAGCAGCCGCACCTCGGTGTCGTTGATGCGGCGCACGATGTGATGTGCGGTCACGTCGTCGGTGTGCTTCAAACCCGCGGCCTCCAGCAGTTCCTTGAGCGCCTTCAGTGTGCTCTGGTGGTAACGCCAGACACGCTCGGCCTTGTCGGGCACCACCAGCGCCTGCTGGCGCACAGCGTCCTGCGTGGTCACGCCGGTCGGGCAGTTGCCGGTGTGGCAGGTCTGCGCCTGGATACAGCCCAGCGCAAACATGAAGGCGCGCCCCGAGTTGCACCAGTCGGCACCCAGCGCCATCATGCGCGTGATGTCGAAGGCGCTGATGACTTTGCCGGCGCAGCCCACACTGATTTTGTCGCGCAGGCCCACGCCCAGCAAGGTGTTGTGCACCAGCAGCAGGCCTTCCTGTACCGGCGCGCCGACGTGGTCGGTGAACTCCAGCGGCGCGGCGCCGGTGCCGCCCTCGGCGCCATCCACCACGATGAAGTCGGGCGTGATGCCGGTCTCCAGCATGGCCTTGACCATGGCAAACCATTCCCAGGGGTGGCCGATGCAGAACTTGAAGCCGGTCGGCTTGCCGCCCGAGAGTTCGCGCAGGCGCGCGATGAATAACATCATCTCGACCGGCGTGGAAAAGGCGCTGTGCGAAGACGGCGACACGCAGTCCTTGCCGATGGGCACGCCGCGCGCTGCGGCGATCTCGGCTGTGACCTTGGCGCCCGGCAGGATGCCGCCGTGGCCGGGCTTGGCGCCCTGGCTCAGCTTGAGCTCGATCAGCTTGACCTGCGGGTCGGCGGCGCTGGCCGCGAACTTTTCGGCGCTGAAGCTGCCGTCGTCATGGCGGCAGCCGAAGTAGCCGGAACCGATTTCCCAGATCAGGTCGCCGCCGTGCACGCGGTGGTGCTGCGAGATCGAGCCTTCGCCGGTGTCGTGTGCAAAGCTGCCCTTGTGCGCGCCGCTGTTGAGCGCCAGGATGGCATTGGCCGACAGTGCGCCGAAACTCATGGCCGAGATGTTGAAGATGCTGGCGCTGTAGGGCTGGGCGCAGCCGGGGCCTATGGTGATGCGGAAGTCGTGCGACGCGATGTGGGTCGGCTGCACCGAATGGTTGATCCATTCATAGCCATGCGCACCGACATCGATCTGCGTGCCGAAAGGCCGGTTGTCCATCTCGCCCTTGGCGCGCTGGTAGACCAGCGAACGCTGCGCGCGCGAAAACGGCACCGCCTCCGAATCGCTTTCAATGAAATACTGCCGCATCTCGGGCCGGATGAACTCGAGCAGAAAACGCAGATGCCCGATCACCGGGTAGTTGCGCAGGATGGAACTCGGCGTCTGCCGCACATCGTGGATGCCCAGGCCGAACAGCAGCGCGCACAACGCGAGAGCTATCCAGCCGCTGCCGCCGGACAACAAGCTCAGCCCGGCCAGCAGAACGCCCAGCAGGCACAGCCCCATGACGGCGTAACGGACGGGAAACAGCAGGTTGAGTTTGTGCAGCATGGGAGCTTTCGGTCGGACGGCAGATACACTTGATCATAAGAGCCTCAGGTGACGCTCAAAACCGATTTCCATGACGAATACACCCCCCACCGAGCCCTCCCTGCCCACCGTCTCTTCCGCACCCGCTGACGGCTGGATGGAGATGGAGGACTTCGACGCGCTCGACGACATCCTCGACGACCTGCGCACGCGTTACGACGAAACCCCGCAGTGGGAGTTCTGCGAGGGTTTCATGGCCGCCGTGATCTGCTCGCGCCGGCCCATCGCGGCCGACGAGTACCTGTCGGTGCTGCTGGCGATCCCCGCCGAGGGTGAAACACCCGACGAGGAAAGTGGTTCGTTTTCCAGTCCGGCGCAGCGTGAGCAATTTCTTGCGTTGTGGGACCGGCGCTGGAACGAGGTCATCACCGCCCTCGACGCCCGCGTCGACACGCTGGAAGACGACGCCTGTTACCACCCCGAGGTGATGGACGTGCGCAGCGCCGTCGCCGGCATGCCGCCCGCGGAACAGGCCGCCTTCAAGGGCGAGGACCTGCCGGCTTTTGCGCAAGTCTGGGCGCTGGGCTTCATGTTTGCGGTCGAAAGCTGGCCCGAGGAATGGGCCGCGCCGCGCGACAAGGACGCCGCCCAGTGGCTGGACGACGCGCTGCAGGCCATCGTCGCCATGACCGAAGACGACACCGGCAAGCCGGAAGTTTCACCACTCAGCGAAGACGGCGCACCCAGCACCAGCATCGCGCGCCTCAATGCCTTTGGCGACGCGATCTGGGCGGTCTACGACCTGCGTGAACTCTGGAAAACCATGGGCCCCAAGGTCGAGACGATTCGCAAGGAAGCCGAGCCGGGGCGCAATGATTTATGCCCTTGTGGCAGCGGGAAGAAATACAAGAAGTGTCACGGCGCGGGCTGAGGCGCCCGCCCCTTGCTCTTTTTGATAGCTGTCAGCGCCTGCCTCCAAAGGGCGCAAGCCCGGCTTGACGTCGTAAACCGGCGCTTGCCGGTCAGGCCTGGCTTGGCAACGGCTCGCCGGGGCCGACGCGGTCCACGATGATCTGGTAATACTCGGGCCGACGGTGGCGCGCGAAGTCGAACACGTTCTCGCGAAAGGCCTTGGCGATGTCGAGGTCGGCCTGCACCGCGATCACCTCGTCTTCTTCGGTGGTCGCTTGCGCTGCAATTTCGCCGGTGGGCGACACGATGACGGATCCGCCGATCATGTGAAACCCGTCCTCACGGCCGCACTTGGCCGCCGCCGCCGCCCACACGCAGTTCTGGTAGGCGCTGGCCTGCAGTGTGATCAGGTGGTGATGCATGCGCAGATGCACGGGCTCATCCCAATGGATGTTCTGAGAGGGCGTGTTGTAGCCCAGCACCACGACTTCGGCGCCTTGCAGCGACATCACGCGCCAGGTTTCGGGCCAGCGGCGGTCGTTGCACAAGGCCATGCCGATCTTCGCGCCCAGCGTGTCCCACACGCCCCAGGGCGCGTCGCCGACGTCGAAGAACTTCTTCTCGAGGTGCTGGAATGGCGCTTCGGGTTTGTGCTCGGTGTGGCCGGGCAGGTGCACCTTGCGGTACTTGCCCACGATGTTGGCCGCCTTGTCCACCAGGATGGACGTGTTGTAGGGCCGGCCCTCGGGTGTCAACTCGGCGTAGCCAAGGTAAAACCCGATGCCCAGCTTGCGTGCCTCGTCGAACAGCGGCTGCACCTCGGCATTGGGCATCTGCGCCTCGAAAAAGCGTGCCTGGGCGTCGTCCTCGCCCATCCAGTAGCGCGGGAAAAACGTGGTCAGTGCCAGTTCGGGAAACACCACGAGGTCGGCCTGGCGCGCCTTGGCCTCGCGCATCATCTCCAGCAACCGCCGGACCACCGTCGCACGGCTGTCGGCCAGGTGCACGGGGCCCATTTGCGCGACCGCCAGACCGATCTTGTTCTTGCTCATGTGTTGCTCGCTGTGTGAGGTTGAAGACCCGCGATGATGCCGCGCCTGCCCGGCGGCGTAAATGGCCGGCGTGCGGGTAAGGCCCTGCCCGCCACCGCCAATGGCCGGACCGGTCCCTGGCTGGCAACCCGCATGGCTGGCGGGTTTGCGCGCCCCGCCCCGGCCCGGCGGCCCCGCCCGGCGATAACCTGCCGTTATGACCCGCCGCCGAAATGTGATGCTTGCAGGTCGGCCTTCAGCACATGCCCCAAGGCGCGCAGGAAACGCTGCGCCAGCACCGGCAGCGGCTCCAGCCTGGAATTGACGGCCCAGATGCTGACCGGCGTGGCGGGCAGCACCGGCAGCACTTTCATGCCCGGCGGCAGCGTCAGCGGCAGGCTCCAGCGCACCACCAGCGCCGCACCCAGGCCCTGCTGCGCAAAGGCGATGGCGGTGATGGGCGAATGCACCTCGATCTGCGCCGACGCCGCCACGGAGCTGCCGAGCCATGCCGCCAGCAGGCGGCCCAGCGGGGCCGCGGCGGGGTAGCCGACCCAGCGCTCCGCGCGCAGGTCGTCGGCACAGACGGTCTCGCGTTGCGCCAACGGGTGCTCAGCAGGGACCAGGCAAACCAGCTCGTCCTGGCCCAGCTCGGTGGCCTGGAGGTTGGCGTGCTCCGGGGCCCGCATGGTCACGCCGATGTCGGCGTCGCCCGTGAGGAAACGCGCGGCCAGCTCATCGTAGGTCACGTTGCGGCAGGTGACATGCACGCCCGGGTTGCGTTTGCAGAAGCGCTCCAGCGCCATCGGGATCAGGCGCTCGCTGAAACTGGCGCTGGTGACAATGCGCAGCCTGCCGGCGCCCTGGCGCGCCAGGTTGCCGGCCAGGTCGTTGATGCGCTCTATTCCCTGGTAGAGGTCTTCCACCTCGCCGAACAGGCGTCGCGCCTCGGGCGTCGGCAGCAGCCGGGTGCGCTGGCGCTCGAACAGCAAAAAGCCCAGGCGGCTCTCGGTCAGCGACAGCACCCGGCTGATGGCCGGTTGCGAGACATGCAGCATGCGACCGGCAGCGCTGACCGAGCCGGCGATCATGATGGCCCGGAACACCTCGATCTGGCGCAGGTTCAGTGGCCGACGCGGTTCGCTTCCGCCTTCGCCCTCGTCGCTGATTGAGTCGTTTTCCATTGGGTGCCGCCTTTGAAACCATAACAGCCGCTTATTGGCTGCTGACATTAATGAATGAGGCGATTTACGCCCTCGCCGGTATTCTGGACGGCATCTTCAACCACCCCCGAGTCCCACATGCGCACCTTTTCTCCCGCCGCCTGGATGATCTCTGTCTCCGCAGGCCTGTCGATGATGGTTGCCGCGCCCGCGGCCTTTGCCGATTATCCCGACAAGCCCATCACCTTTGTGGTGCCTTCGGCCGCTGGCGGCTCGCCTGACGTGTTGTCGCGTGTCATCACCAATGAGCTGGCCAAGATACTGAACACGCCGGTGGTCATCGACAACAAGCCCGGCGCGGCCGGCAACATCGGCATCCTCAACATCATCGGCAAGCCGGCGGACGGCTACACCATCGGTTACGGCAACGTGAACACGCTGGCCGTCAACCGCTCGCTGTTCAAAAAGCTGCCCTACGACGTGGACCGCGACCTGGCACCCATCGCCCATGCTTTCGATCTGTACAACGTGATGATCGTGCGCGCCGAGTCGCCCTACCAGACGGCCGCTGCCGTGATCGAGGCCGCCCGCAAGTCGCCAGGCAAGCTGTCTTTCGGCGCACCCGGCGTCGGTACCACCGGCCACATGAGCGGCGAACTGTTCCGCAGCATGGCCAAGATCGACGTGTTGTACGTGCCCTACAACGGCGGACCTGCCGCGCTGCAGGACCTGCTGGGCGGACGCACCGACTACCTGTTCGCCAACTCCTCCGAAGTGGTGCCGCTGGTCGCATCGGGCAAGGTGCGCGCGCTGGGCGTGACCAGCCTGAAACGCCTGCCGCTGCTGCCTGCCGTGCCGACACTCGACGAAGCCGGCCTCAAGGGCTACGAGACCGTGAGCTGGGGCGGCATTGTTGCCTCGAAAAAGGTGCCGCAGCCCATCATCGACAAGCTCAACATAGCGGTCCAGGCCGCGCTGAAGACGCCACAGGTGCGCGAAGGCCTGGCCCGGCTGGGTGCCGTGCCGGCCGGCGGAAGCCCGGCCCAGTTCAAGCAGATGATGGACCGCGAAACCGCGCGCTGGAACGAAGTCATCGAGACCGCGAAGATCGAGAAGCTGGACTGATGCTGCAAGCCCCGCCCCCGGACCGGCTGATCCTGGCCGGTGGCCTGCTGGTCGACGGCAGTGGCGCGGCGCCGGTGCGCGCCGACCTGCTGATGGTCGATGGCCGCATCGCCGCCATCGGCGAGCGGCATGCCATGCCGGCCGACGTGCCGGTGCGCGATGTCACAGGCCGCATCGTGGCCCCCGGCTTCATCGATTCCCACACCCATGACGACGGCTACCTGCTGGTGCACCCCGACATGACGCCCAAGGTGTCGCAGGGCATCACCACGGTGGTGACCGGCAACTGCGGCATCAGCCTGGCGCCGCTGGTGCGCAGCGCGGTGCCGCAGCCGCTGGACCTGCTGGGCCCGCCGGGACTGTTTCATTTCGCGAGTTTCAAGGCCTGGCTTGATGCGCTGCGCGCCGCACCCGCCGCCGTCAACGTGGTGCCGCTGGTGGGGCACACCACCTTGCGTGTGGCGGTGATGGACGATACCGGCCGCGCCGCCAGCGAACCGGAAGTGGCGCGGATGCAGGCCCTGCTGACCGAGGCGCTGGAGGCGGGCGCCTTCGGCATGTCCACGGGCACCTTTTACCCGCCGGCCGCGCATGCCACGACCCAGGAGATCATCGATGTCGGTACGCCCATGCGCACCCACGGCGGCCTGTACGCGACGCACCTGCGCGACGAAGCCGACCTGATCGTGCCGGCCATGGAGGAAGCGCTGCAGATCGGCCGCGCGCTCGATTGCCTGGTCGTGTTTTCGCATCACAAGCTGGCCGGCGGCCGCAACCACGGGCGATCGCAGGAAACCCTGGCGCTGATCGACCGGGCAGCGCGGCTGCAGCCGGTCTGCCTGGACTGCCACCCCTACCCGGCCACCTCGACCATGCTGCGGCTGGACCGCGTGCGCATTTCGCGGCGCACCCTGATCACCTGGTCCAGCACGCTGCCGTCCGCGCAGGGCCGCGACTTTGCCGACATCCAGGCCGAGCTGGGCCTGGACGATGTGCAGACCCTGGAACGGCTGGCGCCGGCCGGCGCCATCTATTTCCTGATGGACGAGGCCGATGTGGAACGCATCATGTGCCACCCCCTGGCCATGGTCGGCTCCGACGGCCTGCCCTTCGACCCGCACCCGCATCCGCGCCAGTGGGGCACCTTCACCCATGTGCTTCGCACCCTGGTGCGCGAGCGCGCGGTGCTGCCGATCGAGACCGCCATCCACAAGATGACGGGATTGACGGCGCATCACTACGGCCTGCCCGACCGGGGTCTGCTGCGGCCCGGCTACCGGGCCGATGTGGTGGTGTTCGACCCCGACGCCGTGACTGACCTGGCCACTTTCGAGCAACCGGTGCAGGCCAGCGCAGGCATGGAGGGCGTCTGGGTCAACGGCCAGCGTGTGTGGGACGGCCAGCGTGCCACTGGCGCCTTGCCGGGCCTGGTCCTGTCACGCGCCCATCGCGGTAGCTGAAGTGCAGCGCGCAGACCTGCTCGGCGTCCTCGGCGGCATGGGCCCGCTGGCCGGGGGCACCTTCGTCACCCGGCTGGTGGCGCTCACACCGGCAGGCCGTGACCAGGACCACATTCCGCTCATGCTCTGTAACGACCCGCGTGTGCCCGACCGCTCCGCGGCCCGGCTGAACCAGGGCGAAGACCCGCTGGCCGCCATGATGGTCGGCCTACGCCGGCTTGAAGGGGCTGGCGCGCGGCTGATCGCCATTCCCTGCAACACCGCGCACCTCTGGTACGACCAGCTGGCGCGACAGGCCCGGGTGCCGCTGATACACATCGTCGAGGCGGTCTGTGATGACCTGGACCGGCTCGGCCTCCGCGGCGCGCGGATCGGGCTCATGGGCACACCGGCCACGCTGGAGCTCGGGCTGTACCAGGGGCCGCTGACGCGGCGCGGTCACAGCGTGATCGAACCGGACGCGCAGGAGCGCCAGCTGTGTATCGAAGCCATCGCCGCCGTCAAGGGCAACCGCCCCGAAGCGGCTTTTGCGCCCGCCGCCGCCTGCATCGCCCGGCTGGTGGCGCGGGGCGCATGCGCTGTTGTGCTGGGCTGCACCGAACTGCCGCTGGCCGTGCCGCATGCGCAGCGCGCAGCGCTGGGGGTGGTGCTCACGGACTCGATCGACGCGCTTGCCAGGGCCGCGATCGGGCAATTCCACGGCCGCCTGCAACAGGCTGGCGCTTTGCTATCAACCCATGGGCCCCAAGGTCGAAACGACCCGCAAAGAGGCCGCGCCGGGCCGCAATGACTTGTGCCCCTGTGGCAGCGGTAAGAAATACAAGAAGTGCCATGGAGCGGGTTGAGGTTTGATTTCGTCATTGCGGGCTTGACCGCAATCCATGCCTCGCGAGCCGGTACAGCGGAACATGCGGCATGGATCCCGGATCAAGTTCGGGATGACAGATTTTTTCCTTGCGCAAGTACCGCGCAGATCAACCCCATGCATCGCGAAGGGCGTGATGAAAAACTTCATTGAGTTTTGATACCGCTTCGCCACGTTGAAGTGCGGGTGACTTGATGGATTCCAGCCGATCCAGTTCGACTTCGATGAAGGCATTGATAGTTTCCACCGGAGGCTCCAAACCCATTTCGGGGGCAGCGCGTTTGCGCTCGAGCAAAGCCTCAATGTCGGCAACCAGAGATGGGTGCTCATCAATAAGATGAAGCAGCTTCCGGAACTCGATGGGTGCTGCGCTTCCATAACGTTCCAGCCAGCGAACGGCGAGCAATGGACGCAGGACATAGAAGTATTTTTTCAGAGGCACCAGGTCGCCCTTCAGGTACCCGCGAAAGTTCGTCCTGGCCATACTTCGATAGTGATGAACCCCGCTCTCGCAGGCGTAAATGCACGGCATCAAATCCCGCACCATTTTGGCGAACGGGCCGTGCTCTGCGTAGATGATCGGTGAATGAATCCATTCAACGAATGCCGGGTTGGATTTCAAAAAGAGGCGCAACGCTTTTCGAACATCCCAGCCGTTCAGATCGATGTCGTCAACGATGGGGTACTCGATGACGTCGCGCTGCTCTTCCAGCCCTACCGACAAGTACCAGTCTTGGGGGTGTGCATAAATGAACCGAGCATCAAAATCACTGTTTGGTGACTCGAAGCCCCAAGCACGACTTCCGGACTCCACGGCCATAAGCACTTTAACGCCGTGCTGCTCTTCAGCAGCGCGGATTCGACGGAGAATCTCGGCCTCGATGGCGGCTGGAATCATGGGCTTAACGTGAAGATGTGGGTCCGCGTTGATTGACATGCTAAGGCGCATCCGGCCATTCCTTCGCTTTGCGTCGCCTCGCCGTAGCGAGAACGACAGGAACAGCGAAAACGAGTGCGCTCGTTAGGAAAAATCCGCGCCACGCAAATAGAGAAACAACAGCATGAGGCTCGGCGAGGCTGCAAACTGAGCGAACGTAGTCAAAGCTGCCTCCAAGATCAAGACACGATTCGAGCGCCATATAGTCGCTTGCGACGCGCCATGCAGCCCCGGCCGAAATGAACAAGCAGACACCCAGCAAAACAACGCGAGCGACGGCTAGATATGCAGAACGACCGGCGCGTTTGTGACGGATCGCGGCAAAGCACATTGTTGCCAAGGCAGCCGCTACCAGGGACATCGAGCTCCAGATGTTTGAGTTTTTCAAAGCGCGCTCGCCGGTGAACAACATCACAGCTTGGAAAAAACCCATGAGCCCGTACAACGAAGCCAGCAAAAAGACAACGCCCGCGCAAACGAGGAGAAGCCGGCGAGCGCCAGTAGTGGTCGTCATGCGCTACAACGTTGAAGGCCACCGGAGCGCAACACACGCCGCGAAACGGCAACCTGATGTCGCGCTTCCGAGTGGGCCGACCTGTTAGAGCGCATGTTCATCTCCTGTTCGCCGCCTAGTTAGCCGGTTTAGGTGAAGCGTATCTGTTCACCGAAAGCGAAATGATGGCTTCAGTCTCACGTGCTGCCCCCAAGAGGCTTGCACGGTCTGCTAAGGTTGCAGCGGTTGCGCCAACAGTCTCACTTGCAATTGCCTCCGCACGTAGCGGCGAGGGGTGGCTCTTGCGGTAGTTAGCAAGCCGTATCAACGACTCCTTCTGAGGCAGTGACAGTCCCGAAAGTGATTCGAGAACTGCCAGCAGCGGATGATGGTCCAGCTTGTGAGCGGCCATGAGTGCAATGTCGACATCGCTTTCCAGCAAAGTACGCATATTGGTCGATCCGTCGCCTTCCTCAAGCTTCTTCAATTGAAAGAGCGACATGCCGCCTCGAGGAACCGCGTCGACAGTTAGCGCAACCTCGACGCCCTGGCGAAAGCCGAACCAGAAAGTGAGCAGTAGAACGCCCAATACGAGGGCGGCACAGCCGATGACATGAAGAGGACGGATCTGCATGCGCTCTAACGTTGGAGCTGACCGGAACGCATCACATGCCGCGCAGCGGCCTCCCGCAGGTGCGTTTCCGTGTCGAGCGACCAGTTAGACCTTCTTGCCGTTGGTTTCATCGGTCACCATCTTCCCGTCCACTACGAATTCCTTCAAAGATGCGGCTTTTTTCCCCGCTAAGAGGTAGTAGGCTCCAACGCCGATGAATGCAAGCCCACCCAATAGAGGCTTAACCGGCACAGGTCCGTCACTAAGCAGGACGACAAGAACGATAGCAATGCCAATTAAGACTGCGCCTCCACCGGCGATCTGATTTCTCATAATTTCTCCTACAGAAAAGCTGTGAAACTGGCGCTACCACACAAGAAGCCGAGAGTGTCTGCCAAAGGCTCTAACGTAATTTAGACCGCAAAACCTGCGGTATAACTTGGCGACTGCGGTTTAACTTGGGCATTCGAATCCTCTGCAAAGTGGCGTGTTTGCCGGGTTGTACCGCAGTTTCGTACAGATTCATACAGGTATAAAAATTTGGTGAAACACCGCACGTAACGCCGCGCTCCGAGGCCAGGCGCATCGCAGCCCGAATTTGGTGGCAATTCAGGCTGCCAGCCCTTATAAATCGGGCGCCAGCAGCTATCAATTTATGAGCGTTTGGGCAGCGCCGCCATCTGCCTGTCCTGCCACTTCGCCAGCAGCAAAACAGCAACCGTCGCGCCTATCAGTGCCAGGAACATATCCGATTGCGTGTCCCACACATCGCCCTGGGTGCCCAAAAATTCATCGGCGCCCTGGCCCAGCGCCAGTGCCGCCCACCATTCGATCAGCTCATAGACGGCGCTGATGGCCATGGCCACGCAGACGGACAGAAAGCCGGCCATGCGCCGGCCATTGACATAAGCCCCACGCAGCAGGATCTCGCGCGCCACCATCGCCGGCACCAGGCCCTGCATGAAGTGGCCGATCTTGTCGTAGGGGTTGCGGCCCAGCTGCATCAGGTCCTGCAGCCAGAAGCCCAGCGGCACACGCGCATAGGTGTAGGCGCCGCCGAGGATCAGCACCAGCATGTGCAACGCGATCAGGATATAGAGCAAGGTAGTCAGCGGAAAACGCTGGCGCGTGAAGGCCAGCACGGGCAGGGCCAGCAGCACCGGCAGCACCTCCAGCACCCAGGTGCCGCGTTCATAGGGCGCGATGCCCGAGGCCACCAGCGCCGCCAGCACCGCGGCACCCAGCACCATCAGAAGTGTGTCGCGCGTCATGTGCCGCCCTCGCCGAAAAACTGCGTCAACGCATGCGCGGTTTCCAGCGGCAGCTCCTCGGGGATGAAATGCCCCGCCGGCAAGACCTGGCCGCTGACAACACCCGCGCATTGCGCCTTCCACAGCGCCAGCGGTTTGAACAGCTTGTTGACCACGCCGCGTTCGCCCCAGAGCACCAAGGTGTCGCAGCGGATTTTTTCGCCCTGGGCGCGGCTCTCGCGGTCGTGCACCAGGTCGATGCCGGCGCTGGCGCGGTAGTCCTCGCAGGCGGCGTGGATGGCTTCGGGGGTGCAGAAGCAGCGTTCGTATTCGAGCAGCGCCTCGGCCTCGATGTAGCTGAGCCCCTGGGCGCCCCAGCCGCCGAGCTTGGCGTGCAGGTAGGGCAGGGGGTTGCCGCCAATCATGGTCTCGGGCAGCGGGTTGGGCTGGATCAGATGGAACCAGTGGTAGTAGGCGGTGGCAAAACGCATGTCGGTCGCGTTGTACATGTCCAGCGTCGGTGCGATGTCGATGACGCAGAGCTTGCGCACGCGGCCCGGGTGGTCCAGCGCCAGCCGGTGCGCCACACGGCCGCCGCGGTCATGGCCGCAGACATCAAAGCGACTCAGGCCCAGCATGTCCATCACGGCCAGCGCATCGGCCGCCATGTTGCGCTTGCTGTAGTTGCTGTGGTCGGGCAGGCCGGCCACCTTGGACGAGTCGCCGTAGCCGCGCAGGTCGGGCAGCACCAGGAAAAATTTGGACTTCAGTGCCTGCACCACCCGGTGCCACATCACATGGCTTTGCGGAAAGCCGTGCAGCAGCAGCAGCGCCGGACCTTGGCGGTTGCCGCCGAAGCGCGCAAAGATGGAGGTGCCGTTGACCTCGAAGTCACGCGCTTCAAAACCTTCAAACCAGTTGTCGGGCAGGGTCGAAGCCATGGCGCGTCCTTTGTCGGGATTCAGGGATGAGCGGCGAGGTATTTCTTGAGATTTCCCGCGGCGGTGGCGCGCACCTTGGCACGCAGAAACGGCGTCCAGCCCAGCAGCAGGCCTGGTGTGCCGAGCGCCTGGCGCGACCAGGCCCAGAAATCGAAGCGGTCACGCTGGGTCTGGATCAGGCCGGCGCTGTCAAAGGTGAAGCGGCTGTCGATGATGTTGTGCACCATGCGGCCGGTGGCGCTGAATCGGTAGTCGGCGTCCCAGTGCGCCTGGCCGGTGCTGGCGTCGGCCTGTATGCCGCTGTAGTCGAGCTTCCAGACATCGCGCCCCTTGGCTTTGGTGGCATCAGCCAGCATGTGCCACATGCCGGTGACCTCGCGGTGGCCACGCAGCGAAAAGACCTCGTCGTCGAAGGACGCGTCGGCCGCATAACACTGGGCCATGGTGGCCGAATCCAGCCTCGCGAACGCGCTGTAGAGCTTTTCAAGGGTTTGCTGGTTGGCATGCATAAGGGCTTTCGAAGTGGCCGGGAAATGGTACACCTGCGACAAACCCACGCATCCGGGCGATGTTTTTTTGTGACATGGGTGCCCGCGTGCTGGCCGCCGACTTCTCACTGGCGTATAAAGGTGCGAACGTTTTTTTGATGGAGTGAGCATGCGTACCCAGCCGCCGCACCGGGCACCGGCAGACCGCCTGCGTGTCAATGTGCTTGACCCGTGGGAAGAGCTGTACTGGGGTGAAAAACTCGCCTGCACCACCGAGCAGTTGCGCGCGGCGGTGGACGCCGTGGGTGTGCAGGTGTCCGACATCCGGGCCTGGCTGGCCAATTCCAAGCCCTCGTCGCTGCGCTGAGCCCCGGTTCCCGCAAACTGCCCCCTTGCCGGCCATTGATAAAGCGCCGGGGCGACCCATCTGCCCTGAATGATCCCATTTTCCGTTCTTGACCTGTCCCCCATCGTGGAGGGCAGCGACGCCGCCCAGTCCCTGCGCAACACCCTGGACCTGGCCCAGCACGCCGAACGCTGGGGCTTTGAGCGTTACTGGCTGGCCGAACACCACGGCATGGCGGGCATCGCCAGTGCCGCGACCGCCGTTGTCATGGCGCATGTGGCCGGCGGCACCTCGCGCATACGCGTGGGCGCCGGCGGCATCATGCTGCCGAATCACTCCCCGCTGGTGATCGCCGAGCAGTTCGGCACGCTGGAATCGCTGTTCCCCGGCCGCATCGACCTGGGCCTGGGCCGCGCGCCCGGCTCGGACCAGGCGACCGCCCGCGCGCTGCGGCGCGACCTCAATGCCAACCCCGACGAGTTTCCGCAGGACGTGGTGGAACTCATGCATTACTTCCAGCCGGTGCAGGAAGGCCAGCGCGTGCGCGCCGTGCCAGGCGCCGGCCTGAATGTGCCGGTCTGGATCCTGGGCTCCAGCCTGTTCGGTGCGCAGCTGGCCGCGCAACTGGGGCTGCCGTTTGCGTTTGCCTCGCACTTTGCGCCGGCCCAGATGATGCAGGCGATCGAGGTCTACCGCAGCCGCTTCCGCCCGTCGGCGCAACTGCAGCGTTCGCATGTGATGCTGGGCTTCAATGTGTTTGCCGCCGACACCGACGACGAGGCGCGGCTATTGTCCTCGTCGATGCAACAGGCCTTTGTGAACCTGCGCAGCGGCCGGCCCTCGCGCCTGCAGCCGCCAGTGGCGGGTTATGAGGAGCGGCTCACGCCGCCCGAACGCGCGATCCTCGAGCAGACCCTGTCATGCTCGGCCATCGGTTCGCCCGACACCGTGCGGCGCGGCCTGCAGGCCTTTGTGGACCGCACCGGCGCCGACGAGCTGATGATCACCTCGCAGATCTTCGACCACAAAGCGCGCCTGCGCTCCTACGAGATCACGGCCGGCCTGCAGGGCTGAGCCTACTTCTTCACCGCCAGCAGTTCGATCTCGAACTCCAGCGTCGCGTTCGGCGGAATCACGCCGCCGGCGCCGCGCGCGCCATAGGCAATCGCCGGCGGGCAGGTCAGCTTGGCCTTGCCGCCGACCTTCATCTTCTGCACGCCCTCGGTCCAGCAGGGGATCACGCGGTTCAGCGGAAACTCGGTCGGTTCATTGCGCGAGTAAGAGCTGTCGAACTCCTTGCCGCCCGGAAAACGGCCGCGGTAATGGACCTGCACCGTGTCGCTGGCCGCCGGAGCGGCGCCCGTGCCCTCCTTGATCGGGCGGTAGACCAGCCCGCTGGCCGTCACCGAAGCCCCGGCCTCTTTGGCGGCCGCAGCCGCAGCCGCATCGGATTGCGCCCAGGCGGCGGGCAACAGGCACAAGGACAAGACACCGGCAAAAAGAATGGATCGCATGACAACTCCTGGATGATTCGGAAAGCCACCGGGCGGCAGCCATGCGGCCATGTTAGCGCGGCGAACTGCAGGCCATAGGACGTGGGGACTTCAAGCCAGCAGGGGTCGCGGGTCCGGCTTTGCCGGCCAGCAGCGATGCCTCTGGCGAGCGGCGGCCTGCAAGGTGCAGGGAGTACGCGAAGCGAACGACCGTGGGGGCCCCGTTTTTCCGCCGGGCCGCCCCAAGGAAAAATGCACCCCCTCGGGGGGCAGGG
Source organism: Paenacidovorax caeni (assembly GCA_943370985.1). Classification (GTDB taxonomy): domain Bacteria; phylum Pseudomonadota; class Gammaproteobacteria; order Burkholderiales; family Burkholderiaceae_C; genus Polaromonas; species Polaromonas caeni_A. The sequence continues at coordinate 37,280 of CALRTF020000009.1, forward strand.
AGTACGCGAAGCGAACGACCGTGGGGGCC
>CALRTF020000010.1:0-36490 GCA_943370985.1 Paenacidovorax caeni
GGCGGCCATCCATACCGGCTACGAGCGCGCCTGGGCCACCATCCTGGACTCCAACATCACCACGCTGATCGCCGGCCTGGCCCTGCTGGCCTTCGGCTCGGGTCCGGTGCGCGGCTTTGCGGTGGTTCACACCATCGGCATCCTGACCAGCATGTTCTCGGCGGTATTTTTCTCGCGCGGCCTGGTCAATCTCTGGTACGGTCGGCAAAAGAAGCTCAAATCCGTGTCCATTGGCACCGTTTGGCGTCCGGCCGGCAACGCAGGCGTTCCTGCCAAATCCGGCACCACCGCGCCGACGGTTTAGACAACAGAACAAGAAAAGGAGAGGACCTCATGGAGTTTTTCAAGATCCGCAAGGACATCCCGTTCATGCGGCATGCCCTGGTCTTCAACGTGATCTCGTTCACGACCTTTGTACTGGCGGTGTTTTTCCTGTTCTCGCGCGGCCTGCATCTGTCGGTGGAATTCACCGGTGGCACGGTGATGGAGGTCAGCTACTCCCAGCCCGCCGATGTCGAGAAGGTTCGTGGAACCGTGGCCGGCCTCGGTTTTACCGATGTGCAGGTGCAGAATTTCGGCACGACGCGTGACGTGATGATCCGCCTGCCGGCGCAAAAGGGTGTGACAACCGCGCAACAAAGTGACCGTGTGATGGAGGCCCTGAAGGCCGGGGATCCGCAGATTGTGTTGCGACGGACCGAGTTTGTCGGCCCGCAGGTCGGGGAAGAGCTGGCCCAGGACGGCCTGAAGGCGCTGGCCATGGTGGTGGTGGGCATCATGATCTACCTGGCTTTCCGTTTCGAGTGGAAGTACGCGGTTTCGGCCATCATTGCCAACTTGCATGATGTCGTGATCATCCTCGGCTTTTTTGCCTTCTTCCAGTGGGAATTTTCGCTGGCGGTGCTGGCCGCGGTGCTGGCGGTGCTGGGTTATTCCGTCAATGAATCGGTGGTGATTTTTGACCGTATCCGCGAGAATTTCCGGCGTTACCGCAAGATGGATACCACCCAGATCATCGACAACGCCATCACCTCCACCATCAGCCGCACCATCATCACCCATGGCTCGACGCAGATCATGGTGTTGTCCATGCTGCTGTTCGGCGGCCCGACCCTGTTTTATTTTGCGCTGGCGCTGACCATCGGTATCTGTTTCGGCATTTATTCCTCCGTGTTCGTGGCCGCCGCGATTGCGATGTGGCTGGGTATCAAGCGTGAAGACCTGGTCAAACCGTCCTCGGGCAAAAAGGACGAGAACCCGAACGATCCCAACGCCGGAGCCACGGTGTAATCTGAAACTCCAGAACTGATCACGGCCGTGGCTGCAAACAACAAACAAGACCTTCGCCTCGCGCGGCAGGCGCGTGAGCAGTTTGTCGCCTTTGCTGCGGGGGTGATGCCCACCCTGGCGGCCGAAATCAAGGCCCGGCTGTCGGCAGCCATGGATGAAGCGGGCAACGCCCGCGAGATGCAGGACCGCCGTGACGGCTGGATCTCCTTCCAGGAAAACGAAACCATCTGGGTCAATGCCACCACGGCTGCCTGGAAAAAGGCCCTGGTCGCACCGGCGGCCACCGCCTCCATGCCGCTGGACAGCGGCAAGTTCGAGCTGATGGGCAACGAGGTCATGGAGAACAAGATCCTCGCCTCGCGGCTGGCCTTGCGGCTTCTGGACAGTGCCAGCTGGGAGCTCAACGATTTGCGCCTGCGGATCCAGGGCCTGGAGGGCGTCTCCGAACTCCCCAAGGAAGACATCCTGCGGCCCGAGGTCCTGTCGCAAAACCTGGTCGAGCAGTGGACGCTGGCGCCCTTGTCGCGGGAGTTGTGGCTGACGGTTCAGGACCTGATCCAGCAACGCCTGACCGCACACCTGCTGGAAGCTTACCGTGCCGCCAACGAATTCCTGATCAAGGAAAACGTCATGGTGGACATTGACCGCCGGGCACTGGTCAAACGCACGCCCTCCGCGGCGCCCGATACCTCGGCAGCCAGGCTGTCCCGGCCTGCGGGCACGCCGACTGGCGCGCGGGCCTCCCCGCCCGGGGGCGCCCCCGACGAGCAGCCTGGATACGGCGGACACGCTGGCTCTGGCGGGCACGGCGGCGGATCCGACACGGGGTGGGATGGCACGAACGATCTCGCGTCGACTTCCGGCGGGTCGGGCGCAGGGCGTGGGAGTGGCCGTGGCGCATCTTCCGGGGTCGGCGGTTCCGGCGGTCCGTCGGGGCGGCGCGGCACGGGCGCGGGTGGCGCGGGCAATGGTGGCGGCAGCGGCGGCGGCGGCGGTTCAGACGCCCGGGCCTCTGGTGGCTACTCTGCCGGCGGCGGTGGCGGTGGCGGTGGCGGGGGTCGGGCTGCGGCATCCAGCCGCCAGGGCAGCGGCTCGGAAATGGCTGCCGCCCGGCACGATATCCAGGACGAGACGCGCATGCAAACCGGTACCTCGCCGCTGGCGCGGGCGCGCATGCGGGCGCAGGGCGTCATGGGTCACCTCAAGCGCCTGCTGTCCGACCATGCGGTTGAATTTGACCAGACCCATGCGCACCAGCCTTCGCCGCAGTTGGCGCAGGCTCTGGCCAGGATGCCTGCCGATGGTGGCGAAGGCGGGCCCAGTTATGAGGGCACCATGGTCGATGCGCCGGGCCAGATTTATGGTGCCGTGCAGGTTGAGGAGGCGGCCGGCGCCCTGCGCCAGCGCACCAGCGCACTCAAGCAGGCCGCAGCCACATCCAGTGAAAAGGCCACCATCGAAATCGTGGCGCTGATGTTCCAGAGCATTCTGGCGGAGGACCGGATCCCGCCCGCCATCCGGGTGTGGTTTGCGCGCCTTCAGATGCCGGTGCTGCGCGTGGCGATTTCCGAGCCTGAATTTTTCGGCTCGCTGCAGCATCCGGCACGCCGCCTGATCGACCGCATGGGCTCCTGCGTGCTGGGCTTCGATGCCACGGTATCAGGCGGTGCGCTTGAAGTCGAGGTCAAACGCGTGGTGCAGGTGATCGAGCAGTATCCCGAGACCGGCCGGCGCGTGTTTCAGCTGGTCTACGACGAGTTCCAGAAATTTCTGTCGAAGTTTCTTTCCGAGCAGGGCAGTGCCGCGCGCGTGGTCACCGTGGCCCAGCAGCTCGAGCAAAAAGAGACCATGGCGATCCAGTACACCATCGAGATGCGCAGCATGCTCAACGACATGCCGGTGCGCGAGGAGATCCGCGAATTCCTGTTCAAGATCTGGGCGGAAGTGCTGGCCATCGCCGCGATGAAAAACGGTCCCCAGCACAAGGACACCATCACGCTCAAGCAGGCCGCCGCCGACCTGGTCTGGGCGGCCAGCGCCAAGCCCAACCGCAACGACCGCGCGCGTGTCATCGCCGATTTGCCCAAGTTGCTGCAGTTGCTGCGCATGGGCATGGCCATGCTGGGCATGGCCACGCCGGTGCAGGACCAGCACCTGAAAATCATCAGCGACACCCTGGCCGACGCCTTCATGTCCAAGACCGATGCGATTTCTGTCGAGCGCATCGACGAGATGGCCAAGCGCCTGGCCAACCTCGAGGACTACCTGTCGGACGAGGATGTGGGCGACCTGCCGCTGGACACCGAAAACCTGGTCATGATGATAGGCATCGATGCCTCCGACCTGGAGGTGATCGCCGATGGCGGCAGCCGGCCCAGCGATGCCATGCGCGCCTGGGCGCAGGAGCTCCAGCTCGGGGCCTGGTTCAGCCTGGACCACAACGGCCAGGTCAGCCACGTGCAGTTCGCCTGGCGCAGCGACCGCAAGCAGCTGCACCTGTTTGCGTCGGCCGATGGCCGCAATTTCCTGATCCAGGCGCGCCGCCTGGCGGCCTACCTGCAGGCCGGTTTGCTGGTGCCGACCGAAGATGAAGCCCTGACCGTGCGCGCCACGCGTGACGCGCTGGCCAAGCTCGATGCCAATCCGGAGCGCCTGCTAGGCTAGTCGCCGGAGCGGTGAGGAGCCCTTTTTACCGGCGGGGGCCGCGTATTACATGAAGTGAAAAGCGTGGGGCTTGGTTTTTCCGCAGGGTTTCCCGAGGAAAAATGCGCCCGCTCGAGGGCAGAGAGCTACGCAAAGCGAGCGAACGTGGGGCTCTATCAGTGAGCAACGCGGAAATCCGCGTCGTCGCAGAGTTCATCGAGGACCAGGGCATCGGGTTCCTCGCCAAAGCTCCAGTAGACCATCAGCACAATGATCTTGAGGTCGTCGAGGGCCAGCGGGTCGCCGGGAGCGGCCATGGCCCGGTCCATCACGATTTCCCGCATGTGCGGCGGCAGCACCCCGGAGGACTCGAGAAAGCTCACAAAACCCAGGGCTTGGGCGCCCAGATGTTCCTGCTCGGCCACCGAATACACGCGAAGGCTCCCGGCCGACTGGGGCTGGAAGCCCGGGCTTGCGGAAGGCGCAGGTGCCGGGACATTGGGGCCCGTCGACTCTGCCTCGGGCATACCGCGCTGGGTGTTCTGGGCTGCGATGTTCAGGCCGTTGAGCCAGACCAGGGCCGCTTCGATTTCCTCGGCTTCAAAGCCCACCGCGGTGAGTTTGCGGCTCAGCTGGTGCAACTCGGGACAGGCGTCGCCTTGCCAATAGTTTTCGTAGACATACACCAGCACTTCAAACATGCATCCAATATAACGCAGTTATTTGGGGCCGGGCGCTTTCCGCGGCAGCGGCCTGATTCAGCCCAGGGACATGCGCTGAAACAGCCCGCCGGGCAATCGGGCGACCTGGTTGCCCAGCTCCAGCGCCAGCAGTTGCCCCTGCAGTTCGGCGGTGCTCAGGCCGGTGCGCGCCTGCAGTGCATCAAGGCTGACCGGTTCAAAGCCCATGGCAGACAGCAGCGGCGTTTCTTCGGGCTCCGCCTGGCTGTCAGCCCAGCTGTCGGCGGCGGCGGCGCCGTGGGGCAGCTGGAGTTCTTCGAGCACATCCTGCGCCGACTCGACCAGTTTGGCGCCCTGCTTGATCAGGGCATGGCAGCCGCGCGACTGCGGCGAGTGGATGGAGCCCGGAATCGCAAACACCTCCTTGCCCTGTTCGGCGGCCAGGCGCGCGGTGATCAGCGAGCCCGACTTCAGCGCCGCTTCGACCACCAGCGTTCCTTGCGCCAGCCCGGAAATGATGCGGTTGCGCTTGGGAAAGTTGGCCGTCAGCGGCGGCGTGCCCAGCGGGTATTCGCTGATGATCAGGCCCCGCTGGGCAATGCGGTGCGCCAGGTCCAGGTGCTTCTTCGGGTAGACCCGGTCCAGCCCGGTGCCGACCACTGCAATCGTTGTTCCGCCGCCCAGTAGGGCGCCATCGTGGGCCGCCCCGTCGACGCCCAGCGCCAGGCCGGATACCACGCAGAGATCGGCCGCACCGAACACCTTCGCAAACTGGCGGGCGTTGTTTTCGCCCTGCGGCGTGGGATTGCGGCTGCCCACCATGGCCAGGCAAGGCGCTCTGTTTTTGATAGCTGCCCACGCATGTGCATCAGGGGCTCCCAGCATATAAAGCATGGAAGGCGGGTCTTCGATATCGAGCAGCGCCACCGGGTAGCCGGGATCGCCCAGGGTCACGAGGTGATGGCGATTCTCGCCAGCCTCCAGCCATTGCAGTGTGGTTTGCAGCTGGGCGGCCAGCGTCTCCGGTTCGGTCAACAGGGCGCTGGCCAGCTTGTCCGTGCCCAGCGCGCGAAGGCTGCTGGCGGGCTGCTCAAAAATCGCTGGCGCCGACCCGAAGGCGGCCAGCAGCTTGCGCGCTGCCGTGTTGCCCAGCCCGGGCGTCAGCGCCAGACGCAACCAGGCGCCTAGTTCCGCGGCTTCCATGGGCTTGGCAGCTCAGGGCTGAGCAGCGTGCCGGCGTCAGTTCGGATTGACGAAGCGGTCGCCCACTTTGGCGCCGTCGTTGACCTGCAGGACCAGCGCATAGGACAGTTTTTCGAAGGTGCGGAAAACAATCAGCAGGCCGTTGCGCTCGTTGGGCAACCTGATCTGGGTGCGCGGCGAGTCGGTGCGATCCGTGATCTGGCCCCCGCTTTGCTGCACCGCCATCACGTGGCCCCGTTCCAGGCCATCGCGCGCGCCGCGATTGAGCACCACGACCTGGTTTTCGCCCGCAAATCGCACGGCGCTGCCATAAATCGACACAATCTGGCCCTCGATCTGAGTCGCCGGTGCCCGCGGCACATAACTGAGCAGTTCGCGCGGGGGTTCAGCAACCAGGCGGTCGCCGACGCGCATTTCTTCCTTGGCCACCACGATGTCTATCGTCGCCGGCACGATTTCGGTCGTTACCTTGCCGTCCTTACCGGTCACGTTGGCGATGCTTTCGCCGCGCACCAGCTCGGCCTTGCCGACAAACTGTGCCTCGTAACCGAGGACTTCACCGGTGCTCGGGTCCTTCAGGGGCGTTGCATTGCGGAATACACGGTAGGCCAGGGGCTCGCCCTTGGCGTCGCTGAGGGGTTTGCCGCCTTCCTTGCTGCTGTAGGCGCCGCGCGCATAGGCGCGGTCACCGCGGCTGAGCAATACGCGGCCCTCCTGGGTGGCCACGATGCGGGGCGCCAGCGCAAAGGCGGCCTCGTCAACAATCAGCGCCTCGGAAAGAAAGGGCTCGATGGCCTGTGGCGACAAGGTGGGCACCGCGGCATCGGCCAGGGACTCATAACGCGTGCGCGGCGATACCCGTACCGTGCCGCCGGGCAAGCCGTCGGCACCGCGGCGGGTACGCAGGGTGGCGCGGCCGTTGGCCTTGTCCAGGTAAAGCTGCTGGCCCGGGTAGATACGGTGCGGGTTGCGGATGTCTTCGAGATTCATGCCCCACAGCTCAGGCCAGCGCCATGGGCTTTTGAGGTACATGCCGGAGATGGCCCACAGCGTGTCGCCGCGCTTGACCGTGTATTCGTCCGGTGCATTGGGCACCAGATCGCTCAGCGGGACGCCCGTTTGTGCCACCTGATTGGCTGTGGCGCGCTGGCCCGGCGTGATCGGGAAATTCTGGGCGTGTAAACCTGCTGTGCAAGCCAGCAGGGCTACCGCCATTGAAATTTGACTGAAACGACCAGACATAGTTTGCATCTTGTGGCCCTTGGGGCTGGCATGGCCTGTGGTGAGGGGGCCGGATGCCGTGTTTGTAACTTGATAAATCACTAGCGATTCTGTACTTAAGCCCTTGATTAGGCAACGAATATGCGAATTGGCAACTGCCGGGATGCCGAAAAATGGCGAAAATTAGCGAAAATAGCGACATCTGATTGTTTGCCATGACCCAACTGACCATTCTTCGTTACCCCGACCCGCGCCTGCACACGGTGGCCAAACCCGTGCCTGCCGTGGATGCGCGCATCCGCACCCTGGTGGCCGACATGCTGGAAACCATGTACGCGGCCGAAGGCATAGGCCTGGCCGCCAGCCAGGTCAATGTCCACGAACGGGTGGTGGTGATCGATGTGAGCGAAGGCCGGGACCAGCCGCTGGTGCTGGTCAACCCCGAGATCACCTGGTCCAGCCCGGAAACCCAGATCAACGATGAAGGCTGCCTGTCGGTGCCCGGCATCTATGACGGCGTGGAGCGCGCCAGTGCCATCAAGGTGCGGGCGCTGGACCTGGACGGCAAGCTGCAAACCCACAGCGCCGAAGGCCTGCTGGCCGTCTGTGTGCAGCACGAGATGGATCATCTGATGGGCAAGGTGTTTGTCGACTACCTGTCGCCGCTCAAGCGCAACCGCATCAAGACCAAGATGATCAAGGCCCGCAAGGAAGAGGCTTAGCCCTCACGTCGCGCACCACGGGGCGTTTTTTGCCCTCCAGCGGGCGCTGCGCTCGCGGGCGGCGCAGCCGGTGCCGCGGCCCCGGCGGGCCTGAAACAGGACGTCCTCCATGGATCCGGCAGTTGCGCCGCCAGTCCTCGGCGAAAATGGGGCGATGCGCATTATTTTTGCCGGTACTCCTGAATTCGCCCGTGTGGCGCTGGCGCAACTCCACGCTGCCGGTTTTGAAATTCCCCTGGTGTTGACCCAACCCGACCGCCCGGCCGGCCGCGGCATGAAGCTGCAGGCGTCCAGCGTCAAGCAGTTTGCCCTCGACCACCATATTCCGGTGGTCCAGCCGCGCAGCCTGCGGCTGGACGGCAAATACCCTGAAGACGCTGCGGCGGCACGCGCCGCCATTCAGGACGCCAGGGCGGATGCCATGGTGGTTGCGGCCTACGGCCTGATCCTGCCGCAGTGGGTACTTGACTTGATGGGTGGCCCTGTACGCGAAGCGACAGGGGCCCACTGCAGGGAACGCAGCGATGGGCCGCCCCGAGCAAGTTCAGCCCCCCCGGGGGGCAGCGAATTACACGAAGTGAGAAGCGTGGGGGCCCATAAGCTCGGTTGTTTCAACATCCATGCATCACTGCTGCCACGCTGGCGCGGGGCGGCGCCGATCCACCGGGCCATCGAGGCCGGCGACAGCCAGACCGGCATCACCATCATGCAAATGGATGCGGGCCTGGACACCGGCGACATGCTGCTGGTGGAGAAAGTCGCCATCCTGCCGGCCGATACCACGGCCAGCCTGCACGACCGGCTTGCCGCCTTGGGGGGCCGATTGATGGTGGAGGCGCTGGAACTGGCGGCCTGCGGCGGCCTGAGCCCGGTGCGTCAGCCTGAACAAGGCATCAGTTACGCCCACAAGATCGAAAAACACGAGGCCGCCATCGACTGGACGCAGGATGCTGCCGCGATCGCGCGGCGTATCCGTGCCTTCAATCCCTTTCCGGTCGCCGCCAGCCCGGTGGCCGGGGAAATCCTCAAGATCTGGGAGGCGGCCGTGTTGCCGGGGCCTGCACCGGCCGGCGTGCAGCCGGGTCAGGTCCTGGCTGTCAGCGAGCAGGGTGTCGATGTCGCCGCGGCAGATGGGGTGTTGCGCCTGACGCGCCTGCAAAAGCCGGGCGGCAAGGCGCTGGATGCCGCGCAATTCCTGCGTGGATTCGCGCTGACACCGGGCATGGTGTTCGGGACGGCGGTGGAGGCTGCACCGTGAGTGATCTGAAACAGCCGTTGTGGCGCCATCCCGAGTTCCGCCAGGGGGTGCGCGACATGGCGCCGATTGCCGCCGGCACCGCGGCCTGGGGTCTGATGACCGGTGTGGCCATGGTCAAGTCAGGGCTCAGCGTCTTCGAGTGTGTGCTGATGACGGTGCTGGTGTTTGCCGGAAGCTCGCAGCTGGCGGCCGTGCCGCTGATCGTGGCCGGCGCGCCCATGTGGGTGATCCTGGCGACCGCCGCCTGCGTGAACCTGCGTTTTGTCGTGTTCAGCGCCCACCTGCGCCCTTACATGATGCACCAGCCGCTGTGGCGCCGCATGGCCGGCGGTTACTTCACAACCGACCTCAGTTATGTGATGTTCACCGCACGCCACCCCAAGCCGGTGCCGCCCGACGACCTGCTGACCCTGCGCGCGCAGGAGGCCAGCCTGGCCGGCAATTGCGCCGTCACCTGGGTCGCCTGGGTGGTGCCCAGCCTGATCGGCATCGCCATGGCGAACGCCGTGCCGCTGCATTGGGGACTGGGTTTTGCGGGCATCCTGGCCTTGCTGGGCATCACGCTGTCGCTGGCCAGCAGCCGCTTGCGCCTGATCTCCGCCGGTGTGGCCGGCGCCGCCGCGGTGGCTGCCTATGCGCTGCCGCTCAAACTCAACATCCTGGTCGGCATTGCGGCGGCGGTGGCGGTCTGCCTGATGCTCGAAAAGCCCAAACCCGGGGAGGCCGCATGATGCAGACCGACGGCTGGACCGTGTTGACCATCCTGGGGCTGGCGGTGGTCACGGTGCTCACGCGCTCCTTCTTTTTCCTGTCGAGCAAACCCTGGACCTTGCCGGATTGGGCCCAGCGCGGGCTGCACTATGCGCCGATTGCCGCGCTGGCGGCGGTGATCGTGCCCGAGATCGTGATGACGCAGGGCGCGCTGATCAGCAGCTGGCGCGACGCGCGGGTGTTTGCGGCCCTGGCGGGCGCCGCCTGGTTCTTCTGGCGCCGCAGCGTGCTCGGCACCATCGTGGCCGGCATGGCGGTGTACCTGCCCCTGCATGTAGCGCTTGGCTGGTAGCCCCAAGGCCCCCGCTTCTACAATCACACGTCCTTTTTTCTCCGTTTGCTTGCGAGCCCCCATGAAATTCATCCGTTTTTCCGATCTGTGCGCCCAGGGCCTCGTCAAGGGCCAGCGCGTGTTCATACGCGCCGACCTCAATGTGCCGCAGGACGATGCCGGCAACATCACCGAAGACACGCGCATCCGCGCCTCGATTCCCTGCATCCAGATGGCGCTTGACGCCGGTGCCGCGGTTCTGGTCACCTCGCACCTGGGCCGGCCCACCGAAGGCGGCTTCAAGCCGGAAGACACGCTGGCGCCGGTGGCCCGACGGCTGGGCGAACTGATGGGGCGCGAGGTGCCGCTGAAGTCCGGCTGGGTCGACGGCGTCGACGTGCAAGCCGGTGAGCTGGTGTTGCTGGAGAACTGCCGCGTCAACAAGGGTGAAAAGAAAAACGACGAGGCGCTGGCGCGCAAGATGGCCGCGCTCTGCGACATTTTTGTGCACGACGCCTTCGGCACCGCGCACCGCGCCGAAGCCTCGACTTACGGCATTGCGCAGTTCGCCAAAATTGCCTGCGCCGGCCCGCTGCTGGCCGCCGAAATGGATGCGATCTCCAAGGCGCTGGCCAATCCGAAACGTCCGCTGGTGGCCATCGTGGCCGGCAGCAAGGTGTCCACCAAACTCACCATCCTCAAAGCGCTGGCCGGCAAGGTCGACCAGCTGATCGTCGGTGGCGGCATCGCCAACACCTTCATGCTGGCCAGCGGCCTGCCGATCGGCAAAAGCCTGGCCGAGCGTGAACTGCTGGACGAAGCCCGCGCCGTGATGGCCGCCATGAAGGCGCGTGGCGCCGAGGTGCCGATCCCGACGGACGTGGTCACGGCCAAAACGTTCTCGGCCGACGCTGCAGCGACGGTCAAGGCGGCGGCCGATGTGGCGGACGACGACATGATCCTCGACATCGGCCCGCAGACCGCCAAAAAACTCGCGGCCCAGCTGATGGCGGCCGGCACGATTGTCTGGAACGGCCCGGTCGGCGTGTTCGAGTTTGCTGCTTTCGAGGGCGGCACCAGGGCCATCGCTGAAGCGATTGCCGCCAGCAGCGCCTTCAGCATCGCCGGCGGCGGCGACACCCTGGCGGCGATTGCCAAGTACGGCATCGAAAAAGACGTGGGTTATATCTCCACCGGCGGCGGCGCTTTTCTGGAGGTGCTGGAAGGAAAAACACTGCCGGCCTTCGAGATCCTGCAGCAGCGTGCCGAAGGCTAGACCACCGTCCGGCGCTCCTGTTTTTATAGCTGCTTGCGCTTGATGGACGAGGGCTGGCGCCGGTTTACATATAAAAATTGAAGCGAGCGAGCGGCTCGCTGACATGGATCAACGCGCGCTGGCGCATGGCTGGCTAAGCTCTGGAAACACTTCTGGAGAACCCTGTGGCCCACCTCGAATGGTCCGACGCCCTGTCGCTTGACCTGCCCCTCATGGACGACACCCACCGCGAGTTCGTCGACCTGCTGGCGCAGGTGCAGGACGCCGCGGACGCGCAACTGGCCGCCACCTGGCTGGCGCTGATCGCGCATACCGATGAGCACTTCGGGCAGGAAGACCGCTGGATGGCGGCGACCCGTTTCGCCTCGACCAACTGCCACAGCATGCAGCACAAGGTGGTGCTGCAGGTGATGCGCGAGGGGGCTGCCCAGGCCGCGCTGGGCCATCTTGACGTCGTGCGCACCATGGCCAGTGAGCTGGCGCTGTGGTTTCCGCAACATGCGCAAAGCATGGACGCGGCGCTCGCGCTGCATTTGCGCCGGGCCGGTTACGACCCGCTCACCGGTGTGGTGAGCCGGCCCGAGGATCTGCCGGCCAGCGTTATCCAGGGCTGCGGCAGCGCGGCCTGTGCGGACGCGGTGTCCGCCTGAGCCTCAGGCGGCGGCTGCGCGCAAGGCGCTGGTGGGCCGGCCTGCGAAGTCGGTCCAGCACTGGCGCGTGAAGTCATACAGCTTGCAGGCGCGCGCGGTCTCGAAATACCAGCGCCAGGAAAAACGCTGGATCACGATGCGGCCGGGGAGCAGGTCTTCCAGCATCTTCTGCGCTTCCTTGAGCTTGTAGAGCGGGATGCTCATGTCCACGTGGTGGGCGGTGTGCTCCATGATGTGGTGCAGCACCGCGCCGATCTGCAGCGGAAAGGTCAGGTGCACGGTGGTCGAGACAAAAGGCTGGGCGCGCTGCCAAGCGGCGCGGTCGTCGTGCCAGGACACTTTCACATGCGTGTGGTGGCCGTAGATCACAAAACCCATCATGTTGAACCAGAAAAACAGCGGCAGCACAAAACCCAGGGCCAGCAGCCAGATGATCGACTGATCCGTCGCCAGCGCGGCCCACACCAGGCCGGCGACCCACAACACGGCAAAGCTGCTGACCAGCAGGCAGTCCCAGGTGAAGACGGCGCGGCGCGTGTTGCCCAGGCTGCCCTGGCGCGGGAACATCATCTTTTTCCACCAGATCTCGACCATGTAGTACAGGCCTGGTCCCCAGCCGCTGCGGTATATGCGCTGCATCCATTTGCCCCCTGGCGACAGCGCGGCGAACTCCTGCTGCGTCAGCGGCGCCCACACAAAGTCCACGCCCTTGAGGTTGGTGAAGCCGTGGTGCACCACGTTGTGGCCCACGTCCCACAGGCTGTAGGCGGTCAGCGAGGGCAGAAAGGCGATGCGCGCCAGCCAGCGGTTGAGCCGGCGTGAGGGCGTCAGGCTCTGGTGGCAGCCGTCATGGCCGATCACGAACAGCCGGCCGATCACAAACCCGGCGGCCAGGCCGCAGGCGGCCATGGCCCAGACGGACTCGAAAAAAATCACGCCCGCGATGAACAGGGCCAGCAGGCTGTAGTCCAGGGCCAGCAGCGCCAGCGCGCGCCAGCTGCTGCGCTGACCCAGCGGCAGCAGCCAGCTGCGGATGACCTTGCGGTGCGGCAGCGGTGCGCCGGCCGCCAGCGGCTCGGGAAGGGACGAGGGGGAAACAGTGGCTTCAGGCAGAAGGGTCATGGGCGACAGTTTGCGGTGGTTGGGTGGATGGGATGCCTGGCGGGCGCCGCAGGGGCGCCGCGTGGGTGGCTGCCTGCTGATTCTGCGGGCCGGCCTGCCGGCCGGCTCTGACGAGGATCAAGACAAGTGCACGGGGTGCGACGAAGTTTGCCGCATGCGCCTGCGCGCCGGTTCTGCCATACCCGGGTCGCAGCAGGGGCTTGGTAACCGCGACGTCACGTTTTCGTGTGAAAATCAGAAACTAAATTACAGGAGACACCATGAAGATGCAGCGCCGCGGTACCAAAATTGTTGCCACCCTGGGCCCCGCGTCCAGCGAGCCGGCCCTGCTCGAGCAGATGATCCGCGCCGGCGTCAATTGTGTGCGCCTCAACTTCAGCCACGGCACGGCGCAGGACCACATCGACCGTGCCCGGCTGGTGCGCGAAGCCGCGACCCGCGCCGGCCGCGAAGTCGCCATCATGGCCGACCTGCAGGGCCCGAAGATCCGCGTCGGCAAGTTCGCCGAAGGCAAGGTGCAGCTCGAAACCGGCATGAAGTTTGTGCTGGACGCCTCCCGCACGGAGCCGGGCGACATCAACGGCGTGGGCCTGGACTACAAGGAACTGCCGCGCGACGTGAAGGCCGGCGACACGCTGCTGCTCAACGACGGCCTGATCGTGATGACGGTGGACGCCGTGCGCGGTGAGCAGGTCCATGCCACGGTGAAGATCGGCGGCGTCCTGTCCAACAACAAGGGCATCAACAAGCAGGGCGGCGGCCTGACGGCGCCGGCGCTGACTGCCAAGGACATGGAAGACATACGCACGGCCATGAGTTTCCAGGCCGACTACGTGGCGGTGAGTTTCCCGCAGAACGCCAGCGACATGGAGATGGCGCGCCAGCTCTGCAATGTGGCCGGCGCCGAATGGCGCCACAAACCGGGCCTGATCGCCAAGATCGAACGCGCCGAGGCGATTCCCAACCTCGAAGCCATCTGCCGTGCCAGCGACGGCATCATGGTGGCGCGCGGCGACCTGGCGATCGAGGTCGGCAATGCCGCCGTGCCGGCGCTGCAAAAACGCATGATCAAGATGGCGCGCGACCTCGACAAGGTGGTGATCACCGCGACCCACATGATGGAGTCCATGATCACCAACCCGGTGCCGACCCGCGCCGAAGTCAGCGACGTGGCCAATGCCGTGCTCGACGGCACCGACGCGGTGATGACCTCGGCCGAAACCGCCGCCGGCCGGTACCCGCTGGAGACGATTGTCGAGATGGCCAACATCTGCGCCGAAGCCGAAAAAGCCGAGGACGTGAAGCTGGACGCCGACTTCACCGGCATGACCTTTGGGCGCATCGACCAGTCGATCGCCATGGGCGCGCTGTTCACCGCCTACCACCTGGGCTGCAAGGCCATTGTTGCGCTGACCGATTCGGGCTCGACGGCGTTGTGGATGAGCCGCCACCGCATCCACATCCCGATTTATGCGCTGACGCCCAAACTCGCGACCCAGCGCCGGATGGCGCTGTACCGCAATGTGCGGCCGCTGCTGATGGACCAGAGCATGGAACGCGACATGGCGCTGGGCGAGGCCGAGCTGCACCTGAAAAAACGCGGCATCGTCGCCAGCGGTGACGTCTACGCCATCACCTGCGGTGAACCCATGGGCGCGCCGGGCGGCACCAACATGCTCAAGATCTGCCGGGTCGAGTGATCAAAAAGGCCTCCAGCCCCCGTCAGTCGGGGGCTGGTAGCTATCAAACCCATAGCAAACGCGCTCTGACCGGCTTTCCGGCTGAATCCGGCGCGGCCTTTGCCGCGTAGTCTTTGGATGACCCTGAAAACTCCCGTTTTTTCGCGCCGCGGCTGGCTCGGCCTGCTGTCTGTTGCCGGCCTGGCCGCGTTGACCGGCTGCTCGGCCACGGGTGCGCTCAATGCGCTGGTGCCCAGCGACAGCTACACGCTGCGCGCCGATGTGGCTTACGGCCCCGAGGCGCGCCAGCGCCTCGACGTCTACCTGCCGCTGGAGCGGCGCACGCCCGGCCCGGTGGTGGTTTTTTTCTACGGCGGCAGCTGGACCACCGGCGAGCGCGCGAGCTACCGTTTTGTCGGCGAGGCGCTCGCGTCACGCGGCATCGCAGTGCTGGTGGCCGACTACCGGCTCAGCCCCCAGGTGAAGTACCCGGTGTTCCTGCAGGACAGCGCGCTGGCGATGCGCTGGACCCTGGACCATCTGGGCGAACTCGGTGCCGACCCGGCCCAGGTTTTTGTCATGGGCCACAGCGCCGGCGCCTACAACGCCGCCATGCTGGCCCTCGATGCGCGCTGGCTGGCCGGCGTGGGCCTGAAGCCCGCGCAACTGGCCGGCTGGATCGGCCTGGCCGGGCCGTATGACTTCCTGCCGATAGGCAACCGCGATGTGCAGGTGGCCTTCGACTGGCCGGGCACGCCGGCCGACTCGCAGCCTATGGTCCACGCCTCGGCCAATTCGCCGCCGGCCCTGCTGCTGGCCGCGCGCGGCGACACCACCGTCAACCCGGTGCGCAACACCGAAACACTGGCGCGCCGGCTGCAGGCCGCCGGCGTGCCGGTGGGGCTGCAGGTCTATGACCGGGTCAGCCATGTGACGCTGGTGGCGGCGCTGGCCAAACCGCTGCGCGGGCTGGCGCCGGTGCTGGACGACATCGCGGTTTTTGTGCGCCAGCCGCGGGCCTGAACACGCCGGGGTTTCTGCGCGCGATGCGCAGTGGGCCCGCACCCTGCGGGTAAAATGGGCTGAGTTACCACCCGGTTACCCGCAAACCGTCATCTCACTGAGGATTATTTTTTATGGCACTCGTTTCCATGCGCGAGCTGCTGGACCATGCCGCCCTGAACGGCTACGGCATTCCGGCTTTCAACGTCAACAACCTCGAGCAGGTCCAGGCCGTCATGGAAGCCGCGAAGGAAACCGGCGCGCCGGTGATCCTCCAGGCCAGCGCCGGCGCCCGCAAATACGCCGGTGAGCCCTTCATCAAACACCTGATCCAGGCGGCGCTCGAGATGTACCCGCAAATCCCGCTGGTCATGCACCAGGACCACGGCCAGAACCCCGATGTCTGCCAGGGCGCGATCAACCTCGGTTTCTCGTCCGTGATGATGGACGGCTCGCTCGAAGCCGACGGCAAGACGATTGCCAGCTACGACTACAACGTGGACGTCACCAAAAAGGTCGCGCAACTCGCCCACAAGGTCGGCGTCACGGTCGAAGGCGAGCTCGGCTGCCTCGGTTCGCTGGAGACCATGAAGGGCGACAAGGAAGACGGCCACGGCACCGACGCCACCATGACACGCGAGCAGCTGCTGACCGATCCCGAGCAGGCCGCCGACTTCGTCAAGCAAACCCAGATCGACGCGCTGGCGATTGCCATCGGCACCAGCCACGGCGCCTACAAGTTCACGCGCAAGCCCACCGGCGACATCCTGGCCATCGACCGCATCAAGGAAATCCACAAACGCATTCCCAGCACCCACCTGGTGATGCACGGCTCGTCGAGCGTGCCGCAGGAACTGCTGGCCATCATCCGCCAGTACGGCGGCAACATGAAGGAAACCTACGGCGTGCCGGTCGAGGAAATCCAGGAAGCCATCAAACACGGCGTGCGCAAGATCAACATCGACACCGACATACGGCTGGCGATGACGGCGGCGGTGCGCAAGTTCCTGGCCGAAAACCCCGAGAAGTTCGACGCCCGCGAGTGGCTCAAGCCCGCGCGCGAAGCCGCCAAGGCGATCTGCAAGCAGCGTTACATCGAGTTCGGCTGTGAAGGCCCGGGCGCCAAGATCAAGGGCGACAGCCTGCAGGTCGTGGCCGCGCGTTACGCCAGGGGCGAGCTCGCCCAGGTGGTGCACTAAACTGGATGCCGCGCGGGTGCCTGCCCGCGTAAAGACCTGTCTGCGATGGCGCGTCCATGGCCCGCCGGCAGTTATAAAAACATTCAGGGAGCGTCATCATGGGTCGATCTTTCAGCTTTTCGTTGCGACTGTCCGGACTTTTGCTTGCGGCCCTGCTGGCGGGCTGCGCCACACCGCCGCGCGTCGACACTGCCAAAACCGGCTACGTGCCGGTCACGCAAATCCAGGCCAAACCCAGGTTTGACACGGTTGCGCTGACCAGCGCCAACTTCGGCGAGGTGGCCAAAGCCTGTATCAGCACCTGGCGGGACACGGCGACGCAACGCATCATCTCGGAAGGACAGATTTCCGCGCCGCGTGGCTCGACCGTTGTGCATTCACATTCGGCGCATGCCAGCTACCTGGTGGTGGTGGGCAACCTTGGTTTTTGTGTCCAGCAATCCGAGCGGGCTTATCCGATCCTCGCCTCGGAGGCGTTTTACAAGACAGTCAATCCCGAGGGCCCACCGGCCGCCGTGATGGATGCCTGGTACGCCCAGATTGCCGAGCGGCTCGCACGCGAGGGAAGCGCGACCGCCATCTATCCGTTTCCGAACGGCAACGCTTATGTCACGAAGTACTGGTTTCCCCCCACAACCGGCTCGGTGGTCAGCCTGAATTATTCGGCTGACTTCAAGCGCGCGGGCCAATGGTCGGCCACGCCTTCGGACCTCCTTCTGGCCCACCCGGCCACCTCGACTTTTTCCGTTGTGGAGTACAACAGCCGGTACGCCAAGAATTTCCTGGCCCACAGGCCCTGATCCAGCCCACCCACATGACTAGCCGCGCCCTGCACACCTCCGCCCTGACTTCCCTGCCGCTGCTGGCGCGCGGCAAGGTCCGTGACAACTACGCCGTCGGCAAGGACAGGCTGCTGATGGTGGCCAGCGACCGCCTGAGCGCCTTCGACGTGATCCTCGGTGAGCCGATTCCGGGCAAGGGCGCGCTGCTCACGCAGATGGCGCTGTTCTGGTTCGACAAGCTCGGCGACCTGTGCCCCAACCACCTGACCGGCGAGGCGCCCGAAAGTGTGGTCACGCCCGCCGAGGTGCCGCAGGTCAGCGGCCGCTCCATGCTGGTCAAGCGTCTGAAACCGATCCCGGTCGAGGCGGTCGTGCGCGGCTACCTGGCCGGCAGCGGCTGGAAGGAATACCAGGACAGCCAGGCAGTGTGTGGCGTGCCGCTGCCGCCAGGCCTGAAAAACGCGTCGAAACTGCCGGCACCCATTTTCACGCCGGCGGCCAAGGCGGCGGTCGGTGAACACGACGAAAACATCAGCTACGACCAGGTCGTGAAAGTGGTGGGCCCGGCGCTGGCCGCGCAGATCAGGGACATCAGCATCCGGATCTACGAAGCGGCAGCGGCCTTTGCCTTGACCAAGGGCATCATCATTGCCGACACCAAGTTCGAGTTCGGCCTCGATGAGGCCGGCACCTTGACCCTGATGGACGAGGTGCTGACGCCCGACTCCTCGCGTTACTGGCCGGTCGAAGGCTACGAGGCGGCGTTTGAGGCCGGCAGCAACCCGCCCAGCTACGACAAGCAGTTTGTGCGCGACTGGCTGGAGCAGACCCTGGTCAACGGCAAACCCTGGGACAAAACCCCGCCGGCGCCGCGCGTGCCCCAGGACGTGATCGAGAAAACCGCCGCCAAGTACCAGGAAGCCTTGACGCGGCTGACGGCTTGACGCGTTCCCGCGACACTGGTCGCCGGCTTGCATGAAACCGGCCGCCAGCGTTTAAAATAAAGCCATCCCAAGGAGCGTTGCAGCGAAACACACGTTTCGTCAGGCTTGGGTGACAGCAGTGCCGGCTCGGCCTGCCTTTGCAACGGCGCTCACCTCAGGAAGCTCTGAACAGGCTCTTGCGGATGGGCGGCAGTCGGATCGGGATGGGATGCAAGGCGAATTGCGCAGCCAATAGCTGGACTATTGGCAAGAAATTCAACGCAGCAGACCGCCCGAGACCGGCTGATCGCACGCCGCAGGGAGCTTGTTCAGAGCTTCCTCATCCAAGGTGAGTGAATGTCCGAAATCCAGGTTCCCCCCATGAAGTTGTCCGGCCTCGAGCCGGTCGCCATCGGCGCGGGCACGCTGTTCGTCAACATCGGCGAACGTACCAATGTGACCGGCTCCAAGGCCTTCGCGCGCATGATCCTCAACGGCGAGTACGAGCAGGCGCTGGTGGTGGCGCGCCAGCAGGTGGAAAACGGCGCGCAGATCATCGACATCAACATGGACGAGGCCATGCTGGACAGCCAGGCGGCCATGGTGCGTTTCCTGAACCTGATCGCCAGCGAACCCGACATCGCGCGTGTGCCCATCATGATCGACAGCTCCAAGTGGAGTGTGATCGAGGCCGGCCTGCGCTGCATCCAGGGCAAGGGTATCGTCAACTCGATCTCGATGAAGGAGGGGCTGGCGCCTTTCAAGCAGCAGGCCAAGCTGCTCAAGCGTTATGGCGCGGCGGCCGTGGTCATGGCCTTCGACGAAAAAGGCCAGGCCGACACCTACGAACGCAAGATCGAGATCTGCGAGCGCGCCTACCGTGTGCTGGTGGACGAGCTGGACTTCCCGCCTGAAGACATCATCTTCGACCCCAACATTTTTGCGATTGCCACCGGCATCGAGGAGCACAACAACTACGCGGTGGACTTCATCAATGCCACGCGCTGGATCAAGCAAAACCTGCCCGGCGCCAAGGTCTCGGGCGGCGTGTCCAATGTGTCCTTCAGCTTCCGCGGCAACGACCCGGTGCGCGAAGCCATTCACACGGTGTTCCTCTACCACGCGATCCAGGCCGGCATGGACATGGGCATCGTCAATGCCGGCATGGTCGGCGTCTACGACGACCTGGAGCCGACGCTGCGCGAACGGGTCGAGGACGTGGTGCTCAACCGCACGCCGGTCTACAAGGAAGGCGAAGAACAGCTGAGCGCCAGCGAGCGCCTGATCGAGGTCGCCGAAACCGCCAAAAGCGGCGCCAGGGACGACAGCAAGCGCAACGAGTGGCGCGCGCTGCCGGTGCGTGCGCGCCTGTCGCATGCGCTGGTGCATGGCATGAACGAGTTCATCACCGAAGACACCGAAGAGGTCTACCAGGCCATCCTGGCCGAGGGCGGCCGCCCGCTGCACGTGATCGAAGGCCCGCTGATGGACGGCATGAACGTGGTCGGCGACCTGTTCGGCCAGGGCAAGATGTTTTTGCCGCAGGTGGTCAAAAGCGCGCGCGTGATGAAGCAAGCCGTGGCGCACCTGCTGCCTTACATCGAGGCCGAGAAGCTGCTGCTCGAAGCCGCCGGTGGCGACGTCAAGACCAAGGGCAAGATCATCATCGCCACGGTCAAGGGCGATGTACACGACATCGGCAAGAACATCGTGACCGTGGTGCTTCAGTGCAACAACTTCGAAGTCGTCAACATGGGCGTGATGGTGCCCTGCCACGAGATCCTGGCGCGCGCCAAGGTCGAGGGCGCGGACATCGTCGGCCTGTCGGGCCTGATCACGCCCAGCCTGGAAGAGATGCAGTACGTGGCCGGCGAGATGCAGAAGGACGACCACTTCCGCATCAAAAAAATTCCGCTGATGATAGGTGGCGCCACCACCAGCCGCGTGCACACGGCGGTGAAAATTTCGCCGCATTACGAGGGCCCGGTGGTCTATGTGCCGGACGCCTCGCGCAGCGTCAGCGTGGCGCAAAGCCTGCTCTCCGACCAGGCGGCCAAATACATCGCCGAGATCAACAGCGACTACGAGAAGGTGCGCACGCAACACGCCAGCAAGAAACAGACGCCGATGTGGCCGCTGGCCAAGGCGCGCGCCAACCGCACGCCCATCGACTGGGCCAGCTACACGCCGCCGAAGCCGAAGTTCATCGGCCGCCGCGTGTTCAAGAACTTCGACCTGGCCGAACTCGCCGACTACATCGACTGGGGCCCGTTCTTCCAGACCTGGGACCTGGCCGGCCCCTTCCCGGCCATCCTGAAGGACGGGGTGGTCGGCGAGGAAGCCGTTCGGGTGTTCGGTGACGCCAAACGCATGCTCAAGCGCCTGATCGAGGGCCGCTGGCTGACGGCCAGCGGCGTGATCGGCCTGTACCCGGCCAACAGCGTCGGCGACGACATCGAAATCTACACCGACGAGTCGCGCAGCGAGGTCGCCATGACCTGGTACGGCCTGCGCCAGCAGGCCGAAAAAACCGCGCTGGACGGCGTGATGCGGCCCAGCCGCTGCCTGTCGGACTTCGTCGCGCCCAAGGTGCTTGCTCCTGATTTGATAGCCGCTCGCGCTCGCCTGGCGGGGGCTGGAGGCCAAAAGGACGCCAAAGTCGAGGATTACATCGGGGTTTTTGCCGTCACCGCCGGCCTGGGTGCCGAGAAGAAGGAAAAGTACTTCAACGACGACAACGACGACTACTCGTCCATCATGCTGAAGGCGCTGGCCGACCGGCTCGCCGAGGCCTTTGCCGAAGCCATGCACAAGCGTGTGCGCCAGGACCTGTGGGGCTACGCCGCCGGCGAAACCCTGAGCCCCGAGGACATGATTGCCGAAAAATACCAGGGCATACGCCCCGCGCCCGGTTACCCGGCCTGCCCTGACCACAGCGTCAAGAAGGACATGTTCGAACTGCTGCAGGCCGGCGACATCGGCATGGCGCTGACCAGCAGCCTGGCCATGACCCCGGCGGCGAGTGTCAGCGGCTTCTACCTGAGCCACCCGCAAAGCATGTACTTCAACGTCGGCAAGATCGGCGACGACCAGCTGCAGGACCTGGCGCAGCGGCGCGGCGAAAAGGCCGAAGATTTGCAGCGGCTGCTGGCGCCCAACCTGTAGGCGGGTACAACAGCCGCCGGAGCCGGGCAGGCCGCCGCACCGATGATTTGGGAACTGCTGCCATGAGACCCCATCACGCCCTTGTTCTGACGATTGTGCTGCTGCTTGCGCCGGGGGTGATGGCGCAGACCGACATGCAGACGATAGGCGCTTTCAGCATGGACCGCACCGAGGTGACGGTGGCGCAGTTTCGAAAGTTTGTGGAGGCCACCGGCACGGTCACGGCAGCGGAGCGGGCCGGCGGTGGCAGCACCTATGAGAACGGCTGGGAGCAACGCAGGGGCTGGACCTGGCGGGCGCCGTTCGGTACGCCCGCCGACCCGCTGGAGCCCGCCGTGCACCTGACCTACGATGAAGCGGCGGCCTTTTGCAAGTGGTCAGGCAAACGCCTGCCAACGGATGCCGAGTGGGGCGAAGCCGCCTACACCGAGCGCCGTGCCAGCCCGCCCGCCGGTTTTGTCACCGGGAAAACCTACACCTATCCTACCGGCGACCAGCCGCTGGGCGCGAATTGCCTGGGTGATTGCGGCGTGGTCAAAACGGTCAACACGGCGCTTGCCTCGCGCGGGCGCGGCCATGCGCTGGCCGGCACAACCCGGCCGGGCGTGAACGGCTTGTTCGACATGGGCGGCAATGCATGGGAGTGGGTCGACAGCGGCGGCGCGGCCGACAAGCGCACGCGTGGCGGCTCGTGGTGGTATGGCGCCGCCAGCATGCGCGACGACCATCGCCAGAGCAAACCCCGGGACACGGCGGTGGTGTACATCGGCTTGCGGTGTGCCCGGAATCCCTAGGCGGCACCGGCGCCGCAGGTTTCAGCTTGACGCCTTGAGGGCCCGCCGGTACTGCACCGCCTCGGCCACATGGGTGAGCTGCACGGACTCTGCGCCGGCCAGGTCGGCAATCGTGCGGGCGACTTTCAGGCAGCGGTGGATGCTGCGGCCTGACCAGCCCAGGCGCGCGGCGGCCGTGTTCAAAAACTTCGCGGCGGCTTCATCGAGACGGCACTGCGCATCGATCTCCTTGCCCTGCAGCGCCTGGTTGCTGCTGCCCTGGCGTGCCACCGCGCGTTCGCGGGCGGCGACCACACGCTGGCGGACCGTGGCGGTGTTTTCACCGGGCGGGGTGTTGACCAGCTCGTCGGCGGCCAGGGCGCCGACTTCGACGTGGATGTCGATGCGGTCCAGCAGCGGGCCACTGAGCTTGCCCTGGTAACGCGAGACCTGGTCCGGCGAACAGCGGCAGGCGCGCAGCGACGAGCCCAGGTAGCCGCAGGGGCAGGGGTTCATGGCGGCGATCAGCTGGAAACGCGCCGGAAACTCGGCGCGCTGGGCCGCGCGCGAGATCGTGATGGTGCCCGACTCCAGCGGTTCACGCAGGGCCTCGAGCGCGGCACGCGGAAACTCGGGCAACTCGTCGAGGAACAACACGCCCTGGTGGGCCAGTGAAATTTCACCTGGTTTGGGGGGTGAGCCACCGCCGACCAGCGCCACCGCGCTGGCGGTGTGGTGCGGCGAGCAGGTCGGGCGCTGGGCCCATCGCTCCAGCGAAAAACGCCCGCCCAGCGAGGCAATCGCGGCGCTTTGCAGCGCTTCTTCCGTGTTCATGGCCGGCAGCAGGCCGGCAAAACGCTGCGCCAGCATGGACTTGCCGGAGCCCGGCGCACCCATCATCAGCACACTGTGGCCGCCGGCGGCGGCAATTTCGAGCGCGCGCCGGGCCGCCGCCTGGCCCTTGACGTCCGCCAGGTCCGGGTAGAGCGCTTCGGCGGCTTGCGCGCCGGCCTGCAGTCGCCCCCAGCCTGCCACCGCTTCGGGTGGCGTGTCGCCAGGCAGGAACTGGCGCACCACGTCGAGCAGGTGCCGGGCGCGGTAAACCTCGGTGCCGGGTACCAGCGCGGCTTCTTCAGCACTGCCTTCAGGCAGCACGAGTTGGGGTTTGGCCGCGCCCGCATCCGGCCCCGGCAGGGCCAGGCTCATGGCCAGGGCACCGCGGATGGGGCGCAGTTCACCGCCCAGCGACAGCTCGCCGGCAAACTCGTAGCCCTCCAGCTTGCGGGTGTCGAGCTGGCCGCTGGCCGCCAGGATGCCCAGCGCGATGGGCAGGTCAAACCGGCCGGAGTCCTTGGGCAGGTCGGCCGGCGCCAGGTTCACGGTGATGCGTTTGTTGCCGGGAAACTCCAGCCCGGTGTTCTGGATGGCGGACCGGACGCGCTCCCGGGCTTCCTTGACCTCGGTTTCTGCCAGGCCCACCAGCGTGAAGCTGGGCAGGCCGTTGGCCAGGTGCACCTCGACACACACAGGGTGCGCCTGCATGCCAAGCAGGGCACGGCTTTGCACTAAAGACAGGCTCATGTCTGACTTCTCCCTGTTATGCACCACAAATGCGCATCTTGGTGCGCACCAAACAAGTGCAAATCTTGTATTTATTTCAGTTCACTGTAACGCGGCAGTCTCTGCGGTCGCCTACAAACAAGCCCCAAGCCTACAAAGTTTGGCACGCTCCGTGCTAAAGAAAACCGGTATTCAAGAAACATGTCCTTTTAACTACCTTTGGAGCAACCGATGAAATTCAAAGCCACCCATATCGCCGTCGCAGCAGCTTTCCTGGCCGCAGGCAGCGCTTTTGCCCAAGCCGCAGCCCCGGCGCCGGAATCCACAGTGTCTTACAACATCGGTGCGACCACCGACTACCGTTATCGCGGCATTTCCCAAACCGGCAAAAAGCCAGCCATCAACGGCGGCATCGACTATGCGCACAGCAGCGGCTTTTACCTGGGCACCTGGGCTTCGAGCATCAGCTGGATCAAGGACTCCACCGCCAACCCCAACACCACCAAGGGCCCGGTTGAAATCGACTTCTACGGCGGCTACAAAGGCTCACTGGCCGAGGGTGTGGGTTACGACCTCGGTGGACTGTATTACTGGTACGCCGGCAACAACATGAAGAAGACGGCTGGTCTGGTCAGCCCCAACACCTTCGAGCTCTACGGTGCCCTGAGCCTCGGCGTGTTCACTGTCAAATACTCGCACGCCACGACCAACCTGTTCGGCGCTGTCAACAGCAAAAAAAGCGGCTACCTCGACCTGAGCGCCAACTTTGACCTCGGCTCCGGCTGGTCCATCGTTCCGCACGTCGGCGCGCAGAAAGTCAAGAACGGCAACTCGTACACCGACTACTCGGTCGCCGTCAACAAGGACATCGACGGCCTGATCATCAGCCTGGCAGCTGTCGGTACCAGCGGTCTCGGCGGCCCTTACACCCTGCCCGGCTCCGGCACCCGTGACCTTGCCAAGGATGGCCTGGTGTTGTCCATCAAGAAAAATTTCTGAAATAACACGGCATCTAGCTGAGGTAAAGGAGAACTCATGAAACTCGTAACGGCCATCATCAAACCGTTCAAGCTGGATGAAGTGCGCGAAGCACTGTCCGGCATTGGCGTGCAAGGCATCACCGTGACCGAAGTCAAGGGCTTCGGCCGCCAGAAGGGCCACACCGAGCTGTATCGCGGCGCCGAATACGTCGTCGACTTTCTGCCCAAGGTCAAGATCGAAGCGGCTGTGTCCGACGAGCTCGTTGACCGCGTCATCGAGGCGGTGGAGGGCGCAGCCCGCACCGGCAAGATCGGGGACGGCAAGATTTTCGTCTACAACCTGGAGCAGGTCGTGCGCATCCGCACCGGCGAAACCGGCAAAGAGGCGCTGTAAGCCCTCCATTCATCAAGAGAACACAAACATGAAAAAACTACTTGCCTCCCTGGCTTTGGGTTTGAGTCTGTTCACCGGCGCCGCCGCTGTACTGGCCCAGGCACCTGCCGCCGCACCCGCCGCTTCCGAAGCTGCTGCGCCGGCAGCACCCGCCGCTGCAGCCACACCGGCACCTGCCGCTGCGGCCGCACCGGCTGCTGCCGAAGCTGCAGCACCCGCTGCGCCCGCTGCGGTTCCCAACAAGGGCGATACCGCCTGGATGATGGTCTCGACCATGCTGGTCATCCTGATGACCATTCCCGGCCTGGCGCTGTTCTACGGCGGCCTGGTCCGCAGCAAGAACATGCTGTCGGTGCTGATGCAGGTCATGGTCACCTTCTCGATGATCGTGGTGCTGTGGTTCATCTACGGCTACAGCCTGGCTTTCACCGAGGGCAACGCCTTCTTCGGTGGCTTTGACCGGTTGTTCATGAAAGGTGTCTGGGACAACGTCGCGGGTACCTTTGCCAACGGCGCGACCTTCAGCAAGGGCGTTGTGATTCCCGAAATCATCTTCGCAGCCTTCCAGGCCACTTTTGCCGGCATCACCTGCGCACTCATCGTCGGCGCCTTTGCCGAACGCATGAAGTTCTCCGCCGTGCTGATGTTCATGGTCATCTGGTTCACCTTCAGCTATGCGCCTATGGCCCACATGGTCTGGTTCTGGATGGGTCCTGACGCCTACACCGCCGCCGGCGTGGTCGACGAAATGAACGCCAAGGCCGGATTCATCTGGCAGTCGGGTGCGCTTGATTTCGCCGGCGGTACCGTCGTGCACATCAACGCCGCTGTGGCCGGCCTGGTCGGCGCCTACATGGTGGGCAAGCGTATCGGTTACGGCAAGGAAGCCATGGCACCACACAGCCTGACACTGACCATGGTCGGTTCGGCCCTGCTGTGGGTGGGCTGGTTCGGCTTCAACGCCGGCTCCGCCCTGGAAGCCAATGGCTTCGCCGCCCTGGCCTTCATCAACACCCTGGGTGCCACGGCAGCCGCGGTGCTGGCCTGGTGTGTCGGTGAAGCGCTGATGCGCGGCAAGGCCTCGATGCTGGGTGCTGCTTCCGGTGCCGTCGCTGGCCTGGTGGCAATCACGCCTGCTGCCGGCAACGTCGGCATCGGTGGTGGCCTGATCATCGGCCTGATCGCCGGTTTCGCCTGCCTCTGGGGTGTCAATGGCCTGAAGAAAATGCTGGGTGCGGACGACTCGCTCGACGTGTTCGGCGTGCATGGCATCGGCGGTATCCTCGGCGCCCTGTTGACCGGCGTGTTCAACTCGCCAAGCCTGGGCGGCCCCGGCTATGTGGCCGACTGGGTCACGGCCACCATGGTCACGGCTGCCGACTACTCCATCGTCAGCCAGGTCTGGGTCCAGCTCAAGGCGGTCCTGATCACCCTGGTCTGGTCCGGTGTGGTGTCCTTCATCGCCTACAAGGTGGTGGACCTGACCATCGGCCTGCGTGTCAGCGAGGAAGACGAGCGCGAAGGCCTCGACATCACCTCCCACGGCGAAACCGCCTACAGCCGCTAAACCCGGTACACGCCGCAGCTGCCTCGCAGCTGCGGCAGGATTTGAAATAGCGAGAGTCTCCTTTGGATGTTTGGCCCGCCAGAACTTCGGTTCCAGCGGGCCATTTTTTTTGCGCACCCGGCACCCGCGCTCCTGCACAATGGCGGCAGGAGACGCCATGAACAAGGATTTCATCACCCTGTCGGAAAACGGCCTGCGTTGCGAGATCAAGCCGGCGCTGGGCGGCTGTATCACCGGCCTGTGGCTGGACGATGTGCCGGTGTTGCGCTCGACGCCGGCCGCGGAACTCGCCACGGTCCGTCTCTCGGGAAGTTACCCGCTGGTGCCGTTTTCGAACCGCGTCGGCCACGCCACGCTCAAGTGGCAGGGCACCAGCCACCCGCTGGTGCAGAACAACGGGCCCGAGCCGCATGCCATCCACGGCATCGGCTGGCAAAGGCCCTGGGAGGTGCTGGAGCACGATGGACAACTGCTGATGCTGGCCTGCGAACACCGTGCCGATGCGTCCTGGCCGTTTGCCTTTGACGCGTCGCAGACTTTCAGCCTGCGCGGCAATGTGCTCGAGCTGACGCTCAGCATGACCAACCAGTCGGCGGTGCCGGCGCCGGCCGGGCTCGGCTGGCATCCCTATTTTGTCAAGCGCGCGGGCAGCCATGTTGCGTTCACGGCCAGTGGGCGCTGGGAGATGAGCGGAGAAAAATTGCCGACCCACCGGGAGCCCTCGGGCGGACTGGACACCGACTGCGCGGACCTCGATGTGGACCATTGTTTCGACGGCTGGAGTGGCAGCGTCAGCCTGCGCGACGAATTGCTGCACACCCGCATCAGCGCCAGCCTGAGCCGGCTGGTGGTCTTCACCAACACGACCCGCGACTTTGTGGCGATCGAGCCGGTCAGCCACGTCAACAATGCCGTCAACCTGCTGCAGGCCGGCAGCGGCCGCGCCGAGGATCTGGGCATCGAGGTGCTCGCGCCCGGCCAATCCATGAGCGCGCAGATGAGCATCCAGGTGGAGCGCGCCGCGTGAGTGCCGGCTGGCAGGTGGTGTCGCCGGCGCCCTGCGAGGTCGGCGAGTCGCCGTTCTGGCACCCGCAGGAGCAATCGCTGTACTGGGTCGATATTCCCGGCAAGACCGTGCACCGCTGCAACGTGTTCATGGGCACGGTCGAGAGCTGGCGCATGGCCGCGCCGCACGACCTGGAGCCCGGCTGCATCGCGCCGGCCGCCGGCGGCGGGCTGGTGATCGCCCTGCGTGACGGCGTCTACCGCGCGCGCCACTGGGGCGCTACGCTGGAGCTGCTGGCGAAGGCCGGCCATGACACGGGGACCACCCGTTTCAACGACGGCAAGTGTGACCCCTTGGGCCGCTTCTGGGCCGGCACGATTTACGAGCCGCGCGATGCGCGCCAGGCGGCGCTGTTTTGCCTGCAGGGCGGCGAACTGCAGCGCATGGCGGGTGACGCCACCGTCGGCAACGGCCTGGCCTGGTCGGCCGACAGCCGCACGCTCTACTGGTCCGACACCACCGCGCATGTGATCCGCGCCTGGGACTGGGATGCGGCCGGCAATGTCCTGGCCGCGCCGCGTGTGTTCAAGCAGTTTGCCTTGAAGCCGGCGGGCTGGTCGCCGGGCCACCCCGGGCAGCCTGCTTATGGCGGGCGGCCCG
Organism: Paenacidovorax caeni; assembly: GCA_943370985.1. GTDB lineage: Bacteria > Pseudomonadota > Gammaproteobacteria > Burkholderiales > Burkholderiaceae_C > Polaromonas > Polaromonas caeni_A. The sequence continues at coordinate 28,798 of CALRTF020000010.1, forward strand.
ACGGTGCAGCGGTGGACAGCCAGGGCAACTACTGGGTGGCGATGTTCGAAGGCGCACGCGTGCTCAAGCTCTCGCCGGCCGGCGACCTGCGGGCCGATATTCCCACGCCGATGATGTGCCCGACCATGGTGTGTTTCGGCGGCGACGACCTGCAGACCCTGTACCTGACCAGTGCGCGCCACGGCCGGCCGGCCGCCGAGCTGCAAGCCATGCCGCTGTCCGGCGCGGTGTTGTCACGGCGTGTGGATGTCCCCGGGCTGCCGGTCAACTTCTTTTCCGCCTGACGACTCACCCCCCATCTGCGCGGGGGGTGGGGTCTGCCTGCGGTAAATAATCGAACGGCCGCCGTTCAAAAAAATCAAACTGCCCGGCCTGCGGCCGACTTACCATCAACCCCATGGATTCAGCGCTTTCATCAATCACCGACCAGGTGCGGGCAGCGGCAGCGGCCGGCACTGCGCTGCGCATACGCGGGGGCGGCAGCAAGGATTTTTACGGCCAGCCGGCCACCGGCGAGTTGCTGGACACCCGGCCGCTGAGCGGCATCAGCAGTTATGAGCCCAGCGAGCTGGTGGTCACGGTACGCGCCGGAACAAAGCTGGCCGAACTCGAGGCGGTGCTGGCCGAACGCGGCCAGTGCCTGCCCTTCGAGCCGCCGCATTTTGAAGGTGGCGCGACCCCGACTGAGCCCTCGGGCGAAGGCGTCACATACAGTGGCATTGCCACCGGGAGCGTAGCGACCGTAGGTGGCATGGTCGCTGCGGGCTTGAGCGGGCCGGCGCGCGCCAGCGTGGGCGCGGTGCGCGACTATGTGCTGGGCGTGACCCTGCTCAACGGCCGGGCCGAACTGCTGACCTTCGGCGGCCAGGTCATGAAAAACGTGGCCGGCTACGACGTGTCGCGCCTGATGTGCGGCGCGCTGGGTACGCTGGGCCTGATCACCGAAGTCAGCCTCAAGGTGCTGCCGCTGGCGCCCGCCGAAGCCACCCTCAAATTCCAGATGGGCCAGGACCAGGCCCTGGCGCAGCTCAACCGCTGGGGCGGCCAGCCACTGCCCCTCAACGCCAGTTGCTGGGTCGATGACGGGCAGAGCCAGACCTTGTACCTGCGCCTGCGCGGCGCGGTCGCCGCCGTCGAAGCCGCCTGCAAATCGCTGGGCGGCGAGCGCCAGGACAATGCCGCCACCGCGCCCGACTGGAATCTGTGCCGCGACCAGCAGCTGCCGTGGTTCCGGGAACGCGGCACGCGCGAACTCTGGCGCCTGTCGGTGCCGCAGACCGCGCCCGTGCTGGACCTGCCCGAGCCGCCGCTGGTCGAGTGGCATGGCGGCCTGCGCTGGGTGCGTGCCGAGCCCGGTGAGGCCGGCCGGCTGCGTGCCGCAGCCGCTGCTGCAGGCGGCAACGCTACACTTTTTGTAGCTGATGGCTCCCGTCCGGCGGGGGCTGGAGGCCGATTTGATGCATTAACACCGCCGCTGGACCGGGTTCACCGCCAGTTGAAAAAAGAATTTGACCCGGCCGGTACTTTCAACCGCGGCCGCTTGTACCCCGACTTCTGACCAGGGCCAGCCATGCAAACCCATCTCGCCCCCGAATTCAGGGACAGCGCCGACGGCCTGGCCGCCGAAGCCATTCTGCGCAAGTGTGTGCACTGCGGCTTTTGCACCGCCACCTGCCCGACCTACCAGTTGCTGGGCGACGAGCTCGACGGCCCGCGCGGTCGCATTTACCTGATCAAGCAGGTGCTCGAAGGCGAGGTGCCGACACGCAAGACGCAGATGCACCTGGACCGCTGCCTGACCTGCCGCAACTGCGAGACCACCTGCCCCAGCGGCGTGCAGTATGGGCATCTGGTCGATATCGGCCGAAAACTGGTCGACGAACGGGTGCCGCGCCCGGCCGGCGAGAAAGCCCTGCGCTGGGCGCTGAAAGAGGGGCTGCCCTCGCCGCTGTTCGCGCCGGCCATGAAGATCGGCCAGGCCGTGCGCGGCCTGTTGCCGGCGGGCCTGCAGGCCAAGGTGCCGGCGCCGCAGGGGGCCGGGGCCTGGCCGCAGCGCGAACACCCGCGCAAGATGCTGATGCTCGCGGGCTGTGTGCAGCCGGCGATGATGCCCAACATCAACGCGGCAACCGCGCGTGTGCTCGATGCCGCCGGCATACAGACCTTGCTGGCCCCCAAGGCCGGCTGCTGCGGTGCCGTCAAGTTTCACCTGAACGACCAGGACGGCGGCAAGGCCGAGATGCGCCGCAACATCGATGCCTGGTGGCCGCTCGTGGACAGCGTCGAAGCCATTGTGATGAACGCCTCGGGCTGCGGCGTTACCGTCAAGGAGTACGGCCACCACCTGAAGGACGACGCGGCTTATGCGGCCAAGGCGGCGCGTATCAGCGCGCTGACCCGCGACCTCAGCGAGCTGATGCCCGAACTGGTGGGCGAGCTGCAGGACAAGGTGCAGGCCCAGGCAGGCCGGGTGGTGTTCCACCCGCCCTGCACGCTGCAGCATGGCCAGCAGTTGCGCGGCGGTGTCGAGACCCTGATGGGCGCGCTCGGTTTTGAGGTGAAAGTGGCCGGCAGCGAGGCGCACCTGTGCTGCGGCTCGGCCGGCACCTACTCGGTGCTCAATCCGGAGATCGCGACGCAGCTGCGCGACCGCAAGCTCGGCCACCTCGAGGCCTCGGCGCCCGAGGTGATTGTGTCGGCCAATATCGGCTGCATCAGCCACTTGCAAAGCGGCACGTCCACGCCGGTGCGGCACTGGGTCGAGTTGCTGGACCAGGCCTTGATCCCGGCAGTTGCTATCAAATAAATAGCTGTCTACGCAATCCGGGCGCGGCTTGGCAATCGGTTTGATGCTTGGTCAGGCGGCCAGCGCCTTGTCGATGTCTGTGGCCAGGTCGGCGGGCTTGTCGGTAGGGGCGTAACGCCGGATCACCTGGCCGTCCTTGCCGACCAGGAATTTGGTGAAGTTCCACTTGATGGACTTGCTGCCCAGCAGGCCGGGCGCCTCGGCCGACAGCCATTTGTACAGCGGATGTGCGGCCGGGCCGTTGACGTCGATCTTGCCCATCATCGGGAAACTCACGCCGTAGTTGACCTGGCAGAACTCGGCGATCTCGCCGTCGGCGCCCGGGTCCTGCGAACCGAACTGGTTGCAGGGGAAACCGAGTACGACCAGGCCCTTGCCGGCGTAGGCCTTGTGCAGTTCCTCGAGGCCGCCGAACTGCGGCGTGAAGCCGCACTTGCTGGCGGTATTCACGATCAGCAACACCTTGCCGCGGTAGGCGGACAGGGCGATGTCCTGGCCGTTGATTTGCTGGGCTTCGAAGTCGTAGATGCTGCTCATGGTGGTTCCTGTTGGACACGCCACTGTACGGCAGCTTGCCTGACGTGACAGCTATTTTTTTGCGGAAGGGGCCAGCGCGGCAAGTGCGGCGGCCAGCACGATCAGGCTTCCGCCCAGCAGGGTGCGCGGGCTGAATTCGGCCGCGCCCAGCAAGGCGGCCGATGCGCTGGCAAACAGGATCTCGGTCAGCATCACAATCGCCGTGGTGCCCGCGGCCAGCCGCGCTGCCCCGTACTGCAGCGCCATGTTGCTGATCAGGAAAGCCAGGGACAGCCCCAGGGCGAGCGGGACCCAGGCGCTGCTCCACAGCGGGGCCGTCACCATGCCGCCGGCCAGCCCCAGCAAGGCTGCACCGCTGGCCATGATGGCGCCGCCGCCGAACATGGCCGTCATGCGCGAGGCGCTGGGCGTGTACTCCAGCCGGCGCAGCATCACATTGGTCGCGGCAAAACTCAGGCCGCCCATCAGCGCCAGCCAGTCGGCGGCGTCCTGCGGCACCGGCCAGGGCGAGCCGGGCTGCTTGAGCACAATCATCACGCCGGCCATGGCCAGCAGCAGCCGCAACAGCGAAGCCCGTGTCGGGCGCTCGCCCAGCAGTCCCCAGGCCAGCAGCACAGACCACGCCGGCATCAGGTAAAACAGCAGCACCACCCGCACCACGTCGCCGGTGGTGACGGCCCAGTTGAAGCCGACGTTGGTCAGGCCCGCCGCCACGGCCAGCCACCACAGCTGCGGATGTTGCGCGAAACCGCGCCAGGCGCCCGGGCGCCATGCGGTGATGCAGGCCATGCAGAAAAAATAGATCAGCGCGGTCGACCACAAGGGGTGCAGGCCCAGCGACTGCAGTTCGCGAAAGGGCCACCAGGACACGCCCCAGACAAACGCGTTGCAGACCAGCGCGCCGACGGGTAACAAGGTCCCACGGTCCCCTTCGCGGCGCGTGCCGGTGCCACGGCTATTCACTGCGCGACCCCCGCCGGCATCAGTGCGACTTGTCGCTGCGCGCGATGGTCAGCAGGTGCTCGACCTGCTCCCTGTGCTTGATGCAGTTGCTTTTGTGCCAGCGCTGGATCACCCACATGAAGCCCGCCACCACCACGCCGAAAGCGGTGATGGCGCCGAAGGCCGACAGGCCCATGCCGGTGGACAGGCTGTAGCCGGCGCCCAGTGCCAGGATGCAGGCCTGCTCGTTGAAGTTCTGCACCGCGATCGAGCGTCCGGCGCCCATGAGGTTGTGGCCGCGGTGCTGCAGCAGTGCGTTCATCGGCACCACCAGGAAGCCGCCCAGGCCGCCGAGCAGGATCAGGAAAGGCGCAGCCACCCAGACGTTGCTGATGAAGTTCATCAGGATCACCAGCAGGCCCATGGCGATGCCCAGCGGCATGACCATGGTCGCGTGTTCCAGCCGCATGCGCATGGACGCCAGGATGGCGCCGACGGCGGTGCCTATGGCCACCACACCGACCAGCGACGACGCCTGGGTGGTGCTGTAGCCCAGCGCGGCAGCGCTCCAGGCCAGCACGATGTAACGCAGGTTGCCGGAGACGCCCCAGAACAGCGTGGTGGTCGCCAGCGAAATCTGACCGAGCTTGTCGCGCCACAGCGCCGAGTTGCAGTTCCAGAAATCCGGCAACAGCTCAAGCTTGTTACGCGGCATGGGCCGCATCTCGACCCCGGTGTGCGGGATGCGCGTGTTGAACCAGGCCGCTATCGCGTACAGGATGATCAACGCGCAGATGGCGGCTTCGGGTGGCGTGTCGATGCCGGTGGTGAAGACCGGGAAGTCGAAAGACAACAGCAGGTGCGACACCGAATGGCCGACCAGCTGGCCGCCCAGCAACACGCCGAGGATGATGGACGCAATCGTCAGGCCCTCGATCCAGCCGTTGGCCTTGACCAGTTGTGAGGCGGGCAGCAGTTCGGTCAGGATGCCGTACTTGGCCGGCGAGTAGGCGGCAGCGCCCAGGCCGACAATCGCATAGGCCATCAGTGGATGGGTGCCGAACAGCATCATCAGGCAGCCGACCACCTTGATGGCGTTGCTGATGAACATGACCTTGCCCTTGGGCTGCGCGTCGGCGAAGGCGCCGACAAAAGGGGCCAGCACCACGTAAAACAGCGCAAACATCGGTACCAGCGCGGCCGGCTGCCATTTGGGGGCGCCACTGGTCCTGAGCAACTCGACGGCGGCGACGAACAGCGCGTTATCAGCCAGCGAGCTGAAAAACTGGGCCGCCATGATGGTGTAAAAACCGCGCTTCATTAAACTGTTTTGATCACCATTGCGAACGCATCAGGACGGCTGATGCCCAAGATAAAGTGAATGTCTCCTGACGATCAAGGTTTATAGCACGTGGCAAGCTGGCAGAATCCGGAAATAGACCCTGCGCGTCCTGTGTTAACCCGCGCCGCCCTTTCCACCTTCGATCCAGCCTGCCGCCATGCCCCGCCCGATTCTTGCCACCATTCACACGGCCGCGCTGCGCAGCAATCTGCTGCGCGCGCGCGCAGCGGCCCCGGATGCCCGCGTTTGGGGCGTGGTCAAGGCCAACGCCTACGGCCACGGCATCGAAAGGGTGTTTGAAGGCCTGCGCGGCGCCGACGGCTTCGCCCTGCTGGACCTGGAGGAGGCGCGGCGCCTGCGCGCGCTCGACTGGCGCGGCCCCATCCTGCTGCTGGAGGGCTGCTTCGAACTGCGCGACCTCGAACTGTGCTCGCGCCTGGGCCTGTGGCACACGGTGCACTGCGAGGAGCAGATCACCATGCTGGCCACGCACAAGACCCAGCTGCCGCACCGTGTGTTTCTGAAGATGAACTCCGGCATGAACCGGCTGGGTTTCACGCCCGAACGTTATCGCGCCGCCTGGACCCGGCTCAACGCGCTGCCGCAGGTCGAGGAGATTTCGCTGATGACCCATTTCAGCGATGCCGACGGGCCCAAGGGCATTGCTGCGCAGTTGCAGGCCTTCGAGGCCGTCACGCACGACCTGCCGGGTGAACGCACGCTCAGCAACAGTGCTGCGGCGCTGCGCCATGCTTCGGCCATGGCCGACAGGTCGGACTGGATCCGGCCCGGCATTGCGGTCTACGGCAGCGCGCCCGACTTCCCGGCACATTCAGCCGCCGACTGGGGCCTGTTGCCGGCCATGACACTGGCCGCGAAGATCATCGGTGTGCAGAACCTGGTGGCCGGCGACACCGTGGGTTACGGTTCGAGTTTCACCGCCGAAGGCCCCTTGCGCATCGGCGTGGTGGCCTGCGGTTATGCCGACGGCTACCCGCGGCATTGCAGCACCGGCACGCCGGTTCTGGTGAACGGCGTGCGCACCCGCCTGGTGGCGCGTGTCAGCATGGACATGCTCACGGTCGACCTGACGCCGGTGCCGGACGCCGGCATCGGCAGCGAGGTCACCTTGTGGGGGCAATCGGCCAGCGGCGCCGTCCTGTCCATCGACGAGGTTGCGCAGGCAGCCGGCACCGTGGGCTATGAGCTGATGTGTGCGCTGGCGCCGCGCGTGCCGGTGGTGGTGGCGGACTAGTTTGCGGCTAGTCATCCCGGGCCTGCTCCGGGATCCATCTTTGTTTCCTCGTGCGTTGAGGTGTGCCTGCTAGCCGGGTCTCGCCCCGGCAGGCGACTCACTTTCTCTTGCTTCGCCAAGAGAAAGTAAGCAAAGAGAAGGCGACCCGATGGTCTGGGTCCCCTCCGCTTCGCTCCGGGGCAACCTGTGGTGCTCGCAAAAAATGGGGTCGAGCTCGAACTCGCCTTCGGCTCAGACAATCGCTCGCCCTGATCCATTTTTTGCTGCGCTCCTCGGCCCAGCCCGACGGGAGGGAGAGAAGACGAACATCCAAATACCCATACAGAACTCAAATCCGGAGTCCTTGAAGCGCGCCGCGCTTCAAGGACGGGAATCCCAACAGACGGTCATGTGCGCACGCGAGTGCAGCACACGCGGCCAAATGAAGTCCCCCTCCATCGCCCAGCGGGGCGAGGGAGGGGCTAGGGGAGGGAGTGGGGAGTTCAGGCCTGCTGTCTGTTGCAAGTTTGGCTGCTGCGTTTTGCCAACAAGCCGGGTCTCGCCCCGGCGGGCGACTCACTTTCTCTTGCTTTGCCAAGAGAAAGTAAGCAAAGAGAAGGCGACCCTGCTGTCTGCGTCCCTCCGCTTCGCTGCGGGCAAGCTACGGTGCTCGGTCCAGCCGGGGCCGGGCTCGAACTCGCTGCGCTCGGACAATCGCCCGTCCTGATCCGTCTGGACTTCCGCTCCTCGGCGCATACAGAAGGGTGGGTAGAAAGCCAATGCGGGGAAAAAAATCCGGAGTCCTTGAAGCGCGCAGCGCTTCAAGGACGGG
>CALRTF020000011.1:0-34417 GCA_943370985.1 Paenacidovorax caeni
GAGCTGGAAGCGCCCGGCGTGTCGGTGCGCGTGGTGCCGCTGACCACACGCGACCCGCGGCGCCTGCTGGACGAGGAAAGCTGCGACCTGGCCGTCGGTTACTTTCCCTCGGTGCTTGCCGACCTGACGGCGCGGGCCCAAAGCGGCGAACCCACGCCCTTCCTGCACAAGCGCCTCTACGATGGAGAGTACGTGTGTGTGATGCGCAGCGGGCACCCGCTGGCCAGCGGGCCCTTCACGCTCAACCGTTTCTGCGCGGCACGCCACATGCTCGTGAGCTTTTCGGGCCGGCCTTACGGTTTTATCGACGAATCGCTGGCCTCGCTGGGCCGCGAGCGGCAGGTGGTGCTGACCGTCAACCAGTTTTTCACGGCCGGCCGGGTGGTGGCCAACTCCAACCTGCTGACAGTGCTGCCGCGCCATTTTGTGAGCGTCACCGGCATCGCCGACCAGCTGGTGCTGCGGCCCTTGCCGTTTGACGTCTCGCCGGTGCATGTCGATGCGGTGTGGCACCGGCGCTCCCAGCAGCGCAGCGCCCACATCTGGCTGCGCCAGGCCCTGGAGCGGGCTGCCGACAAGGCGTTTTCGGCCTGAGCCGGCGCGGCAGCTGGACCGGCGAACATCGCGCGGTCCGGGGCATGTTTTTTGCTGGTACACACATCCCTCTGTACCAGGACACTGCCATGCTGCACCTTCACCCAAGCAAGCCCATTTCCTCCGTCCCACGTCCTGCACGCCGGACCGCGCTCAAAATGCTGGCGGCAGGCGCGTCTGCCATGGCCCTTCCGGCGCTGGCGGCCTGGCCGGACAAACCCATCCGCATCATCGTGACCTTTCCCGCGGGTGGCGCCAGCGACATCGTGGCGCGGGTCATGGCCGAACAACTGGCAAAAAAGCTGGGCCAGGCCGTGGTGGTGGACAACCGGCCCGGTGCCGGCGGCAGTGTCGGCGGGCTGCTGGTTGCCCAGGCGGCAGCCGATGGCCATACCCTGATGCTGAGCAACTCCACACCGATTTCGATCGGGCCTTTTGCCCTGGAAAAGCAGCCCTACGACCCGGTCCAGGGCTTCAGCCACATCGCGCTGATTGGCAACGCGCCCTGCGTGGTGATGGCCAACCCGGCGGCACCGATCAAGACCATGCCCGACCTGGAAGCCCAGGCGCGCAAGCTCGGCCGCCTGGACTTCGGCTCGGGCGGGCCGGCGTCGATCGGGCACATTTATGGGGAGCTGATGAAAAAAGCCATGGGCGTGAACCTGGTGCACATCCCCTACCGCGGCGGCGCGCCCATGACCACCGACCTGATTGCGGGCGTGATTCCGGTCGGCATCGATGTGCTGACGGCTTTTGTGCCCTATTTCAAGAGCGGCCAGCTGGTGCCGCTGGCGGTGACCTCGGCCGCCCGTTCGCCGCTGGTGCCCGAAGTCCCCAGCGTGGTCGAATTCGGTTACCGCAAGCTGGTGCTGGACAACTTCTTCGGCCTCAGCGGCCCGGCCGGCATGCCGGCCGACGTGGTGGCGCGGCTCAACGCGGCCTGCAACGAAATTCTCGCGGGCAGCGAGGTCAAAAAACGCATGCTGGATCTGGGGATCACCCCCCAAGCGAGCAGCCCGGCGGCATTCACCACCTTTGTCAGGGACCAGGTGGCCGTGCTGGCGCCTGCCGTCAAGGGCGCTGCCGTGAAGCTGTGAGAGCCGGCTTCAGCGGACGACGCTGAGGTAGGCGAAAGCGGCGCGGCGCAGTTCGCGCGCCTGGCGCGGGTTGCGGCCGGCGCGGTCACCTGCGCGCTCCATCAGCTGGCGTGCGACGCCGGGGGCGGCGGCGGCACTGCGCCGGGCGGCCAGAAAACGGAACAGGGGAGCAAAAAAGCGGGTCATGTCAAAGTCACCACCGGGGTGAAAAGTTGCGATGATTCAAGGTTAAGGGTTTTCCCTAGGTTTGCAAGGCGGCCCCCGCCTGTTTTCCATGCTGAACCGGCATGGCTTGGCCCGTCGCGGACATGGGCCTGCCCAGCGCCCCGCCGACAGTCCTGCACAATCGGCGGGTGAACATCCAGCTCCTGTCCGACCTGCACCTCGAATCCAACCCGCATTTCACGGCGCAGCCCACAGCGGGTGCCGACCTGCTGGTGCTGGCCGGTGACATCGGCTCCTACCAGCCTGGCTCGCTGCTGGCCGACACAGACTTCGGGCTGGCACGGTTTTCCCCGCTGCCGGTGGCCCAGGGCGGGGCCGGCTGGCCCACGCCTGTGCTGTTCATTCCCGGCAACCACGAATACGACGGCCTGGACTTCGAAGCGACCCACCTGCGGCTGCGCGAAACCTGCGAACGGCTGGGCCTGATCTGGCTGGAGCAGCAAACTGTGGTGCTGCAGGGCCTGCGTTTTATCGGCAGCACGTTATGGGCCGACTTCGATGGGCTGGATGCCGCCGCGGCGGCAGCGGGTGATATCACGCTGGGCGAACAACTCAAAAACCGCGAAAAAGCCTTTCGCGCCGCCAATTTCTACCTCAGCAAAAACCACAGCTTTCACCATGGCCAGCCGGTGCTGGCCGAGGCGGTGCGCGAACGCGGCCTGGCCAGCCAGGCCTGGCTGCGGCAGGCGCTGGCGCAGCCCTTTGATGGTCCAACCGTGGTGGTCACTCACTTTGCGCCCAGCCTTTTGAGCGCCGACCCGCGTTACGGCCTGGCGCCGGGCACCGCGGGTTTTTGCAATGCACTCGACGATCTGCTGGGCCAGGCGCAGCTGTGGCTGCATGGGCACCTGCATTGCCCCAGCGACTATGTCAAAAACGGCTGCCGTGTGGTGGCCAATCCGCTCGGTTATGCGCGCAAGGGGGAGCAGGACGCGTTCAAACCCGATTTCCTGATCAAAATCAGCCCTCAGCCCCCGCTGAGCAAGCGCAAGCAGCTATTGAATCAATAGCAAAACAAGCCGCGTCAGCGCGTATTCAAGCCCTCAAAACAGGTCTGCAGCACCAGTGCAATGACCTCTTCATCGCTGTGCTGGCCGCCGGCCTTGAGGAATTCCAGAACCGGGTCGCAGGCGCGCGCATACAAGGTGTACAGCACCAGCACCGGGGGCAGGCGGCTGTTGAGCGATCCATCGGCCTGGGCTTTTTCGATCCAGCCGCCGAGCTGGTCGCTGACCTGCATCAGCCCGTCCATATAGGCCTTGTTGCTGACCAGTGTGGTGCGCAAGCTCGAGTTGTGGTGCGGCAGCGAAGGCATCTCGCCGGCCAGCTGCAGGGTCAGCATCCAGCGCACCATGGCCTTGAGCTGGTCCAGCGGGCGGCGATCGGCCGGCAGGCCGGCCAGAAAAGCCTGGGCGCGCTGCATGACGCGCACCATGGCGGCGGCGGCCAGGTCTTCCTTGCTGGGAAAATGTTTGTAGAGACTGGCCTTGGCGATACCGACTTCGGCCGCCACCTGGTCCACCGTCATCAGGTCAAAGCCCTTTTCCGCCAGCAGTCGGTTGACCGCCTGGATGATGGCGTCCTCGCGCACGGCCAGCATCTGGGCCTTGAAGGAGACTTTGGCCGCAGGGACGGCGGCGGCTGGTGGGAGAGCAAGGGTGGAGGAGCGCATGCCTGTTATTTTAGCCGCAGGCGTTTTAAAACATAGTTGGCGATTGTTTTCGGACCCGCAAGTCACAACAATACCGAACAGTAACGCACACCTTGTTCCAATTCAGCCGTGCGCGCGTTTTGCCTTTGCCTGTATCTTGCGTAGATGCTGCAGGTGTTCCTGCTGCTGAACGTGCCGGAGGAAAATCATGAAAACCACCTGGACCTCCACCTTCGCCTGGCTGCTGGCAGCCTCTGCCGCGCTCGCCCTGGCCTGGGCGGCACCGAATGAAACCAGCGTCATGGGCCAGTTGCCGCCCTTCATGGCACGCACCCTGGACCGCCAGGCGATGCATGTGCCCGGCGGCTTGCCCGCCGAACGCACGCTGGCGCTGATCGCTTTTCGCAGCGCCCAGAAAGAACACATCGAAGGCTGGGTCACGGGCCTGAACCTGCGGCAGGACAGTTCCATCGCCTGGTTGCGCATGCCGGTGCTCAACGATCCTGGCAGCGACGCCGGGCGCAGCGCGATCGAGAACAAGCTGCTGGTCCGTTACCCGGCCGGCGACGAGCGTGCCCGGCTGATACCGGTGTTCACCAACCGCGATGACTTTGTGCGGTCTGCTGCCCTGAATGGCACCGACCAGGTCTACGCGGTGGTGGTGAACCGGCGCGGCGAAGTGCTGGCCCGGGCCGAGGGCGTGTTTGACGCCGTCAAGGCGCAGAACCTGCGCGAGACCTTGCAGCCCGCCGGGCTCTAGGTCGCGCCTGGCGCCGCCGCTGCCGGCGCACCGCCGAGGCTGAAGTAAAACGCCGCACCCTGGCCGGGGACCGACTCGCCCCAGACCCGGCCGCCGTGGCGCATCACGATGCGCTGCACGGTGGCCAGGCCGATGCCGGTGCCTTCAAACTCGCTGACCGTGTGCAGGCGCTGGAAGGCGCCAAACAGCTTTTCTGCATATGTCATGTCGAAACCCGCGCCGTTGTCACGCACCACATAGACCGCGGGCGCGCCCTCCCCGGCGTTCGGCGCGCGCCTGAAACTGATGCGCGCCTGCGGCTGGCCGCTGCTGAATTTCCAGGCATTGCCCAGCAGGTTGTCCAGCACCTGCTGCAGCAAGCGCGCATCACCCTGCACCCACAGCCGGGGCTCGATGTCCAGCACCACGGTCCGGCCCGGGTCACGCTCCCGGTAGCTGCTCACCAGCCCCTCGGCCAGGACGCTCAGGTTGACGCTGTCCATGCGCAGGGGGGTCCTGGACACCTGGGCCAGCGACAGCAAGGCGTCGATCAGCTCGCCCATTTGCGCAATGCCGGCGCGTATGCGGTTCAGGTAATGTCTGCCGCGCGCGCCGGGCAGCTCGCCGTTGTCGATGTCCCTGGCGAGCAGGCCGCTGAAGCCATCGATAGCCGACAGCGGCGTGCGCAGGTCATGCGAGACCGAATAGGAAAAGGATTCGAGTTCCCGGTTGGCCGCCTCCAGTTGCGCGGTGCGCTGCTGCACGCGCTGCTCCAGTTCTGCATTGAGGCGCAGGATTTCCCCCTGGGCCTGCTTGCGTTCAAGCCGCGCGCGGATATTGCCGAGGCCGAACGCCAGGTTGTGCACCAGCTCCTGGAGCAGCGTCAGTTCTTCGGCAGCCGGTTTTTCGGCCATTGCGGAATACAGCCCGAGCACGCCGAAGGTGCGATCGGCATCACGCAAGGGCAGGAACACCGCGCTGCGGTACCCCTGGCGCAAGGCCTGCTCGCTCCAGAAGAACTGGTTGTCGCCGCGCGTGATGTCTTCGCTGAGGCGGACCTCGCCGCTGCGTATGGTTTGCCCGGCCGGGCCGCGGCCGGTTTCGCGGTCGGCGTCCCAGCTCAGCACGATGGAGGACAGGTAGCCGCCCTCATGCCCGGCATGGGCCATGGGCGCAATCGTGCGCGCCGCGTCATCCTGCGCATAACCGACCCATGCCATGCGGTAGCCGCCCACGTCCACGGCCACCCGGCAGACCTGCATCAGCAGCGCGGTTTCATCGTCGATGCGGGTCAAGGCCTCGTTGCAGCGGCTGAGCATCTGCAGCGCCCGGTGGGTCCGGCGCAACTCGAGGTCGGCCAGCGTGCGCTCGGTGATGTCGGTGAACACCACCAGCCCGCCGACCAGCCGTCCCGCGCCGTCGCGCAGCGGCCGGATGTTGTTGCGCAGCACACGGTCCCGGACCCCGGGCCGGCGCAGGAAAACATCCCAGTTGTCCATGACTTCGCCCCGCACGGCGCGGCTCAGCGGCCGGTCGTGCGGCGGGCAGATGGTCTTGCCGTCGGCCAGCACCACCTCGTGGTCGGCGCGCCATTCGGCCAGCGACAGCCCGGCCTCATCGACGGGAAAGATCTTGCGCGCCGCGGCATTGAACAGCAGGAAGCGGCCCTCCACGTCAATCGCCAGCACGCCCTCGCTCATGCTGTTGATGATCAGGTCCCGCAGCCGGTTCTCCTTGCCGATACGCGCCAGCGCCGCGTCGAGCTCGCCCCGGCGCAGCTGCAGTGAGTCGGCCATGCGGTTGAAGGTACGGGCCAGGTGGCCGAGTTCGCCGCGGTAGGCCGGCCCGACCTCGACCCGCGCCGCCAGATTGCCGATGGCCAGTTCGTTGGCTTCGCGCAGGATGGCCTGGGCCGGCCGGATGATCAGGCGCTGGCCCAGCCACCAGGCGCCGGCCAGGCCGGCCGCAGCGGTGAAAACCAGCATCGCCAGCTCCGCCAGAAACGTTTGCCGTGATGCCGCCACAACCTGCGCGCGCGGCTGGCTGAGCGCCACCAACAGCGTGTCCTGCGCGGCACCGGGCACCGGGGCATAAGCGTACAGGCGCGGTTCGCCGTCGGCGTCGGGCGCCTCTGCCACGCCGGTCTGTGCGGCGGGCAGGGTCCGGATCGCCGGATCGGTCTGCAGGCTGCCAATCCGCCCCAGCCCGGGCGGATGCACGGCCAGCAAGGCGCCGCGGCGGTCCAGCAGCACCGCGCGGGTCTCGACCGGCAAGGCCGCCATGGACAACACCGCACCGAAGGCATGCACGTCCACCACGGTGAACACCACCGCCAGCAGCGTGTCCCCCGGGCCGTACACCGGCATGGCAAAACCGAGTCCGGATTTGCCGCTGCTGCGGCCGCTCTCGTGCCCGCCGATCACAAACTGGCGACGGGCCAGCGCCTCCGCGATCAGCCCGGCGTGACCGGCGCGGCTACCGACCTCGGCGGCCTGCGAATGGCACAGCAGCACGCCGTCCGGCCCCACCACACCGAGTTCGGCATACGCCGGTTGCAGGGCCTGCAGGCTGCGCAGGTGGTCGGTGCAGCCACCGGTCTGGCCGGAGCGCACGAACGGGGAAAGTGCCAGGTCACCCAGCATCTGCCTGGCAGCTTCCACCAGCGGCTGCTGGTTGGCCGCCAGCAGCAGCGTCTGCGCCTGCAGCCGGGTCTGGGCCTGCAGCACCGCCGCCTGCTGGCTGCCGGATGCCATCCAGGCGAGCAGGCCCAGCACCGGCAACAGCGCCATGGCGGCCAACAGCGCAAGACGGGAGCGCAAGCCCCAGGAACTCAGCATGCCATGTGCCTTGTGGTTTTTGCAGGGACACCCTTGCGGCACCGCCGCGCGGACGGACATGCGGCGGGGCGATGTGGCCCGATCGTAGTACGTTGGGCGCAGCTTGAACAGCGGCCTTGCAGCACCGCCGGCCTCCTACAGCACGCGGCCGAATGCACTGACAGCCTGCGAGCCGCGATGCGGCGACATTGGGTGGCAAAGGCGGCCATGCCGGCTGCCAGGAAACCCCCATGGCCACCTCCACACCCGCCCCTTATCCCGATCGTTCCCCCGCCGAAGCACCCGGAAGCAGTGAGGGCATGCCGCGAAAAACCCCGGCGGACGGCCGTGCCCGCACCGCTCACCCCGACACCCCGGCCGATGCCTCGGATGAAGCCAGCCTGGCCCTGCCGCACGAACGCGACCAGTCAGTGGGCATGACCGGCGATGCGCCCGATCCGCGGGTCGAACAGGCCGGCAAGGACCTCGGCCGTGGCCTCAAGGACACCGGCAAGGAGCCGCCCATGGATGCGGCCTACGACAAGCTCAAACGCCCCTGAGCTGTCATCTGCTCCTGATTTCATAGCTTGATGCGCACAACCGACAAGGGCTGTAGGCGTATATGGCTTGTAAGTCCGGCGCACGAACTCAGGGAACCGGTACCCGCGGCGACTGCGACGGCTCGCCCGCGCCCATGCGCTCGCTCATCCAGCGCATCAGGTCCAGCCACATCTGGCGCATCTCGGCATCCAGCGGCGTGCGCGTCGAATTCGGCAGCTCGATGGTGACCACCGGCACACCCTTGTGCACCCCGCCGTAATTGCCCAGAGAGCCCGGGAAGATGCCGACCTGGTCCAAGTAGAGCCGGCCCAGCCGGGTCGGCGGCACCGACGGCCCATCGAAGTCCAGCACGCCATACGGCGCGTGGATGCTGACGATCAGGTTGGGCTTGAAGCGCTGCATCTCGGTGTGCAAGAACGCCGACTCCGGCTCCGACAGCGGTTTCGGGCCTGGCCAGCGGCGCGGATCCTTGCGTGTGCGTTTTTCCCAGTAGACCTTGGCATCCCGTTCCCAGTTGGGCGTCGGGAAATTGCGGTTCAGGTCCACCCCGTTGGCATTGACACGGCGTGGTGGTGTGGACAGCAGGCCGTCGGGGTTGAGCGCCGGCACAAAGCGCCAGTGAATCGCCTGCGACCACGGCGCCGGCGTCTGCTCGGCCAGCTGGATCCAGTGCAGCGCCACCGCCGCCGACGACAATTCATCGCCGTGGATGGCGCCCAGCACCAGCACCCGCAGGCGCGCATCCTCGGGCTGGATATCGCGCTTCCACAAGGTCTGGCCGCGCACCGAGCGGGCCGAGGTGGCCTCGAGCCGGGCCGCCTCGCACAGGCTGCGCTTGACGTTGGGCAGCTTGCGCACAAATTCGTCGCAGGGGCCTGCGGCCTGGGCGGGGACTGCCACCAGCAGGGACGCCAGAAGCGCCGCAATCAGGGAAAGATGCATCCGGAAATTCTACGCGCCGCCTGTTGCGCGCAGGTGCCTGCCATCCCCGCGCGGATGCTTGGGGTAAATTAGCCGCATGTCTTCCCCCGTTCGCTCCCGCCAGGCCGGCCGCCCGAGTTTCTCGGCGCTGGAGTTCCGCGCATCGCTGGCCATGTTTGCCACCGGGGTGACGATCGTCACGGCGCGCACCGACAGCGGCGAGCTGATCGGGCTGACCGCCAACTCCTTCAACTCCGTCTCGCTGGCACCGCCGCTGGTGCTCTGGAGCCTGGCGCGGGTGGCCGGTTCGCTGCCGGCGCTGAGCACCGGCTCACACTACGCGATCAACATCCTCGCGGCCGACCAGAAAGAGCTGGCCGAGCGGTTTGCCGCCAGACGCGAAGGCCGCTGGAGCGGCGTCGCCTGGACCGAGGGGCTGGGCGGCGCACCACTGCTGACCGGCTCGGCCGCGGTCTTCGAATGTTTCAACCGCAGCCGTTATGAAGAAGGCGACCACGTGATTTTTGTCGGCGAGGTCGAGCGCTGCAGCCACCGCGCCGGCGCCGCGCCGCTGCTGTTTCACGGCGGACGTTTTTACACCGAACATCCGCTGTAGCCGCGGCGGCCTGCGAAACTGCGCGCCCGTCGATAGGGCCGCATGCGGCTACCATGCAGGCCCATGAGCGCACGCAAAACCCAACTCGATACCCTGGCCATCTCCCTGCTTCTGGCCTGCTGCCTGTTCTGGGGTTTCCAGCAGGTGCTGGTCAAGGCGACGCTGGCCGAGGTGGCGCCGGCTTTCCAGGCCGCCATCCGTTTTGCCGGCGCCACCGTGCTGCTGCTGCTGTGGTGCGCCTGGCGCGGTATCCGGCTGTTCGGCGCCGATGGCTCGCTGCGCGCCGGGCTGCTGGCGGGCAGCCTGTTCGCCGCGGAGTTCGCCTGCCTCTACCTCGGGCTGCAGTACACCAGCGCCTCGCGCCTGACCGTGTTCCTCTACACCTCGCCGTTCTGGGTGGCGGCGCTGCTGCCGATCTGGGTCAAATCCGAAAAGTTGCGGCCGGTGCAGTGGGCCGGCCTGGCCTGCGCCTTTGCGGCCGTGGCCTTTGCGCTGCGCGACGGTTTCAGTGCCGGCGCGGCCTCCACCTGGGTCGGTGATCTGATGGCGCTGGTGGCCGGCATGTTGTGGGGGCTGACCACGGTGGTGATCCGCGCTTCCTCGCTGTCCAAAGTGTCGCCGGAGAAGCTGCTGTTCTACCAGATCGCGGTCAGCACCGTCGCCCTGCCGCTGGTCTCGCTGGCCCTGGGTGAACGCTGGTCCTGGAGCTTCAGCCCGTTTGCCGCAAGCTCGCTGGTGCTGCAGACGGTGGTCGGCGCGTTTGCCAGCTACCTCGCCTGGATGTGGATGCTGGGCCGTTACCCGGCGACCAAAATTTCCGTCTTCGTGTTCCTGACGCCGCTGTTTGCGCTGCTGTTCGGCGTGTTGTGGCTGAACGAGGCCGCCACGCCCAGCCTGCTGGCCGCGCTGGTGCTGGTGGCGCTCGGCATTGTGCTGGTGAATCGCAAGCCGGCGGCCGCCTAGGCGCTGCGCTGCGCGGCAAACGCCACATACCAGTCCAGACAGGCCGGGTTCGCCATCGCGTCGCGATTGACCACCTTGGCGATCGGCTGGCCCAGCAGCAACTTTTTGATCGGCAGTTCCTGCTTTTTGCCCGACAGGGTGCGCGGAATTTCCGGCACCTGGAAAATGGCGTTAGGCACAAAGCGCGGCGACAGCGCGGTCCTGATCGCATGGTTGAGTCTGGCTTTCATGGCCTCGTCGAGTGTCACGCCCTCACGCAACACCACAAACAGCGGCATGTAACTCTCGCGGCCCAGGTACTCGAGGTCCACCACCATGGAATCGATGACTTCCGGCAGGGCCTCGACCGCGCTGTACAGCTCACTGGTGCCCATGCGCAGGCCAT
The DNA here is from genome assembly GCA_943370985.1 of Paenacidovorax caeni. GTDB lineage: Bacteria > Pseudomonadota > Gammaproteobacteria > Burkholderiales > Burkholderiaceae_C > Polaromonas > Polaromonas caeni_A. Next base: position 10,569 of record CALRTF020000011.1, read on the forward strand.
GGCGGTTGATGGTCGCGTCGGAGCGTCCGTAAATGATGCAGCTGCCGGTCGGCGTGACCTTGAGCCAGTCGCCGTGGCGCCAGACATTCGGGTACATGTCGAAGTAGCTGGACAGGTAGCGTTTGTTGTCCTCGTCGCCCCAGAAATACAGCGGCATGGACGGGATCGGCTGGCTGCAGACCAGCTCGCCGACTTCGCCGATCACCGGTTCACCGGCCTCGTTCCAGGCTTCGACTGCGCAACCGAGCAAGCGGCATTGCATCTCGCCGGCGACCTGCGGCAGTTCGCGGTTGCCGCCGATAAATGCGCCGGCGAAATCGGTCCCCCCTGAAATATTGCACCACCAAATGTCATGCGTCCCGAACTTTTCAAATTGCGCCGTCCCCCAGCGTTGTGCCTCTTCCGACAGCGGTGAGCCGGTGGTGCCCAGGGCCCGCACGCTCGACAAATCACCACAGGCCGACAAGTCGATACCGGCCTTCATGCAATTCGCAAAAAACGCCGCGCCCGCGCCGAAGAAGCTCACGCCGAGCTGTGCGCCGAAGCGCCACAGGGTGGTCCAGTCGGGCTGGTCCTTGCTGCCGCCCGGGTTGCCGTCAAAAATGCAGCAGGTGGTGCCGTTGAGCAGGCCGCTGGTCTGCGCATTCCACATGACCCAGCCGGTCGAGCTGTACCAGTGGAAACGTTCGCCCCAGGAGTTGGGGTGGTAGCTGCAGCCCACGTCGTTGTGCAGGGTCTTGAGCGCCAGCGCCACGATGACGGTGCCGCCGTGGCCGTGCACGATGGGTTTGGGCAGGCCGGTGGTGCCGCTGGAATAAACAATCCAGAGCGGATGGTCGAACGGCAGCCAGACCGGCTCGAAAGCCGCTGTTTCGGCATCATTTCGGGCTGTAGCCCCTGCCAGATCTGCGCATCCAGCTATTGTTTTTGTAGCGTCGAGGTTGCCGTGCACAATCACGTGCTGCACGCTGGGCAGGGCGGCGCGCAACTCGTCCAGCACCGCCGTGCGGTCGAAGTCACGCCCGCCGTAAGTCACGCCGTCGCAGGCGATCAGCACCTTGGGTGTTATCTGACGGAAGCGGTCCAGCACGGCGTTGGTGCCCATGTCGGGCGCGCAGATGCTCCAGACGCCGCCTATGCTGACCACCGCGAGAAAGGCCACCATGGCCTCGGGAATATTCGGCAGGTAAGCCGCCACGCGGTCGCCCGGCTGGACGCCCTGGGCCAACAGGTGCAGCGCCAGCGAGGCGACCTGCCGGCGCAACTCGGGCCAGCTCAGCTCGCGCGGCGGCAAGCCGGCCGCCAGGCTTTTTTCGTTGTGGCTGATCACGGCCGCAAAGCCGGCGGCATCGGCTTTCTGCACATGGCGGAACACCTGCTGCGCGTAGTTGAATTGCGCACCGGGAAACCAGGACGCGCCCGGCATGCGCTTGTGCGCCAGCACCGCACGGTGCGGCGTCGGCGACTGCAGCTCGAAATAGTCCCAGACGCTTTGCCAGAAGGCGTCGAGGTCGGTCACCGACCAGCGCCACAAGGCGTCGTAGGAATCAAAGCGCAGGCCGCGGGTTTCCTGCAGCCAGTCCTGGTACAGCCGGATCTGCGGGATGAAGGGACTCAGGTTTCGGGTCATGGGTCAAGCGTAACCCGCCGCGCCATGCGGCTGTCAGCGGGAATGCCCGGATTCCGGCGCGACGCCAGCTTGTTGACCGTATTTAGCACAAGTGTGCTAATATTCCGCCATGGATGCCAAAACCCAGAAAAGCGAGATGACCCGCGCCGCGATTGTCGGTGCGGCGCTGGACCTCGCGTCTGGCGACGGGCTGGAAGCCATCACGCTGCAGGCCGTTGCCGACCGGCTGGGCCTGTCCAAGAGCGGCGTGTTCTCGCGCATCGGCTCTCGCGAGGCGCTGCAGAAAGCCGTGATCGAGGAATTCGGCCGGCGTTTCATCGCCGACGTGTTTGTGCCAGCGATGCAGCTGCCCAAGGGCCTGCCGCGGCTGGACGCGATTGTGCAGCGCTGGATCGTGCGCATGCGCGATGTCGAGATCAAGTCCGGCTGCATCTACACCGCGGGCGCCTTCGAGCTGGACGACCGTGAGGGCGAGCTGCGCGAAACGCTGCTGCAGGAAGTCACACGCTGGCGCGCCGCGCTGCGTCGCACCACCCAGCAGGCGATCGATGCCGGCCACCTCAAGGCTGGCACCGACCCCGAACAGCTTGTCAGCGAACTCAGCGCGATGGCCATGGGCCTGCTGCACGACGCACGTTTCCTGCGCGACCCGCGCGCTGCCGAGCGGGCCCACGCCAGCTGGCAGCGCATGAAAACCAGTTACCAGGCTTGAGTTCAGGCACCAAGACCTGACGAGAAGTGATGCCCCTTTTTGTTCACCCCTATTTCGCACAACCGTGCGGAGAAAGAAGGAAATGCCATGTTGATCCTGATCGTCCCCCTGGCCCTTTTTGTTGTCGTGCGTGCGGCGCGTGCCATCCGCGAATCGCTGCGCGGTGTGCCGCGCAGCAACCACGACTGGATCTGGTACTGAAAGGCCGACCGCCATGACACACAGTCCTGTTGAAGCCACCGCCGCTTTCTACAACACCAGCCCGGTCACGCGGCTGGCCCGCTGGGGCCTGGGCGCATCGCAGCGCCTGTGGCCGGCGCTGGCGGTGCGCGCCGCCTACCGCCTGTTTGGCACACCGCTGCCGCCGCGCTGGCTGACGCGGCGCCGTGCCTGGCCGGCCGACTGGGCCGTCAGCGCCTGGCCGTTTGAAGACGCCAGCATCACGCTGTACAGCCGGCCGGTCGCCCCGCATGGGCCGCTGGTGCTGCTGGTGCACGGCTGGGGCGGCCACGCCGGCCAGATGCTGGCCCTGGCCGATCGCCTGCAGGCCCAGGGCCTGCGCGCGGTGATCCTCGAAATGCCGGCGCATGGCCGCAGCGCCGGCCCGACCAGCAACCTGCCGCAGTTCGCGCGCGCCATCGACTACGCGGCAGCCCGCCTGCAGCAGCAGGGTTTCCGGCTGGACGCGCTGGTTGCGCATTCGCTGGGCGCCAGCGCCGCGGCGTTTGCCGCCAGCCGCGGCCTCGCGCTGCGCAAACTGGTGCTGCTGGCGCCGCCGGCCTCGCCGCATGAATACACGCGGCTGTTTGCGCAGTTCTTCGGCCTCAGCGAGCGCACACGCGCAGCCATGCAAAAACGTTTCGAGGCACGCGAAGGTGTGTTGATGCCTCAGTTCGAGCCGCAGGCGGTCGGCCCGCGCATCACCCAGGCCACGCTGGTGGTCCATGACCGGCGCGACAGCATCAACCGCTTCGCCGACGGCCAGGCTTTCAGCGAAGCGATTGCCGGCGCCCGGCTGCTGGCGACCCAGGACCTCGGGCACCGCCGCATTCTGAAAGACGAGGCCGTGTTGCAGGAGGTGGCGGCTTTTCTGTCCTGAACCATCGCGCGCGCACCATTGTTGTGCAATCAGGCTTGGGAGCCCTATCATTGCCGCACTTCAACAAGAGGAGACGATGATGGGCATGTTCAGCTGGACAGAAAAAAGCAGCGCGGTGCTGTCGCAAGGCGGCGTGATCGCGCCCGACGAGCGCCTGCCCTGGCCGCAGACCGCGGTCATGGGGGTGCAGCATGTGATCGCGATGTTCGGCGCGACCGTGCTCGCGCCCATCCTGATGGGCTTCGATCCGAACATCGCGATCCTGATGAGCGGCATCGGCACCCTGATCTTTTTCGCCGTGACCGGCGGCAAGGTGCCCAGTTATCTGGGCTCCAGCTTCGCCTTCATCGGCGTGGTGATCGCCGCCACCGCGTATGCCGGCAAGGGGCCGAACGCCAACCTCGGTGTGGCGCTGGGCGGCATCATCGCCTGCGGCCTGCTCTACACGCTGATAGGCGCCGTGGTGCAGCTGGCGGGCACCGGCTGGATCGAACGTTTCATGCCGCCGGTGGTGACCGGCGCGGTGGTCGCGGTGATCGGCCTGAACCTGGCGGGCATCCCGATCAAGAACATGGCGGCCAGCAACTTTGATGCATGGATGCAGCTGGTGACCTTTGTCAGCGTCGCGCTGGTGGCGGTGATGACACGCGGCATGCTGCAGCGGCTGCTGATCCTGGCCGGCCTGATCGTCGCCACCCTGATTTATGCGCTGCTGACCAACGGCCTGGGACTGGGCAAGCCGGTGGACGTCTCGGTGATCGGCAACGCGGCCTGGTTCGGCCTGCCGGCCTTCACCGCCCCGGTGTTCTCCCTGAACGCCATGCTGCTGATCGCGCCGGTGGCAGTGATCCTGGTGGCGGAAAACCTCGGGCACATCAAGGCCGTGACCGCCATGACCGGCAAAAACCTGGATGTCTACATGGGGCGCGCCTTCATCGGCGACGGCGTGGCGACCATGGTCTCGGGCGCGGCCGGCGGCACCGGTGTCACCACCTACGCCGAGAACATCGGCGTGATGGCGGCGACGCGGATTTATTCGACGGCGGTGTTCCTGGTGGCGGCGCTGATCGCCCTGCTGCTGGGTTTCAGCCCCAAGTTCGGCGCACTGATCCAGGTGATTCCGCTGCCGGTGATGGGCGGCGTCAGCATTGTGGTGTTCGGCCTGATCGCGGTCGCCGGTGCCAAGATCTGGGTCGACAACCGGGTGGATTTTTCCGACAACAAAAACCTGCTGGTGGCAGCCATCACGCTGGTGCTGGGCACCGGCGATTTCACGCTGAAGTTCGGCCAGTTTGCACTCGGCGGCATAGGCACCGCGACCTTTGGCGCGATCCTGCTGTACGCGCTGCTCAACCGCAGCAAGGCTTGATCAAAAAAGCGCTGCTCCCGGCGGGGCGCATGCGCTTTTTTGCGGGGCCGCAAGCTCAGCCGATGTAGCGGCCGCCACTGCCCAGCACGCCCAGGTCCACATAATGCGAGCCCACGAAAGGCGCCGAGGTGGCGTAGTCAATCGTGAAGCCGCCGAGGTCAAAACGCTGCAAACTGGCCAGCGCCGCCTGCAGCCTGGCACGGGTCAGGTCGCGGCCGGCACGCTCCAGCCCCTCGGCAAGCACGCGGGTGTTGGTATAACTTTCCAGCGTGTCGAGGGAAAAATCCTGCTGGCCGATCGCGCGCATGGCGCTCTGGTAATCGCGCACCAGCGTGCTGCGGGCCCGGTTGGGATCGGGAAACACCATGGTCATCGCCAGCCCGGAGCCCGCGGCGCCCAGTCCCCGCAGGCCTTCGGCCGTCAGCGTGACGCTCAGGCCGGCCAGCGGCAGCATGGGAGAGGCCTTTTTGAGCGCTGCGACCAGCTTGGCCGAGGCCTCGCCTGCGGTGGCCAGCATCACGGCCGCCGGTTTGCCGGCCAGGACCTGGTTCACGACATCTGCGACGTTTTTGCCGTCCACCGCCAGCGCGGTCTGCACCACCGCCTTGACGCCCTGGGCCTGCAGGGCGGCGACCGCGTCGACCAGCACCTCCTTGCCGAATGCGGTGTCCAGATAAACGATGGCGAGGTTCTTGATTCCCATGGTCAGCAGGTTCTGCACCAAACGCTGGGTTTCTTCGGTATAGCTGGCACGCACGTGGAACACGTTGCGCATGCCGGCCTTGCGCAGCGATGCGGCGCCGGTACGCGGGCCCACATAAGGCAGGTTGGCTTCCTGGATCATGGGCATGATGGCCGCGTTGTTGGGGGTTCCTATGCAGGTCAGCAGCGCGAAGATGCTGCCGTCACCAATCATCTTGCGTACGTTTTCGGCAGTCCGCTGCGGCGCATAGGCGTCGTCGACCTGCTGGAACTGCAGCTGGCGGCCATGGATGCCGCCTTTGGCATTGATCTGCGCCATGGCCGCCTCCACGCCCAGCTTGACCGAAGCACCGGAGCCGCTGAGCGGTCCGGTCAGGGCGCCGGAACTGCCTATGGTCACGGACCTGGCGCTCACGCCGTCCTGCGCGTAAGCACTTGCTATGTACGCAGGTGCGAATGAAGCGGCCGCCAACTGCGGGGCCAGGGAAAGAAAACGGCGACGAAGCATTAAAGAAATCTCCAGAGAGGGTGTGCTGGCCCGCACGAACTCGCACAGGCGCTGATCAAGACCCGGCCTAGGGTAAACCCTAGGGAATCAGGCTGTCTGTCGAATAACTGACAGGTGTGCGGGTTTCCAGCCAGGCCTGAAGCGGCGGCGGGTCCGGTAACCGTCGGGGGGTTGTGTGTGTCAGGACAGCCGATGGGAGAGGGCCGTCGGCCATGCCGCACGCCCCGAACGGCCAGGCAGCAGGCGCTCCCAGGCCGACACAGCCGCAGCGGGCGAAGAGCTCACCTTTGGTTCCTGCTGTTTGCGCTGCCCAAGTGCCGGCCGGCAGCAACAAGCCGGCGCAGCGCGGCACTCAGTCCGCGGTCTCGGACCTGGCTTTGGCCAGCGCGGCCCTGGTTCTGGCCAGCTCGCGCTCCAGCCCGGCACGTTCGTCGATTTCCTGGGCCAGCACCTGGTTGACCTGGGCCAGGTCCTCGGCCGACTCATGGATGCGGGTTTCCAGCTCGTCGGTCTTGCGCAGGGCCTGCGCCACCTCGCCACCCTGCGCCTCGCTGGGCAGCTCCTGCTTGAGCACGGCGTTGATCACCAGCAGCTCGTTGGCCGACTGCTCGACGGTTTCCTTGACGGCCTCGTTCTGGTCGAGCGCCCGCACCAGCGGTGTGGCGGAAGAAGAGCTGGAGGACGGTTGCTGGGACATGACGGATCGGGGTAAGGCTGACAGGGACCGAAAAAGGTGCGCCCGCCACACGGCAGCGAAGTTCACCCGCGGACAAATATAGCACCCATCGCCGGGGTCCGGCCCGGGAAAGCCCACAGTTTGCGCAGGCTTTACGCAGCAGGGCCGCTAGGGTTTTCCGGAACGCGGAGGCGCCGTTTTCGCGGGCGCAGGGTCCGGGCTGAAAATTTTGCCCAGCGTGGCGCCGATGCGGGCGCCTATGGCCGTGCCTATGCCCGGCAACACCGCCGTGCCCACCGCGGCACCGGCGACGGCGCCGGCCGGCGTCGAAACCTTGACATCCTCGAACGGGCCGGACACCTTCAGCGGCACACCAATCACGCCGTCGACCAGATCCACCGCAAACTCCGACTCGATCTGCCGGTTGGCGATCCGGGCCTGGCCCGATGCGGTCAGCGCGCCCGAAGTGGCCTTGATGCCGGTATAGGTCACCACCATGCCCTGCGGCGTGTTCTGCGTGTCCATCTGGCCGGTGACGCTGTCCAGCGGCGTCTGCCCGGCATAGTCCCGGCCGAGGCTGCGCACCGCCTTGTCGAGGTCAAAGCGCAGCAGCCGGGCGCGGCGCATGCTGAACAGGGTCTTGGTATGCAGCGTCTGGGCCAGCTCACCCACGGTGTCGCCATCGGCCAGCAGGGCGGTGTCGCCCGAGGCCTCACCCGAAATCACCGAGTTGCGGTTGAAGGCGGCCATCGCGCTGGCGACCTCCACCCGCTGCGGCTTGAGCGTGCCTTCCAGCCGCAAGCGGCCTTTCTCGCGGGTCTTGATTTCGACTTCGCCGTCGGCCGTGCCGCCGCCTATGCGGATCTGGGTGGTCCAGCGGTCCTCCTGGCCCTGGCGGGTCAGCTTCAGGTCGGTCGCCGGCGACACGCCGGGCCGGCGCAGCTGGGCTTCGCGCGGGCGCCAGGCCGGATCGAAATTGGCTTCACCCTCGAACACCACGGCCATGCCGCGGCGCGAGATCCAGGTCACATCGCGAAAAACCAGGCGATCGAGCACGGTGGCGTCCGGGCTGGTTGGGTTGCCGGCCGATCCCTTGTCGAGCGCCCGCAGCGACAGCTGCGGCAACACCGCCCCGTCGAGCTCGGCGAGATCAAACTGCAGCCGGCCATCGAGCAGGGCCGGCAGGCTGGGGTGAACCGTCAGCCGCTTGATGGTGATGGGTGCGGGCTGGGCGGTCGCCACGTCCTGCACCACCACGGCCGGCACCGGGAACAGGCGCCAGCGCAGGGAACCGACGGTCACGGGCACGCCGAGCCGGGTTTGCAGCTCCGCTGAGGCCTTGGCAGCCAGCTCCTCATCACTCGGCAACAGCAGCAGCAGCGCCACCCAGCCGGCCACCAGCAGCGCCAGCAGCACGCCGCCGGCCACCATCCATTTGTTTCTGACCCGCATGCTTGTCCTTTGCTTGTCCCTGTCCCCAGCTTACAGGCAAGTCTAGGCATGGCCCGGCGACGGCACTGTAGGCGGCAATCTCTTTATAGTCAGGGCATTCAAGCCTTCTGGATCTGCCATGACTGTGTGGAAGCGACCGATCTCCGTCGAACTGCTGACCCTGAACAATGCCGACAGCGCCGTGACGCACCTGGGCATCGAGTTCCTCGAGGTCGGCGATGACTTCATCCGCGCGCGCGTGCCGGTGGACGAACGCACGCGCCAGCCCTACGGCCTGCTGCACGGCGGCGTGTCCGTGGTGCTGGCCGAAACCCTGGGCTCCTGCGGCGCCGCCTTTGCCGCGCCCGAAGGCCACCGCACCGTCGGCCTGGACATCAATGCGAATCACCTCAAGGGCACGACCAGCGGCTGGGTCACCGGCATCACACGTCCGGTGCACATCGGCCGCAGCACCCAGGTCTGGGCGATCGAACTGAGCAACGACGCCGGCGAACTGACCTGCGTGTCGCGCATCACCATGGCCATGCTGCAGCCCGCATAGGCCTGCTCCGCAAGTCAAACAGGGCTCCAGCCCCCGCCCCTCGGTGGCATACAGCTATCTATTTGGTAGCAGCCCTGGTATTCAGGTGCCGCCTGCGCGCGCCATGCGTTCGCTTTTCCAGTACACGTCATCGCCGCCGTTCATGCGGTTGAACACACGCGCCAGCACAAACAGCAGGTCGCTCAGCCGGTTCAGGTACAGCCGTGGCGCATCCTTCAGCGTCTCGGCCTGGTCCAGCGCCACCACCGCACGTTCGGCGCGGCGCGCCACCGTGCGGCAGACATGCGCAAGTGCCGCAGCGCGCGAGCCGGCCGGCAGGATGAATTCGGCCAGGCGGGGCAAGGCCGCGTTGTATTTTTCCAGCGCCTCGTCGAGCACGATCACCGCGTCGGCCTTGAGCAGCTCGAAACCCGGGATCGACAACTCGCCGCCGAGGTTGAACAGCTGGTGCTGCACCTCGACCAGCAATTCGCGCACGCCCTCCGGCATCTCCTCGCACAGCAACACGCCGATCTGCGAATTGAGCTCATCGACATCACCCATGGCGTGCACGCGCAGGCTGTCCTTGGAAACGCGGGTGTTGTCGCCCAGGCCGGTGGTGCCGTTGTCCCCGGTGCGGGTGGCGATTTGTGAAAGTCGGTTGGCCATGGGGTGTTGCCGGTTGTGCTCGCGCTGCGGCACGTGGCGCGTTACGCGAAGCAAGAAAATGTGTGCGGATCGGTCCGGATGTCAGCGATGCAACGCCCTGCAAAACAACTGGCGGCGCAGGCCCGCCTGCGATGCAATGGCGCCTCTTTCATTTTTCAGGACAAGTGCATGCGGGTTCAAAAACATTCTATTCCCAACTTCGAGATGCGCAGCGTGCTGCTGCTGGCGCTGCTGACCCTGGGCACGGCGGCCGCCGTGCGGGCGCAGACCGCTCCCGGCGCGGCGATCCCGCCCAACCGCGCCACGCCGCAGGACCTGGAAGCCGCCTTCCAGCGCGCCGATGCCAACCGCGACGGCAAGCTGAGCCGCCAGGAGGCCGAACGTTTCCCCGCGGTGGCGCAGCGCTTCGAACAGATCGACAGCAACCGCGACAGCTTTATCTCGCTCGAGGAGTTCAGCCGGGCGGCGAACTCCTGAAGGCGTGCTCCATCGGCCGGCCGCACACTGCGGGATGGCCCGGGGGACAGGACGGGGCACACGTCGTAAACTGTGCGCTGGCCCCCTGGAGACCCCATGAACGCACCCCTGCCCCACCACCTGCTTCCCGAAATCCGCCAGCGTGAAACACCCGCGGCGCTGATTGATGCGCTGAAGGCGCGGTTTGCCGAGCGCTGCTCCACCGCGCTGGTGGTGCGCGAACAGCACGGCCGCGACGAATCCTCGTTCGCCGCGCCGCCGCCGGCCGCGGTGGTGTTTGCCGAAAACACCACCGACGTCGCCGACGCGGTCAAACTCGCCGGCCAGTTCAACGTGCCGGTGATCCCGTTCGGCGTGGGCACCTCGCTCGAAGGCCATTTGCTGGCGGTGCAGGGCGGCATCAGCATCGACGTCAGCCGCATGAACAAGGTGCTGTCCATCAACGCCGAGGACCTGACGGTCACGGTGCAGCCGGGCGTCACGCGCAAGCAGCTCAACGAGGAAGTCAAAAGCACGGGTCTCTTTTTCCCGATCGACCCGGGCGCCGACGCCACCCTGGGCGGCATGAGCGCCACGCGCGCCAGCGGCACCAACGCCGTGCGTTACGGCACCATGCGCGAAAACGTGCTGGCGCTTGAGGTGGTGACGGCCGACGGCAGCGTGATCCGCACCGGCACCCGCGCCAAGAAGTCATCGGCCGGTTACGACCTGACGCGCCTGATGGTCGGCAGCGAAGGCACGCTGGGCGTGATCACCGAAGTCACGGTCAAGCTCTACCCGCTGCCCGAAGCGATCTCGGCGGCCATCTGCTCCTTCCCGAGCATCGAGGCCGCGGTGCGCACCACCATCCAGGTGATCCAGCTCGGCGTGCCGATCGCGCGGGTCGAGCTGATCGACCACAACACCGTGCGCATGGTCAACGCCCACAGCAAGCTGGGCCTGCGCGAGGAGCCCATGCTGCTGATGGAGTTCCACGGCTCACCGGCAGGCGTGAAGGAGCAGGCGGAGACGGTGCAGGACATCGCCTCGGAGTTCGGCGGCAATGCCTTCGAGTGGGCCAGCACGCCGGAAGAACGCACGCGGCTGTGGACCGCGCGGCACAACGCCTACTTCGCGGCGATCCAGTCACGGCCGGGCTGCAAGGCGATTTCCACCGACACCTGCGTGCCGATCTCGCGCCTGGCCGATTGCCTGCTCGACTCGGTCAGCGAAGCCGATGCCAGCGGCATCCCCTACTTCCTGGTCGGCCATGTGGGCGACGGCAACTTCCACTTCGGTTACCTGATCGACCCGACCTTGCCGAAAGAGCGCGAAGTCGCCGAAGCGCTGAACCACAAGCTGGTGCAGCGCGCGCTCGACCTCGAAGGCACATGCACCGGTGAACACGGCGTCGGCCTGCACAAGATGGACTTTCTGGTCACCGAAGCCGGCGACGGCGCGGTGGAGATGATGCGCACCATCAAGCGCGCGCTGGACCCGAACAACATCATGAACCCGGGCAAGATCTTCACCCTGTAAAACCGTGGCGGCGACGGGACTGCGCTGGCCAGGGCTGCTCGCGGCCCTGGTCTGGGCCGGGCTGGCGGCGGGCAGCGCCTTCGCGGCGCCAGCCCCCTGCAGCAGCACCCAGGCCGTGGCCGAGGCGCAACGCCGTGTGTTGTCGGCTGACGGCACACCCGCCGGCCCCGCGCCCGAACAGGTCAGCGTGCCGGACCGGCTGCCACTGGCCCTGCGCAGCGAGAACCTGCGCATCCGTTACGAGATCGATGTCAGCGCCTGCGCCCAGGAGCCGGCAGCGGCGCTCTGGATTTTCCGGGCCGGCGCGCCCTACCGCGTGGAAGCCGGCGGGATGCCGCTGCGGCTGCTCAGCGCCAACCAGCGCGCCCAGACCGGGCCCGGCGGGGCTGCCGACACCGACAGCAGCTACAACGGCCGGATTCCGGCACTGTTTGCCCTGCCCGCCGGAACCACCCGCGTTGCCATCGAGCTGCAGACCCTGCCCTATATCGCCACCGGCCTGGTGCAGCTGGCGCTGGGCCCTACCCATGCCCTGCTGCCGCAGCACACCGACGCCGTCCGTGAAGTGGTCGGTTATGCCGACGCCGCCTCGGGCGTGGTGCTGGTGCTGGGCCTGATGGCGCTGCTGCTGTGGCTGGCGCGCCGGCGCGACCTGAACCTGCTGTGGCTGGCGGCGGCCTGCGGCCTGTGGGGCGTGCGCGGCCTGATTTATTACGACAACACCGTGCCCGGGCGGCCGCTGGTCTACGAACAGCTCAATGCGGTGAACGCCCTGCTGGCCGCCGCCACCATCACCGCCGCCGTGCTGCACCTGCTGCGTTTCAGCAAGCGCTTTTACCTGTCGGTGCTCGCCGGTGTCACCCTGCTGGCGCTGGTCGGCTTTGGCGCGGCGGAGCTGGCGCAGCGCGGCGCCATCGTCGCGCGCAGCGTCGCGCAGATCGCCGGCACCGGCATGATCTGCTGGCTGGGCGTGGCGATCTGGCGCCGGCGCCAGCTGCTGGCCCTGCGCCATGCGGCCGCCCTGCTGGCCTGCCTGGTGGGGCTGGTGAGCTGCGTGGTGCACGACCTGCTGGTGGTCAGCGGCGCCTTGCCGCCGACCTCCAACGCCTGGGTGTTCTGGGGCTTTGTGGCGGTGCTGGTCGGCTACGCGCTGATGTCCGGCGAATATGTGGTGATGACCCTGAGCCGCGCCGAGACCAGCAACGAGGAGCTGGAGCGGCGTGTGGCGGCCAAGTCGGGCGAGCTCGAGCGCAGTTACACCCAGCTGCGCAACACCGAAATCGCCAGCGCCCGCGAGGCGGCGCGCGCGCAGGAGCGCGAGCGCCTGCTGCGCGAGATGCATGACGGCCTCGGCGCCCAGCTGATGACCGCGCTGCGCGGCGTGGAACGCGGCGCGCTGAGCCGCGAGCAGCTCGCGCAGTCGCTGCAGGACGGCCTCGACGAGCTGCGCCTGCTGATGGACAGCACCGACACCAGCCACTACCTGCCGGCGGCGCTGGCCGCCTGGCGCAACCGCTGGGACGCGCGCCTGGCCGCCGCCGGCGTGGTGCTGGAGTGGCAGATGGACGATTCGCTGGAGCAGCTGAACCTGGGCAGCGAGGCCGCGCTGCATGTGATGCGCATCCTGCAGGAAGCCACCACCAACGTCGTCAAGCACTCGCGCGCGGAAAAAATGACACTGCGCGCCGCCGTGGTTGCGGGCCCGGATGGGGCACGCCTGCTGCAAATCGACATCGCCGACGACGGCGCCGGACTGGCAGGGGAAGCCGCACGCAGCGGGGCGCGCGGCCTGAAAAACATGGCTTACCGCGCCGGGCAGATCGGCGCGCAGCTGGAGGTGGTCAACCGGCCCTCACCCGCCAGCGGTTGCCTGGTGCGCCTGGTCCTGCCGATGGCGGGCTGAGGCCGGGGCGTGGCTCAGGCCACCAGGCCGCGGCGCGCCGCTTCCAGCGTGGCCTCGGCGCGTGAGGTGATGCCGAGCTTGCGGTAGATGTCGCGCACATAGCTGCTCACCGTGTGCGCGGTCAGGCCCAGCAACACCGCCACTTCGGGCGCCTTGTAGCCCTTGGCAATCAGCCGCAGCACATCGATCTCGCGATCGGTCAGCTGGCGCAGTTCGGCAACGCCCGCACCCGCTGCGGCCGCCGCCGGCAGCGCCCCCTGCGCCGCCCGGAAATGCTGCAGCACCCGCACCGCAATCGACGGCGACAACGCCGGTTCGCCAAGCTCGATACGGCGCAGCTGCGCCATCACCACCGCCTGCGGCTGCGATTTGAGGATGTAGCCCGAAGCGCCCGCGCGCAGCGCCGGGAACACATGCATGTCGTCGTCGTGGATGGTCGCCACAATCACCACCGCGCCGGGCCGCGCCGCCACCAGCTCGGCAATCAGGCCCTCGCTGGTGCCGTCGGGCAAGCCCCAGTCGACCAGGGCCAGCCCGTAGGCGTGTTCGCGCATGCGCTCCCGCGCCAGCGCCAGCGTGGCCACCGCATCGACCTGCCGCACGCTGGGCAGGGCTTGCGGCAGCAGCTCGGCCAGCCAGGCGCGCGGCTCGTCGAGGTCCTCGACGATCAGCGCCCGCTCGAACAGGCCGTTGCTGGACAGCACCGCAGGCGCCACGCCGTCCGGCGGCGTCAGTGAACCGGTGCTTGCCGGCGTGGCGGATGTCAGCATGACAGCATTATTTGGCGATCTCGCTCATCTTGCACCCTTTGCCGAGGAATAGCGTGGTCAGGTGTTCCTTGCGGCCCTGGGCCTGTTGCATCAGCACCGCATTTTGCTGCGCCTGCAGCGCCCCGCTTTGCTGCGCGGCGGCCTGCTGCTGGGCCTGGTGCGCACCGGCCGCCTGGACCAGCCCGCTGAGCATGCCGCCGAACCCGCCAAACCCGCCGAAGCCGCTGGTCGCCAGCGCCTGCTGCGCCACCGCACCTGCCATTTGCGCACCCGCGGCAGAGTTGCCGGCAGCGGGGTCCGCGGTGGCCGTGGCTGGCGGGGCACTGACGCGGGCCACCACGGCCTCCATCTGTCTGATCTCGTCATACACCTGCTGGCAGCTGAGGTCGTTGTCGCTCATCTTCACGCGTTCTATGGTCTGGGCCTGAGCGCCGGCGGCAGCAAGGACCAGGGCAGCAGCGATGGGAATCAGTTTCATGGCAGGTCTTTCAAAAAAGGGCGGGGACGAGAAGCGGGGGCTTACTTGCTGACATCAGCCAGCTTGCAGCCTCGCGCGAGGAACAGGGTGGTCAGGTGCGCCTTGCGTGCCGAGGCCTGGGCGCCCAGGCCGGTGTTGCCGGGCAGCGGTGCCGGGGTCGCCACGGGCGCGACAGCCGGCACCGGCCTGGTGCCACCCATGCCGGCCAGCGCGCCGAACATGCTGGCCAGGCCGGCAGCCGGCGCATAAGCCTGGCCCGCCAACACGGGCGCGGGCAAGCCGCTGCGCTGCATGCCGGCGCCGACGGTGGCGGCAATTTGCGCTTCCGACATGCCGGCGGCGCGGGCGCGGGCCATGGCCGCCTGCACGCCCGGGTCGCTGGCCACCGCGCCATGCAGCGCGGCGGCACTGGGCGCACCGGCATACAGCGCGCCGACGGCGGCATTGCCACGCGCTTCCGCCATGCCGGTCTGGGCGAGCAGCGTGGCCTTCTGCTCGGGCGTCAGGTTGGCATTGTTGGGATGGTTGAGCACTGCCTGCTGCACCGCCGTCAAGGGCATGGCCGGCGCCAGGGGGGCGGCCGCGGCGGCAGGTGCCGTCACCGGCGGCAGGTCGGGCCCGGCCAACTGGATCACTTCGTCCATCTGCCGGGCCTCCGCATACATCTGCTGGCAGCTGAGCTCGTTGTCGGTCAGCTTGACACGGTCTATGGTCTGGGCCGCCGCGACACCGGAGGCGAGAGCACAAATCGTCAGGAGACGGGGGGCAAGGTGTTTCATGGCAGGTGGGGACGCGTCAAAACGTAACATTTGGTGACGATAACGGAGGCCTTGGGCGCCGTCACCCCCACGTTTGCGGGGTGTGCTCCCTCCGACGGCCGCCAGGCGTGGGGCAAATGTCACAAGCCATCCGCGCGCTGGCGTCCTTACACTCTGGGCGGTCGGCCGGGTGCGCCCGGCCCGTCTTCGCACAAGGGGAAAACATGCTGTATCTGTGGATCAAGTCTGTGCACCTGGCCGCCGTGCTGGCCTGGGTGGGCGGCATGCTGGCGCTGTCGGTGGCGCTGGCCGCCCGGCCAGCGCACATGGCAGTTGGCGGAAGCGGCGATCAAACGCTGCTCGCCGCCCTGCACCGCTGGGACCGTCGCGTCACCACCCCGGCGCTGGGCGGGGTCTGGCTGCTGGGCATCGCACTGGTCGTGATGGGCGGCTGGTACAGCGCACCCTGGCTGTGGGCCAAGTTCGTGATCGTGCTGCTGCTGTCGGGCATACACGGCAACCAGTCTGCCAGCCTGCGCCGGCTGCTGGCCGGCCAGGCGGCACAGCTGCCGGCGTCGGTGCGCTGGGTGCCCGGACTCACGCTGGCCGCGATCAGCGTCGTGGCGCTGCTGGTGATCCTCAAGCCCGGGCCAGGGATGTAGGGCCCGGCGGGTCACAAGCACAGGGCCGCCATTTTTCTGGAGAGTTGATGGCTGACTACAGAATCAATATGGCGCTCTGGCAAGTGCCGACCATGGTGATCAACAACAATGATGAACTCGGCAACGCGCGCGAGCGCCTGCTGGCCAACACCATGGACGCCACGCCCCTGAGCGAACGCCTGGCCCTGCTCAGGAAACGCGTGGACAAGGCTGCGGCTTTTTTCAACACCGTCCGGCCGACGGACAGGCACAACGTGACGGTATTCGCCGCGCCGGAATATCTTTTTGCCAAAAGCGCGTCGGAGCACTTCGTCACTGAAGACCAAAAGAACACCCTGGTCAAGGAACTGCGCGCCATCAGCAAGGAATTTCCGGAGGTGATCCTGTTCCCGGGGACGATCGCCTGGACCTTCAAAAGCAAGCCCGGCAGCCAGGCCACCGTGGAAGCGCTGGCCCAGCGCGAGGAAGCACGGCAAAAAATGGAACGTGAGGAACTCTCCCCGTTCTCGCGCCGGGAGATCAAGGCGCTGAAAGAGGCGCAGAACAGCAAGGACAGCTACTTTCTGGCACGCAACACCTGTTATGTCCTGCAGGGCGGCGAACTGCTGCTCGAATATCACAAGCGCGACAACGGCGGCGAGGTCAACCGCGGCACCGACGGGGAGAATGTCCACTTCTATCAGGGCAGCGCCGACAGCGTCTTCAACCGCGAGGGCCTGTCTTTCGGGCTGAAGATCTGCGCCGAAGTGGGCAGCGCGCTGACACGCCTGGTGGATGTGCAGATCGTGGTCTCCGCTTCCCGTGCGGTGGCGACCCACAACATGCAGATCAAGCCGGGCGGGTACTGCGGACATGCGGATGCGATCATCAAGCCCAGCGTCACCCGCCGTGAAACCAACGGGACCTATGTGGCGGTGGATGCAGACAAGCGCAGACGCGGCGGCGGCCCCGTCACCCGGGACGAGGCCTGGGAGCGCATCCAGCGATCCTTGAAGAAGCCGGCGCCGAAGCAGTCCTTGAGCTCCCGAACCCATCCCACGCTGGACCCCCAGGTCGAGGACTACGCGGAAAAAATCACCGAAATGCGCGGTCGCGCCCGCTACTACCGGCTGGATTACAGCAACTAGCCGGGTCGCCATGTAATTGATAGCTCCTCACGCTTGCCAGCAAAGGGCTGGCGGCATTTTTTTCCTGCAGTCTCAGGCCTGGCCCACAGGCGCGTGGGTCAGCCGGAAATCTGCGGGCCTGACGCTCCGGCCGACATGAATATGGGATGCCCATCTCATCTTCCCCTTGCTAGGATGAACCTTTCACTAACAATCTGGGGAAACCACATGTTCAAACAGTTGCTGGCGGTAAGCGTTCTGGCTGTGGCCTTGCCGGTCATCGCGCAAGGGGCTGATCCTGCCGAGGTCGATGCGGTGGTCACGGCGATCAAGGCGGCCAACCCCGACCTCAAGTCCCTGTGCCAGAAAGGCCCTGACGGCATTCGCAAGGCTTCGACGGACGCCGTGATGGGCCTCATGTCCTCCGGCAAGCTCAAGGGCAACCCGCAAGCCATCGGCGGTGAAGCCGGCCAGAAAGTCGGGCGCGAGTGCCGCGGCGGTTGAGGCCTGCCTGAGCGCCCCATGGACCAGGCCGGCAATTGCCGGCCTCTTTGTTTCCACACTGCCGAAGCACCTTATGCCCACCTCCATCTCCTCGCGTCTGCTGCCATCCCTGTTGCTGGCGCTGGCAAACCTGCTGGCGCCGGCCCATGCGGCCAGCGAAGCCGAAGTCCGGCTCATTTATGACACCGTGCGCAGCAAGTTTCCGGATTTCAGCGTCTATTGCCGGATGTCGGACGATGAAAGAAGGCAGGCGGCGGTTCAGGTCACGATGGCGCTGGCCAGCACCCGCAAACTCGCCGACCCGTATGGCGCCGGCCCGCTGGCAGGCACCATGCTGCGGCGCGATTGCGGCATCGAGGGCACAGCGCTGGATCCGGCGAAAATGCGCTGGCTGGTCAATGCCAGACCCCTGAGCTTCGACCCGGAGCGCGACACCCTGGGCACCTTCACCCGCGTGCAGTCGCTGGCCAACAAGGTGTACGCCCCGGAAGGCAAGGGCCCCTTCCCGGCGGTGGTCATCAGCACGACCAAGGGTGTGTCGGAACATTTGCGGGTGCATGCCAAGGCATTGACAGACGCCGGATTTGCCGTGCTGGTGGTCGACACCTTCGGCCCGCGCGGCTACAAGACCGGCGTCAATGAACCCCTGCCTGCCGAGTTCGCGAAGGATGCCTACGATGCCCTCGCCCACCTGCTCACCCTGCCCTACATCGACAGCCAGCGCATCTTCCAGACCGGGTATTCCTACGGGGGCATGGCCGCCGCACTGCTGGCCAGCCCCGAGGGTGCGCAGGCGTTCAAGTCCGCCGCACGGTTTCGCGCCACGGTGGCCAACTACGGCAGCTGCACCGTCGCTGCGCCCTACGCCGGTGGCCAGTCCCAGGCGACCTACATGCCCATGTTGTCCGCCGACAGCGACCGGCCCATCCTGCTGCTGATGGCGGAGCTCGATATTGAAACACCGCCCGCCAGCTGCTTTCCGCTGCTGGAGCAGATGAAGGCCGCTGGCAAGGACGTGCACTGGCACATCTACCCCGGCACCACCCACGCCTGGGACAAGGCGGAGAACAATGGTTATGTCTACCGTACCACCAGCGGCCAGGCAATGAGCTACCGTTATGACGCGGCCATCACCAAGGACGCGACCGAACGCATGATTGCGTTTTTCAACCGCTACCGCTAAACCGCGGACTTCTTCACACCCGGGGACGCGAGCCGCTCGGCCACCACCTGCAGCACCGCCGGGTTCCAGCCCATGCCGATGTGGCTGCCCTTGACCTCCACATCGCAGACCTGCGCGCCAGTCTTGTCATGGCGGCAGCTTTGCCAGGCCACCACACCGTCGGAGCGGCTGTAGATGGACGTGGTCGGCACGGGCGGCGGGGTACGCAGGCGCAGGCTCAGGGCCGGGTCGCTGGCCGGCGCAGCGCCGTTGAGCAGCCGGAACAGCCAGCCGGCGTGCGTGTGTTCAGGCGCGCCGTTAAACGGGGTACCGATGGTGATGACCTGGCGCAGCCGCGGCGCCATCAGCTTGCCGAGTTCGCGTGCATAAATGCCGCCCAGGCTCCAGCCGATCAGCGTGGCGCGCTGCGAATGGCCGGCGAGCAGCGCCGACACATGATCGGCCAGTTCCGCCAGCCAGGTGTCGATATCGCCTTGCGGTCCGGTGTTGAAGCCGCGGCCCCAGTCCATCGCGCTGTAGCCCAGCGCTGCGCAGTAGTCGCGCAGCGGCGCCACAGCCACACCATCGGTGGCCAGCCCGGGAAAGATGATCACCGGATGCCCGTCGCCGGGCGGCATGGGCGCCTTGCGGGCGATTTTGTGCTGCAAAAACTCATAGGCGGCGCGCCAGGGCTCCGTGCCCAGCAAGGCCAGAGACGGACGCGAGATCGGATGGGATGCGGTGGGATTCATGGCCAGGCCCGAAATTTTCAATGCCACCATGATGTCTGCGGGCCCGGCCGGGCACCCGCCTGTGCCGCCCCCTCCTGGCGTAGGACGGCGGCGCACCCGCGGCGTCGAAACCAGAAGACGCAGCTCCCTATTTTGCGCCGCGCAAACGCTCGATCAGGCCATTGAGTTCGTCCATCGAGGCGAACTGGATGGCGACTTCGCCGGTGTCCTCGCGGCGGCCGTTGCGCTTGACCTGTTTCTTCACGCGCACCTCGACGTCGGCCATCAGCAGGTCCGCGAGTTCTTCCTCGACGCGGCGGGTGTCGCGCGACTTTTCCTTGGTGGCTTTTTGCGGCTTCAGCGAAAACTCGGCGCTCAATTTCTTGACCAGGCTTTCGGCCTCGCGCACCGAGAGTTTTTTCGCGGCAATCTGGTTGCCGGCGGTGATCTGGGTGGCGCGGTCCAGACTCAGCAGCGCGCGCGCATGGCCCATGTCGATGTCGCCGGCCATCAGCATGGTCTGCACCGGCTCGGCCAGATTCAGCAGGCGCAGCAGGTTGGACGCAGCGCTGCGCGAACGGCCCACGGCCTGCGCCGCCAGCTCGTGCGTGAGACCGAACTCCTTGACAAGGCGCTGCAGGCCCTGGGCTTCCTCCAGCGGATTGAGGTCCTCGCGCTGGATGTTTTCGATCAGTGCCATGGCGGCGGCCGACTCGTCGGGCACGTCGCGCACCAGCACCGGCACGCTGTCCAGGCCGGCAAGTTTTGCGGCGCGGAAACGCCGCTCGCCGGCGATGATTTCGTACACCGCGCGCGCTCCACCGCTTGTTTCAGCGCCCATCGCAGGGGAGGGCCCCTGCGATTCCTGGATGCGGCGCAGCCGAGCTTGTTCGTCGCTCAAGCGACGAACAAGAATCGGCTGCATGATGCCCTGCACCTTGATCGATTCGGCCAGCTCGTAAAGCGCGCCCTCATCCATGCGCGTGCGCGGCTGGTACTGGCCGGCCACCAGGTCGGTCAGCAGCAGCGAGGCCGGCTGGCCCGGGCTGGCGCTGTTGCTGCCGTTTTCAAGCACGTTGGCGGATTCGCCGACGGTGGGGCCCAGCAGGGCCTGCAGGCCGCGGCCCAGGCCCTTGGGTTTTTTGGTGACCATGTTTTTCCTTGTTTCGTGTTCGGTATTTATTCGGCCGTGCTGCCGCCCAGCGACTGCAACACGCCGCGCCAGAGCGCGTCGCGTTCTTCATAAGGCTGGACATCCTGCCGGCCGCTGGCGCCTTCCCACACGGAAGTCAGCACCATCACCAGGCCGGAAGACGGCTGGACATAAACGCCCTGGCCGTGGATGCCCTGCATCGCGAAGGTGCGCGCCTTCATCGGCAGCAGCCAGAACTGGTAACCGTAGCCGAAATAAGGCGTGGCCTTGCGCGGCCTGAAGGCTTCGGGCTGGCGCGCCGGGTCGGTGGCGTCCAGCAGATAGCCGGCAGGCAGGATTTGTTGCCCCAGCGCCTTGCCGTCGTTGGCGAGCAGCAGGCCGAGCCGGCCCCAGTCGCGCAGGCTGGCGTTGAAAGCGCCGTGGGACTGCTCCTGGCCATCGACAGATATGCGCCAGAAGGCATCGTGTTCGGCGCCCATGGGCTTCCACAACCACTCGCTGCTCAGTTCGGCCACGGTTTTTCCGGTGGCCGCCGCCAGCACCCGGCCCAGCACATCGGTCTCGGCACTGGCATAGACAAATTTTTCACCGGCGGGGCTGTGGCGCGCCGTGATCGAGCGCAGCACGTCCAGCGGCGAGCCCGCGCCGGCTGCGCCAGCACCTGCACGCGACAGGCGTGCGATGTCGTCACTGCCGTCATAACGCTCGGTGAAGGTCAGGCCCGAACTCATGCGCAGCAGCTGCCGCACGGTGGTCGCGCCGTAGGGGCTGCCGGCCAGCGCGGTCACGTATTTTTCAGCCGGGTCGTCCAGTGAGGCGATCAGGCCGCGCGCATGGGCCTGGCCGACCAGCAGCGAGGTGACACTTTTGGCCATCGAAAACGAGAGGAAGCGTGCATCGTCCCTGCGGCCGTAGCGGTAGTGCTCGGCAATAATTTCGCCGTTCCTGAGCACCAGCAGCCCGGTGGCGCGCTGGCGCTCGAGGTAGTCGGCCAGGGTGTAGCGGATGTTGCGGTAGCGGTAGCTGATGGCCGGCGGCTGCGCCGCGGACGGCAAGGCGCTGGCCTGCGCTGCGCGTGCCACCGTGCGTGTGCGCACACCCGGCACCTTGTCGAGTGCCGACCAGGCGCCAACACGGTTCGGGTTGTTGTACCAGGTGGCGGCATTGCCCAGCGGGTAGCCCTGCGCCTTGCCAAGCCGCTCTTCGTCGGGTTCGGCGCGCGCCGGCGCCGACAACACGGCCAGCAGCGCCAGGCAAAACACGCCCGGCTTCATGCGGCGGGGCCCGGCAAGGCCATCAGGCGCTGCAGCCGCGCATGCGCCTCGGGCCAGTCGCCCAGGCCGCTGTCGGCATTGAGGTGGCCCAGCGGGCCGACGTCGGCAAATTCAGCACCCCAGGCAGCGGCAAACTCCTGCGCGCGGTCCGGCCGGCAATAGGGGTCACGGCTGCTGGCCAGCAGCAAGGACGGGAACGGCAGCCGCTTCATCGGCACCGGTGCCCAGCTGGTCAGCAGCTGCCGCACTTCCTCGCGGTCCACATCGGGCGGCGCTACTAGCAGCGCCGCCTTCACGCGATGGGTATTGCGCGAGTGCGCGGCCCAGGCGGCGGTCAGGATGCAGCCCAGGCTGTGCGCCACCAGCACGACCGCTTCATCGCAGTCCAGGATCACCTCTTCGAGGCGTGCGATCCAGTCGCCGCGCAGCGGCTGCATCCAGTCATGCTGCTCGACGCGCTGGTAGCCGTGGCGCGTTTCCCACAGGCTTTGCCAGTGGCCCGGGCCGCTGTTCTGCCAGCCCGGCAGGATCAGCACATGCGCCGGCTTCATCGCCGGCAACCCTGATTTGCTATCATTTCAGGAGCTACCATCCCTTGCTGGACAAGGGCCGGCGGCCAATTTGACTTGAAAATGCCCATCACATGACCTTGATGCGCTGGACCATCTCTTCGGCAAAGGTCACAAAAGCCTGTGCGCCCTTGGAGGCCGGGTCGAACACCACGCCGGGCAAGCCATAACTCGGCGCCTCGGCCAGCCGCACATTGCGCGGAATCACGGTGTTGAACACCTTGTCGCCGAAATGCTCCTTGAGCTGGTCGCTGACCTGCTGCTGCAAGGTGATGCGCGGGTCGAACATCACGCGCAGCAAGCCGATGATGGCCAGGTCCTTGTTGAGGTTGGCATGCACCTGCTTGATGGTGTTGACCAGGTCGGTCAGCCCCTCGAGCGCGAAGTATTCACACTGCATGGGCACGATCACGCCGTGGGCGCAGCACAGGCCGTTGAGCGTCAACATGGACAGCGAGGGCGGGCAGTCGATCAGCACGAAGTCGTAGTCAGTGGCCACAGCGGCCAGCGCGAGCTTCAGGCGTTTTTCGCGACGCTCGACCTCGACCAGTTCGACCTCGGCACCCGCCAGTTCGCGGTTCGCGCCCAGCACGTCATAGCCGCACTTTTCGCTGTGCACACGCGCTTCCGCAATCGATGCCGACTCGAGCAAGACGTCGTAGACCGTGAGTTCGAGCTTGCGTTTGTCGACGCCCGAACCCATGGTGGCGTTGCCCTGCGGGTCGAGGTCTATCATCAGCACACGCTGGCCGACCTTGGCCAGGCCGGCGGCGAGATTGACGGTGGTGGTGGTTTTGCCGACGCCGCCCTTTTGGTTGGCAATACAGAATATCTTGGCCATCTTGTTCTTTTTGTGGGGAGGTCAGGCTTACTTGGAGACGGCCAGCTTGATGCCGAAACCGATCAGGAACACGCCCGCTGCCTTGTTCAGCAGGCTGGTGACTTTGGGACTGGAACGGATGCGCTCGGCCAGAAAATGCGTGAGCAGCACCGACGTGAGGCCGTACAGAAAAGTCAGGCCGGCAATTGTCACTGCCATCACCGCAAAAGTCCTCATGCCCTGGTGCAGCGCCGGGTCGACGAACAGCGGGAAAAAGGCCATGTAGAAAACAATCGCCTTGGGGTTGAGCAGGGTGATCAGCAAGGCCTGGCGGAAGTAGTGTCGCGGCTTGATCTGCAGGATGGGGGCGTCGCCCGGTTTGGCCATCAGCATCCTGATGCCCAGCCAGGCCAGATACGCCGCGCCGGCCCACTGAACCACATGGAAAGCCGTCGGGTAGGCGGCCATCACGGCCGAGACACCAGCCACCGCGGCCCACAGCAGCACCTGGTCACCGGCGATCACGCCGAAGGTGGCGCCCAGTCCGCCGGGGATGCCGCCCTTGCTGGTGGAAGTGATCAGCGCCAGATTACCGGGCCCGGGAATCAGCAAAAATACAAGGATGGC
>CALRTF020000012.1:0-34149 GCA_943370985.1 Paenacidovorax caeni
TCATCCTGCGCGTGCGGCCCAAAAAGTCGGCGGCCAAATACGCCAGCATCTGGACCGACCAGGGCTCACCGCTCAAGGTGTGGACCGCAGCGCAGGCGGCGGCGCTGGTCACCACGCTGCAGGCGCGCGGCCACGGCGTCGCCGTGCGCTACGCCATGCGCTACGGCAACCCGTCGATGGCCTCGCAACTCGACGCGCTCAAGGCCGAAGGCGCTACCCGCATCCTGGTGCTGCCGGCTTACCCGCAATACAGCGGCACCAGCACCGCCAGTGTGTTCGATGCGGTTTACAGCTGGGCCCGCAAAGTGCGGCGCATTCCCGAGCTGCGCTTTGTCAACAACTACCACGACCACCCCGGCTACATCGCCGCGCTGGCCGCCAGCGTGCGCGCGCACTGGGCGGCGCAAGGCCGGGCCGACAAACTGCTGATGAGTTTTCACGGCGTGCCCGAACGCACCCTGCACCTGGGCGATCCTTACCACTGCGAATGCCACAAGACCGCGCGCCTGCTGGCCGAAGCGCTGGGCCTCACGAAGGAACAGTACGTTGTGACCTTCCAGTCGCGTTTCGGCAAGGCCAAGTGGCTGCAGCCCTACACCGAGCCGACCCTGGTCGCGCTGGCGCAGGCCGGCACGGCCAGCGTCGACGTGATGTGCCCCGGTTTCACCGGCGACTGCCTGGAAACGCTGGAAGAAATCAACATGGAGGCGCGCGAAGCCTTTGTCCATGCAGGCGGCAAAAGCTTCAGCTACATCCCCTGCCTCAATGACAGCCCGCAATGGCTGGACGCGCTGGGCGACATCGCGCAGCAGCATCTGGCGGGCTGGCCGACGCAGGCCGCACCGGATGCGGCGGCCCTGGCCGCTTCACGCGCCGCAGCGCTGGCCATGGGCGCGACGCAGTAGGCCTGGCTGTTTATCGCCGGCTGATCACCACGCCGCCACCGGCGCCCGAGGTGTCGTTGTTGGTGCCGCGCAGCAGGTTGTTGCTGGCAATGGTGACGGTGTAGGTGTCGGGGCTGTAGTTGCCTGAGCCCTGCAGGTAAACCGGGTTGCTGCCCTGGATCACCACCTGATTGCCGCGCACGGTGATTTGCACGTCCTGCCTGACCTTCTTGGAAATGCCCTGGTTGTTGGTGAACTCCAGCACCATCACGCCACGCCCGCCGGCCTGCACGCGCAGGGTGCCGTTGTAGGGAAAGCCGGCCGAGCCCGCATAGTCCACCAGCCACTCGCCCTGCATCTGGAACTCGGGCGCGACATCGCGGGAACGGCTGCTGTTGTTGTTGTCGCTGTTGCCGCGGTTGCTGCTGGCGTTGTTGTCGCCGCGGTGGTTGCTGTCGCTGTTGTTGCGGGCATTGTTGCTGTCGCGCGAAGGCGCATCCTGCGCCGGGGAAGCGTTTGCGGCGTCGCAGCCCCAGGCGCGGACCTTGCAGCTGGAGCCGCCCTTGGCCCGGCATTCCGAGTTGGCGCGCTGCTGCACCGCGGCGCTGGTGGTGCCGGTTCCCCAGCCGTAGGCGTTGGAGCCTTTGGCCTGGTCGGCCGAGTAGGCCGCGCATTCGGCGCGAAAGCGCAGCACCACGCTGCAGTCCCCGCCGCACTCGCGCAGCGCGCGCTGATCGGCCTGGTCGATGCTGGGGTGGTTGAAGGAGAAACCGTACTTTTCACCCTGCAGGGTGTCGATGGCCAGCGAGCCGGCGGCCATCGCCTGGCCGGCGCCCAACGCAAGCAGCAGCGCAAAGGCGAGTCTGGCTGCGGCGGTCTTGATGATGGAAATCATGGATGTTCCCTTGTTGGATAGGTGTTTTTTCAGGAAAGGCGGACGCATGCTGCCCGGACCCTGCAAATTATGGACGCGCAGCATGACAACAACGTCCGGCCAGGCCACGACGACCTCCCATGAATATGGGATGCGCTTTGCCTGACAATGAAGGCCACACCCGCCACACGCCACCGCATCACCCGAACCGCCCATGCACATCCTCTGGACCTACCTGCAACCGCACCGGAAACTGGCCCTGCTGGCGCTGGTGCTGGCCGCGGCCAGCCAGGTGCTGGCGCTGATCGACCCCATCATCTTCGGCAAGATCATCGACGGCTACGCGATCAACCGCGGCGACAAGACCGACGAGGAACTGGTCTCGGGTGTGCTCAAGTTGCTGGGTCTGGCGGTCGGTGTGGCCGTCCTGTCGCGCCTGGCCAGGGCGCTGCAGGAGTACGTGACGCGGCTGATCGTGCAGAAGCTGGGCACGCAGATCTTCAACGACGGGCTGCGCCAGGTGCTGCGTCTGAAGTACCAGGAATTCGAGGACCTGCGCAGCGGCGAAACGCTGTCGCTGCTGCAGAAAGTACGCGCCGACAGCGAACGGTTTATCAACGCCTTCATCAACACCGTGTTTGCGTCGCTGGTGGGCATCACCTTTCTCTGCTGGTATGCGCTGACACGCCACTGGATGCTGATCCCGGTGTTCCTGATCGGTGTGCTGGTGCTGGGCGGCCTGACCGGCCTGCTGAGCCGCGAGATCAAGACCCAGCAGCGCTCCATCGTGCGCGAGACCAACCGCAACTCGGGCTTCATCTCCGAGTCGCTGCGCAACATCGAGCTGATCAAGAGCCTGGGCCTGACCTTTCCGGAAATCCGCCGGCTGCAGGCGCAGACCACCAGGATCTTCGGGCTCGAGATGCAGAAGGTCAAACGCATACGCCTGCTGTCATTCCTGCAGGGCACGACCCTGAGCCTGCTCAAGCTGGCCGTGCTGTTTGCATTGCTGTGGCTGATCTTCCGCGACGTGCTGAGCACCGGCGAGCTGATCGCCATGCAGTTCATCTCGGTGGCGATTTTTGCGCCGTTGCAGGAGCTCGGCAACATCATCATCGCCTGGCGCGAGGCCGATGCCTCGCTGCTGAACTTCGCGGCGCTGATGGCCAGGCCGGTCGAACGACGTCCCGATGCGCCGGTGGCCGTCGGCCCGCTCACCCATGTGCGGTTTGCCGATGTCAGCTTCAGCCACAAGGGCGCGGCCGACAAGGCGCTTGACGGCGTCTCCTTCGACGCCGGGCTCGGCGACACGATTGCTTTTGTCGGCCCCTCGGGCTCGGGCAAATCGACACTGGTCAAGTTGCTGGTCGGCCTCTACACGCCGGCTAGCGGCGAGGTGTTCTACAACGACATTTCCACCGGCGACCTGCGTTACAACGAGGCGCGCCGGCAGATCGGTTTTGTGACGCAGGAGACACACCTGTTCTCGGGCACGCTGCGCGAGAACATGCTGCTGGTCAAACCCGATGCCAGCGATGCCGAAATCGTCGCGGCGATGCAGCAGGCCTCCTGCGCCTACCTGCTGGAGAAATCACCCGAGGGCCTGGACACGCCGATTGGCGAAAGCGGCGTCAAGCTCTCGGGCGGCGAGCGCCAGCGCCTGTCGATTGCGCGCGCCCTGCTGCGCCAGCCGCGCCTGCTGATTTTTGACGAGGCGACGTCGGCGCTCGACTCGCTGACCGAAGAACAGATCACCGCCACCGTGCGCCAGGTCTCGGCCGTCAGCACCCGCATCACCATCCTGATCGCGCACCGGCTCTCGACCATCAAACATGCCGACACCATCTTCGTGCTGGAAAAAGGCCGCATCGTCGAAAGCGGCTCCCATGCGGCATTGCTGGAGGTCAAGGGCCTGTACTACGCAATGTGGCGCCAGCAGATCGGCGAACGGCCCGGTGCGCCGCGCGACTTGCCGCCCGTCGCCGTCGAAACGGTCGTGGTTCCTGACGAGGCGCGCGTCGATGGCTGAGCTGCAGCTTGAAGCGGTAAACGAAGGCGTGTGGCGCGTGAAACACAGCGAACACGGCCACGTTGGCAACCTCAAGCTGATCGGCAGCGTCTGGAAGTTCAAGGCCATCGGTTACGGGCCAGGCGGTGAAGTGATTCCCGGCGGCGGGCCGCTGACCGATGTTCACAACACGCCGTTTGCCGCACCCGATGAGGCGCTGCTCAATGCGGCTTTGGGTTCACGCTGACGAAAATCCTGTCCAATAAGGCCATGGAACCCAACAGCACTACCGACCAGCGCCTGACCGATCTCGAAATCAAGGCCTCCTTCACCGAAGACCTGCTCGACAAACTCGACAGCGTCATCGTGCGCCAGCAGCAACAAATCGACGCCCTGATCCGCGAGATCGCCGACCTGAAGCAGCAGGCGCCGGTGGACGGCGGTGTCGGTTCGGCGCGCAGCCTGCGGGATGACTTGCCGCCGCATTTTTGAGGCCTTGTCCCCTTCTTTCGAAGGATGCGCGATCTCCTGCCCCGGCCTAGAATCCTGCGGTGCTTGGCGGTTTTTTATTGACCTGGCGGGAAGGCGCGATGTTCGAGAAACTGTTTTGTGACAATAACTTGGGCCCAAATTTGGTGTCCAGGTTATACCGCAGCCGCCAAGTTATACCGCAGCGGGTGCGGCATACATTACGTTATGCCCCTTTGTAACATGCGCTTCCGTTATGTCATCGCCGTATTTGTTGCCGTGCAGTTCGGTCCAGCGGGCGCGGCGGACTTGCTTTGGGAAATCGAAGGCGAGTACGCGTCTTGTCACAGCAAATCAGTGTGTGCCACCTCAGACGAGTCGTGGTCCATGTCAGTTAAGCGTCTCTCCGTTGACACCGCACGTGTCTCTCTGAACAGTCTTGTTAAGTTTTCAGCCACTGAGGCGTACTCCTGTGACGTCACCGGAATAGCCAAGCTTGAAGGTTCGAGACTCGTACTGGTGAAGCCTGAATCGCCTGAGGGCATCTCTGAACCAGTCGCCCTCGCAATCTCAAACGAGAGCATCAGGGTGGAGTACGAAAAACAGTGGGGGAGTTCGGAAGGGAGCTACTGTGGCTACAAAGCCGATCTCGGGGGTATTGAAGCTAGGCGGCACAAGCGCCGAATGTCGGAGGGGCATAACCCCTCTATCGAGCGGACAGTCGCAGGCGGCCTTCGCCGATCTGCGTCTGCCGCTCATGTCGAACGGTATGCCGCAGGATCGGTATTGTTGCCGTTGGAGGTCTTGAAATGAGCAATGACAAGGCGGACATCTATTGCCCGAAGTGCGAGTGGCGACCGGGTCCCTACGACGTCTGGGATTGCGTTCCCTCGTGCGGCACCACCTGGAACACCTTCTGGACGCGAGGCGTCTGTCCCGGCTGTAGCGTGAAGTGGCCCAGTACCCAGTGTTATGGATGCGAGAAATTCTCTCCGCACGAGGCGTGGTACCACTATCGCGAGCCGGCCGAGTCAACCAGCCACGAGCGCGATGTTGAGAAGCATGCCGCATAACAGCTTGTTCGACACGGCCACACGAGTGCGCCCGTGCGCTTCGCGCACTCGCCTGAGTTGCGCCGGTCAACGCCGACCTTAGGCGTCTCAAGCAAGTTCTCCTACCTCATCATCACATGCGAAGACTAACTCCGACGCTCATTCTGCTGCTTTCTGGTGCCGCCACCGCCGGGCCGTCGGACGTTGGCATCTACGCTGGGTACGGATTGGGAGAGGTTAAGACCATCGACACCATACGGTTCGAGTTCCCAGTTGATGAGGCGATCCTAAAGGCTATGAACGTGAGGAAGATGTATGTCTATGCTGACAAGGAAGCGTTGGCCGCACCCAGTACCGTCACCCAATGCGACCTAACCAAACTCGGCGGTCCCGCCTTTCCAAGTACGCTTGTCCGACTCAAATTTTCCAAGCAAGAAGCCACTCGAATCGAATCGATGCTGAATACCTGGCGCGCATCCGGCTCGACGAATCGCACACTAAGCTTCACCAGGAACGGGCGTCTTGTTCATGGCCACGACCCGGCCTTGGCCACGGTTTCGGAATCGATGCTCCATCTGCATGTCGGTCCACTCGAAGAGGCGCAATCCGTTCTGAAGGCTGTGTGCGGTGACGCCTAAGACCTCGTTGGAGGCGAGGCCCCACGGCAAGTCGCCAGGCCCACCTCAACTCGAACGTTAGACCTCAAGAATGACGCCGTCCTGTCTCGCTGCGCTTGCCGAACGGCTCTACCCGCACCGCCTCGGATTCGCGCTGGCTTCTCTCGTCGGCTTTTTGATGCTTGTTGTCATCGGCCACTTCATGCCACGGGCGCTACCGGTGGTGGTGCCGCTTGCGGGACCTCTGGTCTTTCTTCCCTGGGTAGTGTTCTGCGTGTGCAGTTGGTTCCATCCAGAGCGAGGCTCACTGCGACCGAAAGCCGGCGGCCGAGTTGCGGTTGGGTTGCGCGAGGGCATGCGTTGGTACGCCGCAGTATTTGTCGGCTTCTCCGTTGTCGTGGCTGTTGCGGTATGGCCCACATTGGCTATCCTGTGGCTATGAGGCCTAACAGCTCAATCGACATGGATGTCCTCTCCGCAGGCATTGCCCATCTGCCTGCCGCCGGTCATTCAACGTCAGGCGTCAACAAGCACATGCTGCGCCGCTCTCGAAAGCCGGGAAGACTGCAGCCAAGCCCCCAAAAATCCCAGCCACCTGATGAAGTCTTATGAATGAAGCCGAACTCAATGCAGGACTCCCGGCGACGCCGCAATACCGTTACGCGGATCGCCTCGGCGACCGTCTGTTTTTGGCTGGCCAGGTGCCTCTCGACTCCCATGGCCGCTTGGTGGGCCCCGAAGACCCGAGCGCACAAGCCTTGCAGTGTCTGCGCAACCTGGAGCGGCTGCTCGCCGTACACGAATTTGAAGTCACAGACATTCGACAATTGGTGGTGTACGTGGTCGGGAATCAGGCAAGTCTCTCTGCGGCATGGTCAGCGGTCGCAGACTGGTTTGGCGGCCAGGTTCCGCCTGCTACCCTGCTCGGTGTTGCCGGACTGGGCTACGTGGGCCAACTCGTGGAGATTGACACCACAATAGTCAAGGCATGAGCTCATCGCACCAGATGACGCCTGAGCCCTCATGTCAAGGTCAGACCGCATTGCTTTAGTCACCCGGGAGTCGTGTTCATGCTTGCTTTCCTTGTCACGGTGGTGCTGGGCGTAGTGATTGGCAATCGCCAGCTTGGCGACAAGATGACGCTTGGCCTGTCATTTCTTGCGGGGTTGGGCACCTCGGTATTTTTTACGCTTTTGAGCCATTGGCTGGCGCCGCCGAACCAAATCCGGTTCCCGCTTTCGGAAGACCTCAAGCGGGTTCCTGTCGAAGCTGCCATCTTCGGCATGATCATTCTGGTCTGTGCCCTCATTGGACGAGGACTAAAAAAAGGAAAGCCCGATGCCTGACAGGTTTTTCGGCACGGACCCACAACAGACCACGCTGGCTTCGCCGCAAGTGGTTGTGGTCCGGTCATTTCAAGCTTAGCCTTTATGCTCGCGAACATTCGAGTTTCAGCCCTGTGTGTCGGCGCCTTCTTTGGCTACGTGGTGCCCATAGCCCTCTCCCTCTGGATCATCACGTCGCTTTACGGGGCTGCACATGCGCGCGATGCGCTCAGCGCCAGCGGCTATTTCTGGATGCTGATTCTTTTGCATGTGGGTGGGCCGGCACTCGGAGGGTTTCTTGCTGCCCGAATGAGCAAGACTCAGCCCCTGATGCATGGCGTGTTCACCGCCCTTGTCGGCTGGCTTGTCGCGTCCATCGCTGGAAACGGGCTCCTGGTCGGTATCGTGTATGTGCTTGCCAGCGTGACAGGCGCTGCCATCTGGAACAGCCGAAATCGCTGACGGATCGCTCGACGCGGACACGCAGCCGCAAGTGAGGGCTTGGCCGCTTGGGGTGTGAGCCGCTCAGCGCGGCCATTAAACTGACCTGAAAACATGCCACTCACCTGGACCAACCAATTAAGCAACATCGACTGGAACGAGCTTTCAGCGCTGTATGCAGCCGCGCCACTCGGCAACAAAAGCCCCGCCAGCCTGCAAACCGTCTTCACCAACAGCATGTTCCGCTGCTTCGTCAGCGAGAAGGGCCAACTCGTCGGCGTCGGCCGCGCACTGGCAGATGGTGTGGATTGTTCCTACATCTGCGACATCGCCGTGTTGCCCAGCCACCAGGGCACCGGACTCGGCAAGCAGATCGTCAGCCACCTCGTGGAGCTGTCGCGCGGCCACCGCAAGATCATTCTGTATGCGGTGCCGGGCAAGGAAGGTTTTTACCGCAAGCTGGGCTTCAGACGCATGACGACGGCCATGGCGATCTTCGACGACCAGGCCGGGGCGCTGGCGCGCGGCTACCTCAACGAGACCTGACCGGCAGCAGGCTATAGTGTTTGCAAGCCGCAGCGGGCCTTGGCGCAGGTTGCGCACCGATGCGGCTTGAGCCTCTATCCCACTGCGCCAACCACCCAGGAACGCCCATGCTCACCACCTACCTCGGCAGCTGCCATTGCGGCGCCGTTCGTTTTGAAGCCGACATCGACCTCGCCCTCGGCACCAACAAATGCAATTGCTCGATCTGCACAAAAACGCGGAACTGGAATGCCATCATCAAGCCCGGTGCGTTCCGGCTGCTGACGGACGAGAGCGCCCTGGCCGACTACCAGTTCGGTCACAAAGTCGGCCACCATCTTTTTTGCAGGCACTGCGGCGTCAGGTCCTTCGGTAAGGGTCATGTCGAAGAGATAGGCGGCGACTACGTGGCAGTGCAGCTGGCCTCACTCGACAACCTGGCCGCGGAGGACCTGATCGAGGCCCCGGTCCGGGTGGGCGATGGCCGCAACAACAACTGGGGTGTGGCGCCGGCTGAAACGCGGCACCTCTAGAAGATATCGCCGGCCCCAACTGCCGCCGCACCGTCAACTGCTGATTCCATCACCCGGAGCCATCCGCCGGCATCACCGCGCCTGTGGCCTTTCGGATGCCAGGCAGCCGGGCCAAGCTGCCTGTGCGGCTGCAGCGTGGCGCCTGACCGGCTGGCCTGCCGGCACTGATGACAAAATCAACGTCCAGCCCGCGTCCGGCATGCGCTACCAGCTACTGATTCTGTAGCAACTCATCGCTGCTACTGTCAGTGCCGCGGCCCCAGCGGGTGCTCGAAAAAGAAACGCAGCATTTCACGCGTGGCATCGGGCCCGCTCGCGTCGGTGTACGAGCCTTTGGCATCACCGCCCGACCAGGCATGGCCCGCGCCCTCTATCCGCCAGTGTTCGGCCAACGCCCTGCCCTGGCCGTCATGGTGGGTGCTGCGGGTGTAGCGCCGCCCGTTCGGCGACATGCCCTGCTCCACGCGTGCGCTGCCTGCAGCGCCGCCCAGCGCCGCCGCAATCACCTGCTCGCCGTTGCGCGGATGCACGGTCCGGTCTGCGTCGCCGTGAAACACAATGGTGGGGACCGGCACCGCAGGCGGCGCCTTCGCCCGGGCTGCCGCGCCGCTGTTCATCAAGGCCAGGGCTTCGGGCAGGTTGCCGGCGGCGCCGCTGGGCAGCCCCGAATGCACGCCGGCCGCTGCAAACAGCTCCGGGTAGGCGCCCGCCACAATCGCCGCCATCGCGCCGCCCGCCGACAGGCCGGCGATATAAACGCGGCGCGGGTCGATGCCGTGGTCCTTCATCATGGCCTGCGTCATGCCGGCGATCAGGGCCGGCTCGCCGCTGCCGCGTTGCTGGTGGTTGTGTTTGAACCAGTTCCAGCAACGCTGCGGATTGGCGTCCTGCGACTGCTCCGGGTACAGCACAAAAAAGCCCTGCGTGGCTGCCGGCGCGTTCATGCCGGTGCCAGCGGCAAAGTCGTCCGGGTTCTGGGTGCAACCGTGCAGCATTACCACCAGTGGCAGTGCCCGGCCGCCATGGCCGGGCGGCACAAACAGCCGGTAGCGGCGCGTGCGGCCGCCCTCGGTGTGGCTGCCGCTGATGAACTCGCCCTGCCCTGCGCGGTCACGCGCCGGCGCCGGCTGCGGGGCGGGCGCTGCCGCCGGCACGGCGGCGGACGGTTCATCGACTTCAAACACGCAGCCGTCGAGGATCAGCGAAGGCGCCTCTGCGTCAGCGGGGGTACTGACGCCAGCGCGAGCGTCCGGATCAGGACGCTCGGCCGGCGCCGTGCCGCGCAATGCGCGTTGTATAACTTCGGTGGCTTCGGTCAGGCGGCCGCTGTGTGTGAGGCGTGTGGCTTCACGCATCAGGTCCTGCAGGACATTGTTCATGCAAACTTTCTTGAAACTGTAAATGGCGATGTCAGAGCTGGCGGCTGGCGAGCGCGGCCTTGACCGCCGGGCTGGCATGCAGCGCGCCCAGCACTTCGATCGACGCGATGGTGGCCAGCGCCAGTTCAGGCGTGACGTCGTCGGCGAAGGTCGCCAGGCCCAGCACGCGGATTTGCAGCGTTTCATGGGCCGCCCGCACGGCCTGCAGGTCGGCTGCACTGAAGTGCTGCAGGCCCAGCACGAGCATCTTGCGCGCCACCACCTGTTTGACCGCATCCGAGTGGCTGGCCAGCTGGTTGCGGATGGCGGTGCGGATGAAGTCGCTGCGGTTGCCGTAAAAACCCTCGCTGACCAGCAGGTCGATCTGGCCCAGGTCCACAAAACCGAGGTTGATGGTGAGTTTTTCGGAATCCGCGACTCTCGATCGAGCGGGAACCGGGATGGCGGTTTTGATCATGCCCTCATCCTAACACCATCCAACTGGATGGTATAGGGATGTCTCAAGGATGGTTTCTGTGAAAAATGGGCGTTTGGCAGCCGTTTTCTGCCAATTGCCGGTTCTTCTGCATCAAATCGCCCATCGGCCCCCGTCCAGCAAGCGCAAGCCGCTATCTATTCCGTAGCAACCGCGGACTGGCTGGTCGCCATGACAAACGCCGCGACACGCTCGAGCTGATCGGGCACATTGAGTGCGGGTGCATGGCCGCAGCCGGCAATCTCCACCACTTCCGTCAAACCGCGCGCGCCCGGTCCGCGGGTCAGCATCTCGGCGGTGGTCTCGCGCAGCACCAGATCGGACTCGGCGCCGCGCAGGCACAACACCGGAATGGCCAGCGCGTCGTAGTGGTCCCAGATCAGGTAGTCGTCGGGGTGGTGCGTGAACTGCTGCACCATGGCCGGGTCGTAATGCGGCGTGACCTGGCCGTTGGGCAGCCGGCGTGTCGAGGTTTCCGTCAGGCGCCGCCACTGCGCGTCGCTGAGCCAGCCATAGGGTTTGTAGACCTGGCGCAAAAAGGCCTCCAGTTCGCGCACGGTGTCGAAGGCCGGCGGGTTGCCGGCGTAGGAGCGTATGCGTGCGATGGCGGCGTCGGCAATCCGCGGCGCCGTGTCGTTGAGCACCAGGCTGCGTATGCGCGGCTTCAGGCTGGGCTCAAAAATGCCCGACGCACACACCATGCCGATCGCGCCGCCCATGGAGGTGCCGACCCAGTGTGCGCTGTCGATGCGCAGCTGCTCGAACAGTGACGCAGCGATGCGCGCGTAAAACGACAGCTGGTACTCCCTGGCCGGGTCCGGGCTCCACTGGCTCAGCCCGCGGCCAATCGTGTCGGGACAGATTACCCGGTAACGCGTGCTCAGGAAGGCGGCCAGCTCGTCCATGTCGCGCCCGGTCCGCGCCAGCCCGTGCCAGGCGATCACGGTGTCGGCGTGCTGCGAGCCCCATTCGGTGTAATGGATTTCGCGGCCGGCGCAGGTCAGGTAGTGCGACGTGAAGGACATGGAAGTGGGCTCTCTGTGGTTGCGTGGTGTTACTTCAACAGCTTGCCGGTGCTGCCGATCACCGTCACCTCGACATAACGCGAGCCGATGCGGTTGACAGGCGAGTAGTTGACGGTGACACCGCCGGTGTCGTAGCTGTTCATGCCTTCGAGGGCCTTGACGACTTTGGCCCGCGTCGGGTTGGGGCCGGCGCGGCGCAAGGCCTCGACCAGCACCTTGGCGCCGACGAACTCCTCGAAGCTGGTGTAGTTGACGAGTTCTTTCGGTGCGTATTTTTTCAGCAGCGCCTGGTACTCTCGCACCACCGGCGTGTTGGGCATGTAGGGGTAGGGCACGACCTGGCTGATACCGAGGCCATGGGCGTTTTTCAGGCCGGCGAGCTTGACCAGTTCGGCCGGGTCCACCACCGAGATGTTGTAGAGCTGCGCGCCGCCGCCGCTTTCGCGGTACAACTTCACAAATGCTGCCGTGGGCTTGTTGACTGAAATCATGAGGATGGCCTGCGCGTCCGAGGCCTTGATCTTCCTGACGGCCTCTTCGACCTTGTCGGTGTTGCGTTCATAAGCAGCTGCCACCGACAGCTTGAGGTTTCGCTTGGCCAGCGCGTTCTCGACGCCCAGCAGGCCGGCCTTGCCAAAGCCGTCGTCCTGGTACATCACCGCGATGCGGCTCATGCCCAGGGTCGTGACCTGCTGCACCATGTGTTCGGTTTCGTCGGCATAACCGGCGCGCACATGGAAGATCCACGGGTTGAAGGGGTTGCGCAGCGATTCGCCGCCGGTATAGGGCGCGACCAGCGCGGCGCCGCCGACGTCGAGCACGCCGTCGGTCAGCAACTGCGTGCCATTGGCGGTACCGGCAAAACCGAACAGCGCCACCACCTCGGGCTTGGCCAGCATCTCGCGCGTCAGTCGCACGGTCTCGGCCACCTTGTAGCCGTCGTCCACCACCTCATGGCGGATCTTCGCGCCATGGATGCCGCCCTGGGCGTTGATGTGCTCGAAATAAATCTTCCCGCCGACCACCATCTGGTGGCCGGTGCTGGCCAGCACCCCCGACAGCGGCGCCACCTGGCCGATCACCAGGTCGGCAGCCGACGCCAGCCCGCCTGCCGCGCTGAAGACCAGCGCGGCCACCGTCTTGAGCCCCCAATGTCCCAAAGTTTTCTTCGTCATGGTTTGTCTCCTGCTTGTTGTTGCCTGGGTTCAGGCTCTTGTCTACGACCGACTCGTTAACCTGTTCAGGCGCGCGGCGCGCAGCCGCCCCACGACACCGGTGGGAAAGTAATAAACCGACAACACAAACAGCAGGCCCAGCCAGAGCAGCCAGCGATCCGGGGAAAGAAGGGCCGCCAGCCAGGGCAGGCCGGCGGCGGCATCGCTGGCCAGGCGCAGCAGATCCTGCAGGTAGCTCTGCGCCACCAGGAACAGCGCCGCACCGATGGCCGCACCGTAAATCGTGCCCATGCCGCCGATCACCACAATCAGCAACACGTCGATCATGATTTCGAAGGACAGCGAGGTGTCCGGCCCGTTGTAGCGCAGCCAGAGCGCCAGCATGGCGCCGGCCATGGTCGCAAACAGCGCCGACAGCACGCTGGACGTCGTGCGGTACACCACCACGCGGTAACCGATGGCCTCGGCGCGGAACTCGTTTTCGCGGATCGCCTGCAACACGCGGCCAAACGGCGAGTTGACGATGCGCAGCAGGCTCAGCAGCAACACCAGGGTCACCACAAACAAAAGGTAATAGGTCAGCAGGCGCCCGTCGATGGACACGCCAAGAAAGGGCTGCTCGAAAAACTCCGTGCTGGGCGACAGCAGTTCGGGCAGCTTGAAGCTTAGGCCGTCCTCGCCGCCGGTGATCTCCGACAGCTGCGAAGCCAGGGTCTGGAAAGCCGAGGCCACGGCCAGCGTGATCATGGCGAAAAAGATGGCCTTGACCCGCAGCGAAAACAGGCCCACCAGCAGCGACAGCACAAAGGACAGCGCCAGCGAGCACAACAGCCCGACAGCCAGCGCCTCCCAGGTCGGGCCCAGGCGCGTTGTCGCCACGGCGATGCCGTAAGCGCCAATGCCGAAAAACATGGTGTGCGCAAAACTGACGATGCCGGTGTAACCGAGCAACAGGTCGAAGCTGGCCACCAGCACGATGAAGACCAGCACCTTGGCAGCCACACTGAGGGCCTTGACGCCGGGAAACAGGAAAGGCGCAAAGGCCAGGGCCAGCAGCAGCGCGACCAGGATGACGGCCAGCACGCGGCTGCGCGGATAGTCGTTGGAGACGAGTCTGGTCAGCATGGAATCTCCCGTTCGCCCTGAGCTTGTCGAAGGGCATTCGTGGTCTGCGGGCGTGGCTTCGACAGGCTCAGCCCGAACGGATAAAGAGTGTTCATGGCGTGGTCTGCTTACCGGTTCGTCACGGGGTAAATGCCCTGGGGCCGCCACAGCAGGATGGCCGCCATCAGCGCGATGTTCGAAAACAGCGCGACCTTGGGGGCCAGGAAGCCGGTGTAGTTGGCCATCAGCCCGACCAGCAAGGCGCCGATCAGCGCGCCGCCGGTGGAGCCGAGACCGCCGATGATGATGACGATGAAGATCAGCACATTGACCTGCGCGCCCATCTGCGGCGTCACGCTCTGCTGGTACAGGCCCCACATCACACCGCCGAGGCCGGCCAGCGCGCTGCCGACCACAAACACGCCGACAAACAGGCGCTTGATGCGGTAGCCGAGCGACTCGACCATCTCGCGATCCTGCACGCCGGCGCGGATCAGCAGCCCGACCTTGGTGCGCACCAGCGTCCACGCGAGGATGGCGAACACCAGCAGGCCCACGGTCACCGCGATCAGGCGGTATTTTTCAATCGCTGCATCACCGAACAGCAGTGAGCCGCGCATGCCTTCGGGCATGGGCAGGGCAATCTGCGCCGGCCCCCAGATCACCTTGATCAGTTCTTCGCCGATGATCATGCCGCCCATGGTGATCAGGATCTGCTTGAGGTGCTGGCCGTAGACCGGCCGCACGATAAATCGCTCGAACACCAGGCCGACGGCACCAGCCACCAGCATCGCAACCCCCATGGCCGGCAGCACGGCCAGCATGTTGCGCAGCATCGATTCGCTTTGCGTGTAGTCGCTCATGGCGCCAAGCACGCTGGTGGCCACAAAAGCGCCCAGCGCGATAAACACGCCGTGGCCGAAATTGAGCACGTCCATCAGGCCGAACACCAGCGTGAGGCCGGAAGCGATGATGAAAATGATCATGCCCATGGCCAGACCGGCGACGGTCAGCGTGATCCAGGTCGAGCCTGAGCCGATGAAGGGAAAAACCAGGGCAGCCAGAAGCGGCACCAGCGCCAGCGGCTTCCAGTCGAAATCAAGCGTTTTCATAGTGCGAGCCCCAAAAGCGATTGCTGCAGCGCAGTGTCTTCAGCCAGTTCCGCCATGGAGCCGGCATGCACCACCACGCCGTTGTCCATCACGGCGACGCTGTCGCCCAGGCGTTTGGCAAAGTTGATGTTTTGTTCCACCAGCAAAATCGTCACGCCGCTGGCCTTGAGCTGGGCGAACGCGTCGATCATGTTGTTGATGATGGCCGGCGCCAGGCCCTTGCTGGGCTCGTCGACGATCAGCAGTTCACGCGGCTCGACAATCGCGCGCGCCACCGCCAGCATCTGTTTTTGCCCGCCCGACAACTTGCCGGCCGGGTGGTTCCAGAATTTCTCGACCGCCGGGAACAGCGAGAAGATCCATTGGAGCCGCGTCTCGTCCATCTGGCTGGCACGTTTGGCGCTGCGCGCGGCCAGCAACATGTTTTCCTTGACGGTGAGGTCGGAAAAAATGCCCATGCTTTCGGGCACGTAGGCGATCTTGAGTTCGGCGATCTGCGGCGTGCTGAGCGCCGTGATGTCGCGCCCGTCAAAGCTCACCCTGCCCTGCGAGGCCTGCCACAGGCCCATGATGGTCCGCAGTGTGGTGGTCTTGCCGGCGCCATTGCGGCCCAGCAGCATGGTGAGCTGCCCTTTCGGAATGGCGAGATCCACGCCATGCAGGATGTGGTACGCGCCGATGTGCGTGTGTACC
The DNA here is from genome assembly GCA_943370985.1 of Paenacidovorax caeni. Taxonomy (GTDB): domain Bacteria; phylum Pseudomonadota; class Gammaproteobacteria; order Burkholderiales; family Burkholderiaceae_C; genus Polaromonas; species Polaromonas caeni_A. Next base: position 15,691 of record CALRTF020000012.1, read on the forward strand.
CCTTCGAGGGTCAGGAGATTTGTGCTCATGCTTGACCTCCATTCCGTTCGGGCTGAGCTTGTCGAAGCCCTCCCTGAGCAAAGTCAGCCCCCCCTTCGACAGGCTCAGGGCGAACGGGTTCGGGCGCCACGCCCAGATAAGCTTCCTGCACAACCGGTGATGCGATCACCTCGGCCGGCTCGCCATCGGCCACCAGCGCGCCGTTGTGCAGCACGATGATGCGATCGGCCAGTTCACGCACCACATCCATCTTGTGCTCCACCAGCAAAATTGTTTTGGTCTTGTCCTGCTTCAACTGGCGGATCAGGTTCAGGATCACCGGCGCCTCGTCGGTGCTCATGCCGGCCGTCGGCTCGTCGAACATGAAGACCTGCGACTCCAGCGCCATCAGCAGCGCAACTTCGAGCTTGCGCTGGTCACCGTGCGGCAGGCTGGCCACCGGCATCTGCGCCTTGCTTTCCATGGCGACGGCCTCGAGGATTTCTTCGGCCCGGTTCAGCAAGGCCTTGTGGTCGCTCCAGATGCTCCACAGGTTCAGGCCACGCCGGTGCGGGCCGTGGCGCGTGGCCTGCACCGCCAGGCGCACGTTTTCCAGCACGCTGAGGTTGGGGAACAGATTGGTCAGCTGAAACGCCCGGCCCAGGCCGGCATGGGTGCGCGCCGAGACACCCAGTCCCGACAAATCCCGGCCGTTGAGCGTGACCGTGCCGCTGCTGGCCTTGAGCTGACCCGAGATCAGGTTGAAGTAGGTCGTTTTGCCCGCGCCATTGGGGCCGACGATGGCCGTCAGCGTGCCAGGCGCAAAGGTGCAGCTGACAGCATTGACCGCCACGTGGCCACCGAAGCGGATCGTGAGTTCGTGGGTTTGAAGCATGTTTTCTTTCCCCTTGATGGGGAATCCCGTCGCTGCGACAGGTTGGATCCGTTCGCCCTGAGCCTGTCGAAGGGTGCTTCAACAGACCCGGGCAGGCTTCGACAGGCTCAGCCCGAACGGAGGGTTGTGAAAATTACCGCTTGTTGGTAATTGGAATATTCATTTCCTCGGCCTTGATCTCACGCACCAGCTCGGGCACACCCCAGGCAAACGCCGGGTCGGCCTTGATCTTGAAGTGATACATGCTCTGCATGGCCTGGTGGTCTTCCTTGCGGAAGGTCATCTTGCCCTTGGGCGTGTCAAAACTCATGCCTTCCATGGTGGAGATCAGCTTGTTGGTGTTGGTGTCGCCGTTGGTCTTGTTGAGCGCCGTCACCACCGCCATGGCTGCCGAGAAACCGCCTGCCGTGAAGAAGTCAGGCGGTGCCTTGAACTCCTTGTAGTGCTGGGCCACCATGGCCTCGTTCACCGGGTTCTTCGGAATGCCGAAGTAGTAGTACAGCGCGCCTTCCATGCCCGGAAAGCTCTTGTAGGCCACCATCGCGGGAAGGATGTTGCCACCGGTGGCGAGCTTGATGCCGTAGCGTTTTTCCAGGTCCAGATCGGCGATCTTCGGAAACGGCGTCGGGCTGCCCGACCAGCCGACCGACAGGTATTTGTTGCCCGGCTGGTCCTTGAGCTTGTCGACAATGCGCTGCAGGCCGGCGGTGAAGTCGGTGGTGCCGACCGGCAGGTACTCTTCATGAACAATCTTGGCGTTTTTCATGAAGGACTTCGCGGCCTTCACGCCATCACGGCCAAACGCGTTGTCGTTGGCGAGCATGGCCACCACATTGCCGGGACGGTCCAGCGCCACCGCGTTGGCAGCGGCATCCTGGCTGGAATTGCGGCCGGTGCGGAAGATGTATTTGTTCCACTTGTCGCCGGTGATGCTGTCGGCCACCGCGGGCTCGACCAGCAGGATTTTTTTGTATTCCTCGGCGACCGGCAGCATGGCCAGCGCCACCGGCGAAGCGGTGGGTCCGACGGCGATATCGACCTTTTCATCGGCGTAGGCCGCAGCCAGCGCGGCCTTGCCCACATCGGGCTTGCCCTGGTCGTCCTTCTCGATCACCACCAGTTTTTTGCCGGCCACCATCATGGTGCCGCCGGTGGCGTAGTTCAGCCCCATGTGGAAGCCGACGATGGTCTGCTTGGCATAAGCTTCGAGCGGACCGGTCTTGCTGGCAATGATGGCGATCTTGATGTCCTTGCCCTGGCTCAAGACGGCGGGTGAAACAAAGGCGGTGGCGAGGGCGGCAAGCGCGAGAAGGCTACGACGGTGCATGGATGTCTCCTGTTGTGGGTTATGCACCAGGATTGCACAGGTCGTGCCAGCCTCAAGCCATTGATTTATAAGGATAATTTTTATCTCTCGATCAAATTGTCCGATATAAATACACTTATTTTGTATTTATTTCAGACAATTGTCTTATTTTCGATCAGGGTTATCCAGACGTTCATACAACTTCGCGCGCGAGATGCCGAGCAGGCGTGACGCCGCCAGCTTGTTGCCGCCGGTGGCCTCCATGGCGGCGGCAATCGCGCGGCGCTCGACCTGCGCGATCTGCTCGGCCAGCGGCCGCAGCGGGTCGGTGGCCGACGGGTCTGCGCTTTCCAGTGCAGCCGGCGCGGGCGCGATGCGTTCTATGCCGGCCTCCTTCAACACTTCTTCGACCTGCCCGCGGCCTATGCTGGCCGAATCGCTGCGCATGGCCGCCTGCTCCAGCACATTGCGCAGTTCGCGGATATTGCCGCGCCAGGTCTGCGCCGACAGCAGGGCCAGGGCATCGGCCGACAGTTCGGGCTGCCGGTCACCACTGCGCAGCGCCATTTCCTCGCCCAGCACCTCGAGCAGCGCCGGGATGTCGGAGCGCCGCTCGCGCAGCGGCGGCACGCGCACCGGCAGCACATTGAGGCGGTAGAACAAGTCCTCGCGGAACTTGCCTTCGCGCACCAGCGCGGCCAGGTCGCGCGAGGTCGCGGCGACCAGGCGCGCGTCGAAAGGGATCAGCTTGTTGGAGCCCAGCGGCTCGATCTCGCCCTCCTGCAAGGCGCGCAGCAGCTTGGCCTGCAGCGCCTGCGGCATGTCCCCGATCTCGTCGAGGAACAGGGTGCCGCCGTCGGCCAGCTTGAACTTGCCGTCGCGGCCCTTGCGGTCGGCACCGGTGTAGGCGCCCGGCGCAACCCCGAAAAATTCCGCCTCCAGCAGCGTGTCCGGCACGGCCGCGATGTTGACGCTGATGAAGGGGCCGCGCGCGCGGCTGGAGGCCGCATGGATGGCGTGGGCCAGCAGTTCCTTGCCGGTGCCGGTCTCGCCCAGCAGCAGCACCGGGCTGGAAGTCTGCGCGGCGCGGCGCGCCTGGCGCTTGACCTCGACCGCCGCCGGGCTGGTGCCTATGAAACTGGCAAACGTGTGTTTGGACTGGCGCTGGCCGCCGGTGTGCTGCAGGCGCTGGCTGGCCAGCTCGCGCCGCGCATCGTCAAGGTCGCGGTGCAACAGCGCGAACTTGCTGATCAGCGGCTGCAAGGTGGTCTCGGGATGGTCGAACAGGACGATGCCGATGGCGCCGATGACGTCGTCACCGCTTTCGTCGCGCAGCGGGATGCGGCTCACCACAAAGGTGCCGGCGCGATTGGTCAGCAGGTCGATCAGAAAGGCTTCGCCGGTTTCCAGCACACGCCGCATCTGCGTGTTCGGGATGACTTCTTCCACCATGTGGCCGACAAACTGGTCCACCGAGGAAAAACCCAGTGCCGGCAGGAAACGTTTGTAGCCGTCGTTGACCCAGACGATGCGGCCCGTGCGGTCCACCAGGAACATGCCCTGACTGATGCTCGAAAACAGGTGGAACATGGAGCGCGCCGCCAGCTCCAGAATGCTCTGGGCATCGCGCGGCAGGCCATGGGTGGTGGTGTCAGGCGTCTCCATGCGCCGATGGTAACGCGCAGGCGCCGCCAGCCGGATGCTCAGCTGGCGACAGGCGTCCTGAACGCGCGGAACAAGCGCGGCAACACCAGCACCGCCACCACAATCACCAGCAGGGTCACCGACATGGGCCGCTGCAAAAACACCATGGCGCTGCCCTCGCCGATCGACATGGCATTGCGGAACTGCGCTTCGGCGAGCGGGCCCAGGATCATGCCGACCACCACCGGCGCGGTCGGAAAATCAAAACGCCGCATCAGCACGCCCAGCACACCGATGCCGTAGAGCAGGAACAGGTCGAAGGCGCTCTGGCGCATGCCGTAGACACCGACCGTCGCAAAAATCAGGATGCCGGCATACAGGTAGGGCTTGGGAATTTTCAGCAGCTTGACCCACAGGCCGACCAGCGGCAGGTTCAGCACCAGCAGCATCACGTTGCCGATGTAGAGCGAGGCGATCAGCGCCCAGACCAGCGCCGAGGAGGTGGTGAACAGCTGCGGCCCGGGCTGGATGCCGTAGTTCTGGAAAGCGCCGAGCAGGATGGCCGTGGTGTTGGAGGTCGGGATGCCCAGGGTCAGCAGCGGAATCATCGCGGCCGTCACGGTGGCGTTGTTGGCGGCTTCCGGGCCGGCCACACCTTCGATCGCGCCCTGGTTGCCGAACTCGGTGTTGTCCTTCGCCAGTTTTTTCTCGGTGGCGTAACTGAGGAAGGTCGGGATCTCGGTGCCACCGGCCGGGATGCAGCCAAACGGCGCGCCTATGGCCGTGCCGCGCAGCCAGGCCGGCCAGGAGCGGCGCCAGTCTTTGGCCGTCATGTGCACCTTGCTGAGCTTGTTCTGCGAATCGACGATGCGGCCTTCGTACAGCACCGCATACATGGCTTCGGCCACCGCAAACAGGCCGACCGCCACCAGCACGATCTCGATGCCGTCCAGCATCTCGGGCACGCCGCCGGTGTAACGCGCCTGGCCGGTGATCTGGTCCAGGCCGACCAGGCCGGCGGCCAGGCCGACAAACAGCGCGGTCAGCCCGCGTACCGCGCTTTTGCCGAGCACCGCACTGACGGTGGTGAATGCCAGCAGCATCAGCATGAAATATTCAGGCGGGCCGAGCTTGACGGCGTATTCCGCCACGATGGGCGCGAACAGCGTGACCAGCACGGTGGCGATGGTTCCGGCGACAAAGGAGCCGATGGCAGCCGTGGCCAGCGCCGCCCCGGCGCGCCCGCTTTTGGCCATCTTGTTGCCTTCCATGGCCGTGACCATGCTCGCGGTTTCGCCCGGCGTGTTCAGCAGGATGGAGGTGGTGGAGCCGCCGTACATGGCGCCGTAATAAATGCCGGCAAAAAAGATCATGGAGGCGGTGGCCTCGACCTTGACGGTGATCGGCAGCAGCATGGCCACCGCGACGGCGGGACCGATGCCCGGCAACACACCGACGGCGGTGCCGAGCGCGCAGCCGACAAAACACCACAGCAGGTTGATCGGCGTGGCTGCAGTGACAAAGCCCTGCAGGAGCTGGTTGAAGATGTCCATGGGTCGCCTGTCGTGAAACTTAAAGCCAGCCGGTGGAAGTCAGGCCCGGCAGGTTGATCGCCAGGAACTGCGTGAAGACCCAGTAGACCGGCGCAGAAATCGCCAGGCCGATGGCCACATTCTTGAGCCAGGTGGCCGGCTCTATCCCGGCCTTGCCTTCGGCGCCGCGCAGGCCCTGCACCGCCAGCACAAAACACAGGGTGCAGCTCAGGATGAAACCGATGGTGGTGATCAGCGCGGCATTGGCCAGCAGGCCGGCCGAGACCCAGGCAAAGCCGGCCCAGTAGGCCGGCGCCGTGTCGCCGGGCGGCTCCATCTCGCGAAAGCCACCGCTTTGCGCTTCCCACACCAGGAAACCGCCGCAGACCGCGAGGGCAATGGACACCACCCAGGGCAGGAAGTTGGGGCCGGCACCCGCATAACCGGCGGCCGACGGGATGCTGAGCGCGCCGAAAGCCAGGGCGGCCGCCAGCAGCAGCACACCGCCGCCGACCAGGGCCTGCAGGCGGGTTTGCGCCGGGGAAAAGGGAGTGGGAGTCATGGTGACCTCGCTTGAAAAAGGATGTCATCCCGGACGCGATCCGGGATCCATGCCGCACACACCACTGTCACAGCAGAGGGCATGGATTGCGGGTCAGGCCCGCAATGACAGACCAAAAAACGGGATGGAAGGCTGTTTAGACCATGCCCGACTTGACCATGGTCGCGCGCAGGCTGGCGAAATCGTCATCGACGAATTTCTCGAACTCGGCGCCGGTCAGCACGGCAGGCGTCCAGTTGTTCTTTTCCAGGGCCTCGGCCCAGGCTTTGGATTTCAGCGCCTTGAGCACCATGTCGGTCAGTTCCTTGCGCTGCGGCGCGGTGATGCCGGGCGCGCCATACACGCCGCGCCAGTTGCCGATCACCACGTTGATGCCCTGCTCTTTCAGCGTCGGCACGTTGACACCTTTGAGGCGCGTGTCCGACGTGACCGCCAGCGCGCGCATCTTCCCGCTGGCAATGTATTCGGAAAACTCGCTGTAGCCGCTGCCGCCTATGCTGACGTTGCCGCCGAGGATGGCGGCAATCGCCTCACCGCCGCCGCGGAAGGCGACGTAGTTGATCTTGGACGGGTCGACGCCGACGTCACGCGCAATCATCGCGGCAGCGATGTGTTCGGTGGAGCCGCGCGAGCCGCCGCCCCATTTGACGCTGCCGGGGTCTTTCTTGAGCTGCTCGACGACGTCCTTCATGGTCTTGAAGGGCGAACTGGCCGGCAGCACGAAGACGTTGTATTCGCTGGTGATGCGGGCAATCGGCGTGGCCTGGCTCAGGTTGACCGGCGGCTTGCCGGTGATGATGCCGCCCAGCATCACGGCGCCCATGACCATCAGCGCGTTCGGGTCGTTCTTGCTGCCGTTGATGAACTGCGCCAGGCCCAGCGCGCCGGCCGCGCCGCCCTTGTTGTCGTAGGTCACGGTCGAAGCCGCGCCGGAATCCTGCAGCGCCTTGCCGAGCGCGCGGCCGGTGGTGTCCCAGCCGCCGCCGGGGTTGGCGGGAATCATCATCTTGACATTGGCTGCGGCCAGCGCCGGCAGCGGCAGGGTGGCGGCAGCGGCAATGGCGGCCATGGATTTGAGGAAGGTATCGCGACGCATGAATGTCTCCTTGTGTTGTGCTGACCAGCGCATCATGCGCCGTCTGGCTGTCAAACAGCTGTCCGGAATTGTTAAATAAGGTGCTAAGGTCCGGCCCATGAAACTGCTGCTGGTCGAGGACGACGTCGCCATGCGCACCACCCTGGTCCGCGCGCTGGGGCGCCGCGGCATCCAGATCGAGGCCTGCGGCGACGGGCGGGTGGCGCTGGAGAAATGGCAGGCGGCAGCATTTGACGTGATCCTGCTGGACCTGACCCTGCCGGGCATGGACGGCCTGCAGGTGCTGGCGCAGGCGCGGCGCAGCGGGCTGGACACACCGGTGCTGATCCTGACCGCGCGCGGCACCGTCGGCGACCGCATCATCGGCCTGAACACCGGCGCCGACGACTACCTGCCCAAACCCTTCGACCTCGACGAGCTCGAGGCGCGCCTGCGCGCCCTGCACCGGCGCCGCCCGGGTTCCACAGCCGAATCGGCCTCCAGCCCCCATGCGGCGGGAGGAATCAGCTATGAAAAAGAGAGCGGCGCGATCTACTTCCGGGACCAGGTGCTGGACCTGGCGCCGCGCGAGCTGGCGCTGCTCAAGGCCCTGCTGGAAAAGCAGGGCCACGCGGTGACCAAGGAAAGGCTGTTCGACCTGGTGTTTCCCGGACAGGCCGAGGTCGCCTACGAAGCCATCGAGGTGGTGGTCTACCGGCTGCGCAAGAAGCTGGCGCACACCGGTGTGACGCTGATGACCCTGCGCGGTCTCGGTTACCTGCTCAAGACCGATGTATAGGCGCACGACAGCACGCCTGCCTGCGACGGCCGGGATCATGTCCCTCAGGCGTTACCTGCTGCTCGGCATCCTGCTGCCCATCGGCCTGCTGATCGTGATCAACACCGTCAGCCTGTACCGCCAGACCCTGGGCGCGATCAACATCGCTTACGACCGCACTCTGCTGGCTTCGGCCAAAACCATCGGTGAACAGCTCGATGTCGAGGGTTTCGACGAGCAGTCCATCCTGCGCGCCACCGTGCCCTACTCCGCGCTGGAGGCCTTCGAGGCCGACAACCGCAGCCAGCTGGTGTACCGCGTCTCGAACCTGCAGGGCGAGGTCATCTCCGGTTTTGGCGAGCTGCCGTTCTGGCGCGGCCGCATTCCCGACCAGGGCGCCTACGCCGCGCTGGTGGCTTTTTACGACGACAACTTCCGCGGCGAGGAGGTGCGGGTGGCGGTGCTGCTGCAGCCGGTGGCCAGCGCGAAAGGCCGCGGCATGGCGGTGGTGCAGGTGGCGGAAACCCTGGAGCTGCGCGAGACGCTGGCGCGCGAGGTGCTGGTCGATACCTTGTGGCGGCAGGCGCTGCTGGTCGGCGTGATTGCGCTGGTGGTGATTGTGGTGGTGCAGCGTGCGACGCGGCCGGTGCGCCGGCTCAGCGGGGAGCTCAAGGCCAGGCCCGAAGGTGACCTGACGCCGGTGGCCGCGCCCGATGCGCCCCGCGAGCTGCTGCCGCTGATCGATGCCACCAACCAGGTGATGCAGCGCCTGCAGAACCTGGCAGACCACCAGAAACGTTTTGTGCGCGATGCATCGCACCAGCTGCGCACGCCGCTGGCCGTGCTCAAGACCCAGGTGCAGTCGGCACTGCGCGGCGACGTCGCGCCGCGCCAGGCGCTGGTGGAAATCGAGGATACGGTCGAACGCGCGACCGTGCTGGCCAACCAGATGCTGGCACTGGCCAAGGTCGAACAATTGCGCCAGCAGACCGACGCCGGCCCGCAGGACTGGCCGGAGGTGCTGCGTTCGGTGGTGGTCGATGTATCGCCGCTGCTGGCCGACAAGGATATCGATTTTGAAATCATCACCCAGCCCGCCACGGTGCAGGCACACGACTGGATGTTGCGCGAGCTGGCGCGCAACCTGCTGCACAACGCGATCAAGCACAGCCCCGCGGGCGGCGCGCTGACCGTGCGCCTGGCCAGTGACGGCTCCTGGGCGGCACTGACCGTCAGCGACAGCGGTCCCGGCATCCCTGCCGAGCTGTCGGCCCGGCTGTACCTGCCGTTTTCCGCCGGCGACGTGCGCCAGGGCTCGGGCCTGGGCCTGGCGATCTGCCGCGAGATCACCCAGGCGCTGGGCGGCAGCATCACCCTGGAAAACCGTGAAGACCATGGGCGTATTGCCGGGCTGGACGCCACGGTGCGGCTGCCACTGGTTCAGAATAGGGGCTGAATGACAAAAACCCTGATCCATCGCAGCGGGGCCGCGTTTTGCAAACAGGCCAGCCCACGGGAGTTGACTGATGCGTCTTGACAAGTGGCTGTGGGCCGCACGGTTCTACAAGACGCGTTCGCTGGCCACCGAGGAAATCGGCAAGGGCCGGGTCCAGGTCAACAGCCTGGAAGCCAAGCCGGCGCGTGACATCAAGCAAGGCGACACGGTGCAGATGCGCCAGGGGCCGGTGACACGCACGGTGGTGATCCGCGGCTTGAGCCAGCAGCGTGGCGCCGCACCGGTGGCGCAGCAGCTTTACGAGGAAACCGCCGACAGCCTGCGCCTGCGCGAGGCCGCGGCCGAGCAGCGCCGGCTCAACAACGAACCGGCCGCCAGCATCGAACACGGCCGTCCGACCAAACGCGACCGGCGCAGCATGGACAAGGCCGGCGGCAAGAACTGGGGCGACCGCTGGAGCGCCTCGGTCGACTCCTGATTTGCTCCTGTTTTGATAGCTGTCCGACCACAGTCCACGGGGGCTGAGGCTGGTTTTTATAAGGTATCCGTGCCGGCCCGCATACGCCGGCCCTGCGACCACCAGACCAGCAGCGCCAGCGCCAGCGCCGGCAGGTAGAACCAGTGAGCGCTCGGGCGATCGGTCGGCACCTTGATGGCGCTCACGTCCCAGCCCGGCTCGACCCCGGCCTTGGCGGCGCGTGAACCGAACTTGGCCTGGCCGATTTGCAGCGTATCGCCCAGCGGCACCAGCATCAGGCCGGCGTCGGCCAGGCGCTTGCGGCCCTCGGCGCCCTTGTCGCCGAGCTGGACCGCCACGGTCTTGACGATCTCGCGGCCTTCCAGCGTGGTGCCGCGCGTGACCATCACCACCCTTCCGTCGCTTTCCACGTTGCGCGCGATCTCGAACACCTCGGCCGGCCTCGCGTCGCGGTATTCCGGTGCAATCTGGTCCATGAAAAAGTCGGGCCGGAACAGCAGGACCACCGCCACCAGCAGCGCCAGGCTTTCCCACAGGCGGTTCCTGATGCGGAACCAGTTCATGGTGAGGGCTGCAAACAGGAGCGTGGCCAGGATGCTGGCCGTCACAACGCTCAGAAACGAGAAGGTGCCGCCGACGTCGATCAGCAGCAGTTGCGGATTGAAGATCCAGATAAAGGGCAGGATCACCGTACGCAGCGCATAAATGGCGCCCTGGATGCCGGTCTCGATGGCATCCTCGCCCGAGATCGCGGCGGCCGCGAAGGTGGCCAGCCCCACCGGCGGCGTGATGTCCCCCATGATGCCGTAATAGAAAACGAACAGGTGCACCGCGATCAGCGGGATCACCAGGCCCGACTGCGCGCCCAGGTCCACCACCACCGGCGCCATCAGCGTGGCCACCAGCACGTAGTTGGCCGTGGTCGGCACCCCCAGCCCCAGCACCAGGCAGGAAAACGCAATGAACAGCAGCATCACCATCACATTGCCCTGCGAGACGAACTCGACAAACTCCGTCATGCGCAGTCCCAGTCCCGTCAGCGTGATGCCGCCGACGATGATGCCTGCGGTCGCCGTCGCCACACCAATGCCGATCATGTTGCGCGAGCCATTGTGGAAACCGTCGACCACCGCGCGCCAGCCCTCATGCCAGGCGTCCGGCGTGCGGGTGCGGCGCAGCGCATCGATAAGCGGCCGCTGCGTCAGCATCAGCAGGATGAGGATGGTCACGGCCCAGAACGCTGCCAGGGCCGGCGACATTTCCTCGACCATCAGGCACCAGATCAGGGTGCCTATGGGGATCAGGAAATGCAGGCCGGCGCGCACCGTCGGCCAGGTGTCCAGCGCCTTTGGGTTGTCGATGTCGATGTCCTGTGCCAGGTCCGGACTGCGCGCGGCCTGGTGCAGGCAGACGCCGTACAGGGCGGCCACCGACAGCGCGATCACATAGGGCGCGGCGCCGCCCAGCAATGCCTTCATGCCTTCGAACAGGTAATACAGCGCGCCTATCACCACGATGCTGCCGGACAGGCCCAGCGCATTGCGCAGCAGGCGCTCACGCAGCGGCTTGGGTGTGCGGCGGATGATGGGCTGCATGCGCATCTTCAGCGCTTCCAGGTGGACGATGTAGAACAGGCCCAGGTAGGACAGGATGGCCGGCAGGAAGGCATGGCGCACGATGTCGGTGTAGGGAATGCCGACATACTCGACCATCAGGAAGGCAGCGGCGCCCATGACAGGCGGCATGATCTGGCCGTCCACCGAAGACATGGTTTCGATGGCGCCGGCCTTGACCCCGCCGTAGCCGGACTTCTTCATCAGCGGAATGGTGAAAATGCCGCCGGACACCACGTTGGACACGGACGAGCCCGAGATCATGCCGTTGAGCGCCGAGGACACCACCGCGACCTTGGCCGGGCCGCCGCGCAAATGGCCCAGCGCCGCAAAACTCACCTGCATCATGTAGTTGCCGCCGCCCGCGCGGTCCAGCAGGGCGCCAAACAGCACATACACAAAGATGGTGCCGGCGGAGACGCCCAGCGCAATGCCGTAGACACCCTCGGTGGTCAGCCACATGTGCGACATCAGGCGGCTCAGCGATGCGCCCCGGTGCGACAGCACCTCGGGCAACCAGGGCCCGAGCATGCTGTAAGCCACAAACATCACGGCCAGCGCCGCCATCGGCCAGCCGACCGCGCGGCGCGTGGCCTCCAGCAGCAGCAGCATGCCGGCACTGGCCACCACGATGTCCAGGGTGGTGGGCTGCCCGGGACGGGTGGCAAGCTGCGCGTAAAACAGCATGATGTAGGCGCCCGCAAACGCGGCCGCCAGCGCCAGCACCCAGTCCAGCACAGGCACGCGGTCGCGCGGTGAGCGCCTGAAAGCCGGCCAGGCCAGGAATGCCAAAAACAGCGCAAACGCCAGGTGCACGGCGCGCGCCTCGGTGTCATTGAGGATGCCGAAGCCCAGCGCGAACGGCAGTGGCGAGGCATACCAGTACTGGAACAGCGCCCAGACCAGGGCCACTGCAAAGATGACGCCGGCGGTCAGGCCTGTGGGCTTGCGCCCTCCGGTGTCCACATCGGCCACCAGTTGCTGCAGCGCCTCCGGCGCCTTGTCGATATCGCTTGCCATGGCCGTCCTTCAGGTGCACAGCAGGCTGCTGCGCGTCTCAAAAAAAAGGGCGAAGTCCGCTTCGCCCTGTGTGCGGGGCCAGCCGCCCCGCGGCAGGCTGGCCGGTGTGCCGGACTATTTGATCCAGCCTTTTTCCTTGTAGTAACGCGCTGCGCCTTCATGCAGGGGCGCGCTCAGCCCGTCCTTGACCATGTTCTGCGGGTTCAGGTTGGCCAGCGCCGGGTGCAGCTTCTTGAACTCGTCGAAATTGTCGAACAGCGCCTTGGTGACCTGGTAGACGGTTTCGGCCGGTGTCTTGCTCGAGGCGACCACGGTGGCCAGCACGCCGTAAGTCTGGGTGGCCTGCGGGTTGTTGGGGTACAGGCCCGCCGGGATCGTGACCTTGGCGTAATAAGGCTTGTCGGCCACCAGCTTGTCGACCACCGGGCCGGTCAGCGAGACCAGCTTGGCGCCGCAGGTGGTGGTCGGGTCCTGGATGTTGGCCGAGGGGTGGCCCACGCCATAGAAGAAGCCATCGATCTTGCCGTCGCACAGCGCCGGTCCGTGTTCGTCGGCCTTGAGTTCGGACGCCAGCGAGAAGTCACCCAGTTTCCATCCCATCGCCGCCAGCAACTCTTCCATCGACGAACGGGTGCCGGAGCCGGGGTTGCCGACGTTGAAACGTTTGCCCTTGAAGTCCTCGAACTTGGCGATGTTGGCTTCCTTGCGGGCCACCACGGTGAAAGGCTCGGGGTGCACGGCAAACACCGCACGCAGGTCGCCGTAAGCGCCGTCCTTGTACTGGTTCAGTCCCTTGACCGCGTTGTACTGCACATCCGACTGGGTGAAACCGAAGTCGAGTTCACCGGCCTTGATGGTGTTGACGTTGAACACCGAGCCGCCGGTCGATTCCACCGAGCAGCGGATGCCGTGTTTGGCGCGGTCCTTGTTGACCAGGCGGCAAATCGCGCCGCCGGCGGCGTAATACACGCCGGTCACGCCGCCTGTGCCTATGGTCACGAACTTCTGCTGCGCGACGGCCGGCGCCGACATCAGGGCTGCGGCCAGCGCAACGCCGGCGCTCGCGGCACCCAGCAGGCTCAGGGAAAACTTCTTGCTCATGTCAATTTCTCCAGGTTGTAAAACTCATTCTTCTCAGCCCGCGGCGATCGCGGCATCCATGGCCGCACCGAGGCGCTCCACCACCAGCGCGAGATCAGCTTCGCTGCTGATGAAGGGTGGTGCCAGCAGGACATGGTCACCATAACGGCCATCCACCGTGCCGCCCATCGGGTAAACCATCAATCCGCGCGCCATGGCTTCCTGCTTGATGCGTGCATGCACGTTGCGTGCCGGATCGAAGGGCTTTTTGCTGCCCCGGTCCTGCACCAGCTCGATGCCCCAGAACAGGCCGCGCCCGCGGATGTCCCCGATGTGGGGATGTGTGTCCCAGCTCGCGTGCATCAGCTTCTGCAGGAAGTCCCCGCGGGCACGCACCTGCGCCAGCAAGTTGTCCCGCTCGAAAACCTTCTGCACGGCCAGCGCCGCGGCACACGCAATCGCGTGGCCCAGGTAGGTGTGGCCATGTTGAAAAAACCCGGAGCCTGCGCGCATCGCATCGACGATTTTTTGCTGCGCCAGCACCGCGCCTATGGGCTGGTAACCGCCGCCCAGGCCCTTGGCTACCGCCAGCAGGTCGGGCACCACGCCCTCCTGCTCGCAGGCATGCAGGGTCCCGGTTCGGCCCATGCCGCACATCACCTCGTCGAGGATCAGCAGTACCCCGTAACGGTCGCAGACCTCGCGCACCGCCTTGAAATAACCGGGCACCGGCGCCAGTACACCGGCGGTGGCGCCGCCCACGGTTTCGGCCACAAAGGCAATCACGCTGTCCGCGCCCTGCGCCACAATCGCGTCCTCCAGCTCCTGCGCCAGCCGCAGCCCATACTGCGCCGGCGTCTCGCCGGCCTGCTGCTCGCGATAGGGATAACAGGGGGACACATGGGTGACCGGAATCAGGATGGGCGCAAACGGTTCGCGCCGCCACTGGTTGCCGCCGATGGCCAGCGCGCCCAGGGTGTTGCCGTGGTAACTCTGCCGCCGCGCGATGAAGTGGGTGCGTTGCGGCTGGCCGGTCTCGACAAAATACTGGCGCGCCATTTTCAGCGTGGCCTCGATCGCTTCCGACCCGCCGCTGACAAAATAGACGTGGCTCATGCCTTCCGGCGCGGTGGCGATCAGTTTGTCGGCCAGTTCCTCAGCCACTTCCGTGGTGAAAAAACTCGTGTGGGCATAAGCCAGCTTGTCGATCTGCGCATGCATGGCGGCCAGCACGTCCGGATGCCCGTGGCCCAGGCAGGACACCGCCGCGCCGCCCGAGGCATCGATATAACTTTTGCCTTCGGCATCGGTCAGGTAAACGCCCTGGCCGCTGACCGCCACCGGCGGTTTGCGCTGTAGCTGGCGATGAAAAACATGGGTGGATGCTGCTGTCATGAACGCTGTTTCCTTGATGAATGGGGGTGATCGCCCAGGGCCCTGTCGCTGCGCTCTTCCCAGTAAGCGCCTTCACTGTCGAGGCGCTCCTGCCGCGCCTGCAGATGGGCCAGCACCTTGCGACCGCCACGCACCGCGACGGCCGCGGCCAGTGCTTCTGTGAGCGCCAGCGCGCCGACCATGGAATGAAAGTACGAAGGGCTGTCGGTACGAAACAGCAGCGTGTGTGTGGCCTGGCGGGCAATCGGCGACAGCGCGCTGTCGGTCAGCGCCACCACACCAGCCCCCTGCCCGCGTGCCTGCACCACCGCCTCCACGGTCTGCCGGGTATAGGAAGCGGACGAGGTCACCACCAGCAGGTCGCCGTGGCCCATGTCGCCCACCTGATCATCGAGCGTGCCGCCCAGGCCCTGCACCAGGATGCCGTTGGGCGCCAGCAAGCCGTAGGTGTAGTGCAGGTGCAGGGCCAGGCCGTGGCTGGCGCGCAGGCCGAGGAAATAAACCCGGCGCGCCTTCAGCATGGCATCGGCCACAGCCTCCAGTTGCGCGGTCCGGTTCAGCCCGGCGACCGAGGCACTGTTGGCATGTTGCGCCTCATTAAGCAGCGCCAGCCAGTCCTTGTCCTGGCGCGCGCTGGCCTGCAGCACTTCGGCACGCCCGGCATAACCGCCCTGGGCGGAAAAAGACGCCTGGCACAGCTGCTTGATGGCCTCAAAGCCCTTGAAACCCAGGGCCTGCGCCAGCCGCGTCAGCGTGGCAGGCGCGAGGCCGGCGCGCCGCCCGCACTCGCGCATGGAGTGCAGCGCCACTTCGCGCGGATGCGCCTCGACCCAGCGTGCTGCGCGCAGCAATTCAGGGCTCAAGCCATCGAGCGGCTGGCCGGCGAACAAGGCAGAAGGTGAATGCATGGCCCCTGAAACATTTGTTTCTACACCTGAAAAATGTAGCACAACTGTTTCACGAGCGCGCAGAAGTTTTCAGCGCAGGCCTGGCGCCCGGTCGGCATCCGCATTTATTTTTGGGTCAGGCCACCTTGGAGGCGCCGCAGGGCCACCGTGCGTTCCACGTCTTCCCGCCATTGCTGGAACTCTTCAACGGTGGGCGCTTCGCCGACGCCGTTCTGGTATGCCGTGATTTTGGCGGTCAAGGCTTCATAACGCACCCGGCTGGTGATCGCGTCCTCGCGCTCCACAGCCGTGGCAGCACGCAATTTGCTCAAAATGTCCCGATCAGGCATGGTCTGCACCAGTGATACATCGGATTGAAATGTAACAAAAAGCAGACCCTGCAGGCAAGCCAGGAACACTGCCGCCCCAGGGTGTGGACCGGCGACTGGGCCTAACCGCAGCGCACGCGTGTCACCACGCCCGCGGCGTTGATGTCCAGGTTGAGCCGCTGGGCGTTGAACTCCATGGTGACCACCTGGCCCGGCCGCAACACACGCGCCATGTAGGACCCCGAGCGTTGACGCGCTTCCTCCACCACCCCGGCGCCCGCGGTTTTGCCGACAGCGAACTGCGCCCCCTGTGCGTCACACACACCGGCCGATGGCGCGGCCGGAGCCGTGCCCGTGGCAGGCGGTGGGGCGGGGGTGGTGCAGGCCACGAGCGCCGATGCCGTCAGACTGCCGAGGATGATTTTTAATTTCATGTTTTCTCCGTGAACAAAACATCGACCATACCGTGTGACGACGGGCCACACCCGCATTTTTACGAACGGTTGCCTCGGCGCGGCGTCAAACGCTCAGGATAAAATTGCCGCATGCCCGACCCCGGATCTTCCGGCCCTGACACCCCTCCATCGCCATTTGAAAGGGCACCCATGACACCCAACACCGACGGCACGCTGACCGTTTTTGGCCAGCAACTGAGCACCCGCCAGGTGGAAGAGCTGATTCACCAGCTGGCGCAGGCCCGCAACCAGATGCAGCCGCCGGTACAGCCGGAAGTGACCGCGGACATGCCGGTGCTGGTGCAGCACGACGCGGACTTCGGCATCGCCCAGACCCAGACGCCAGAGCGCCATGTGAGCCTGGGACTGCGGCACCTCGGCTTCGGCTGGATCTTTTTCACCTTCTCGCGGGATCGCGCCAAATTCATCGGCGAAGCCCTGCTGCAAAAGAGCAAGGGCTGAACGGGAACTTCCGCCCACAAAAAAGCCGCCCTTGGGCGGCTTTTTTGATTTCTGTCGCTATTAGGCAGCAAATGCCCCAAGGACTTTCGATTTAGGTTTTGAAGCGATCTGGCTGTCTTTGGGAGCGTCGTCCCTAGCTTAGACACGATTTGTTCACATGATACCTATTGCGTGAACAATCCCAAGTTGCTCAGGGCGTCGGCTTGATGGCTCGTGATTCGTTGTTGAATGATCGTCAGAAGTCATCCCTCGCTACGTGCGGGGTATCAAAATGAGTGCCGCGGCCGCGAGAATAGTGAGAACCGAGATCAGAACCTTGCTAAGGCGACGACTCGTGACGCCTTCCCACCGAAGGGCACCATTGCCTTTTGTGAAGTCGGCTTCCAGAAATATCTTCATTGCGCTGCCCTCTCACGCTTCAGGAGTTTTTTGAAATACTCAAAGGTGTCGGCGTAGTCTGGATTGGAAAAAATACTCGCCCATTCTGCCGGCACTTTTGCGACGGCAGAATGAGGAAGGACGTAGTCGTCGGGATGCCAGGAAACGACGCCTGGATTGCGGTGCAAGACGGTCGCAGGGACTGCTTTGCCATCAATCAGTAAATCATAGTCAGTGGGAGCGAGGTGCTTGCCGGACACATGAATGCCTAGCTGATACGCGAAGTAGACCACCAGTTTGATGTGCTCACGGGAGCGCCAGTACGACCACCTTCCTTCATCCCACACTTCAAAAGTCTCCAAAGTTTCGCCTCCGGCGATGGCTTTGGTCCTGGTGAGTACGGGAAGAAAATGCGGCTGTCGATTCCAGTCCTGCTCGTCATCGACCATGTCGAGATTGGTGCCCTTTTTCACGTAGAGCGTCAACTCTGCATTAATACATGAGCGCTGGGCAGCCACCAGTATGTCTGCAGCCGTATTCATTTCCTTGTACCAGCAATTGGGAGTGGGCGTGAACACCTGGTCGCCTTTGCCGGCGAGCCAGTCGTACTCCACGTAGAAGCGCTCGGCTACGCTTCGCAGCACGGGCGATGACAGCTTGAGCTGGAGTGCCTCGATAGACGCAAAGTCGGCGAGCGTGAAGCCTAGGTCGGCAAGGGCCTCGACTGCGGCAGGCAAGGACAATTTGTGCTCTTGAATCAGGATATTGAAACGTTCTGCTACTCCCCGAAGCGACGAAGCACCGCCTTGAGTGGTCATCGCTACGCCATCAAGGATGGCGCCCGCAACACCCGCAATAGACCCTCCAAGATACTCCGCTTGGGCTTCCAGGAACGCGCGTGTTTCTGGTCGAACTACAACTGGAAATCGGCCGGGTTTTTCGGACGTAGGCTGTTTCAAGGAGGCGTCAGATGCTGCCCCCACCAGACGGTACAAAATCTCTTGAAGTGAAGGGACAAAACGTGTACTCATATTATTGAATCAAATTGATTCAATAAATTTTGTCTGAATCAAAATGAATCGTCAAGCTATTTGTTCATCTTTTGGTAATCGAAGGAGGTTGACGATTGAAGAAT
>CALRTF020000013.1:0-32819 GCA_943370985.1 Paenacidovorax caeni
CTGCCTGTGCTGGTGCACAGGTCTGGCTTGCATTCTAGGAAGTATGTATACCAACAATCCCCTTGGTTTTCCCTGTGTGCGCTGTCGAGGCAACTACGATCGGGAAACTTCGGGAAATTGGTAGGCGCGATTGGACTCGAACCAACGACCCCCACCATGTCAAGGTGGTGCTCTAACCAGCTGAGCTACGCGCCTAAAGGACTGTTCGACCTCGTTATTGTAGCAGGAGAATTTGGCCCCCACGCTCATTCACTGCGTGTAATTCGCGAGGCCTTGCAGGCCGCGGCTCGCGGGACGCTTCGCCCCTGTTGCCTGTCCAAACCTGCTCAAGCAGCTTTGGAGCCGCAGGCTCCAGCCCCTCGGGGCCGATCTTCGCAGACGGCCCTGCGGAAAACCGCTCGCCGCACCGCCGCGACAACACAGTGCGTCAGCGTCGCCGTGCGGCGCGCACGCCGGCCACCTCGGCCACCACCGCCAGCACCTGGTTCAGGCGGCCCGACTCCGCCACTTCCACCGTGAAGGTCATCCATGCGGTGCCGCCGCGGTTGTCCTTGACCGACTGCGTCTGCACACCGATCACATACATTTTTTCCCTGGCAAATACCTCGGAAATATCGCGCAGCAATCCCTGGCGATCGGCCGCCTCGATGGCGACGTCCACCGGGTAGACCGAGCCACCGCTGTTTTTGGGCTGGCTCCACTCGACCTCGATCACGCGATCCGGGCTGCCGCCGGCCATGTTGCGGAAATTGCTGCAATCGCTGCGGTGGATGCTCACGCCCTTGCCCTTGGTCACAAAGCCGAGGATGGCATCCGGTGGTGCCGGCTTGCAGCACCTGGCGAGCTGCGTCAGCAACGAGTCAATCCCCACCACCAGCACCCCGCCCTTGCCGCCGCCACCGGACTTGTCAGGCCGGGCTTTTTTGGCCAGCACATAGTCGTCTTGCGTCGGCGCCGGCTCCGGCGGCTTGAGCATGTTTTCTATCGTGCGCAGCGACAGCTCGTCCTTGCCAACCACTTCGAACAGGTCGTCGGCGCTCTTGAAGCCCAGCTGTGTCGCGACATCCTCGAGCTTCATCGCGGTCTTGCCTTCGCGCTGCAGCAGTTTTTCCACCGCCTCGCGTCCGCGCGCCACCGTCTGCGCCATGGCCTGTGCATTGAACCAGGCGCGCACCTTGGACTTGGCGCGGTGGCTCGCCAGGAAGCCAAGCTCGGGGTTGAGCCAGTCGCGCGAGGGGCCGCCCTCTTTGGTGGTCACGACCTCGACGGTCTGCCCGTTTTGCAGCGGCGTGTTCAAAGGCACCATGGCGCCGTCCAGCCGCGCGCCGCGGCAGCGGTGGCCCAGGCTGGTGTGCACGCTGTAGGCGAAATCCAGTGCGGTCGCGCCCTGCGGCAGCTCAACCACGGCCGCATCGGGCGTCAGCACATAGATGCGGTCTTCGAACAGGCCCTGCCTGGATTCGCGGGCTTTCGCCGCCACCGGCCCGGACAGGTCGCGCTCCCAGGCCAGCAGCTGCCTGAGCACCGCGATTTTTGCGTCGTATTCACTGCTGGCCGAAACACCGCTGTAGCCTTTGGCGCCGGCCTCCTTGTAGGCCCAGTGCGCGGCCACCCCATGTTCGGCGTGGTCATGCATGGCCTGGGTGCGTATCTGGATCTCGACGGCGCGCTGCTGCGTATCGCGCACCACCGTGTGCAGCGACTGGTAGCCGTTGGACTTGGGCTTGGCGATGTAGTCGTCAAACTCCCCCTCCACCGGCGTGAAGTTCGCATGCACAAAACCGAGCGCCGCATAACAGCCTTTCACGTCGGCCGCGATCACGCGCATCGCGCGGATGTCGAAGACCTGCTCGAAGTCCAGCGACTTGCCGCGCATTTTCTTGACGATGCTGTAAATGTGTTTGGGCCGGCCCTGCACCAGCGCCGCAATGCCGCTGCTGTTGAGGTCCCGCTCGAGCTGCGCGCGCAGCGCCTCCATGAAACCTTCGCGCTCGGCGCGCTTTTCATCGAGCAGGCGCGCGATCTGCTTGTAGGTGTCGGGCTCGAGGAACCGGAAGGCCAGGTCTTCCATCTCCCACTTGATCTGCCAGATGCCGAGGCGGTTGGCCAGCGGCGCGAACACGTGCAGCGACTCGCGCGCAACCGCCAGCGGCGCCTGTTGCCGGATCGAGGCAAAGTGGCGCAAGGTCTGCAGGCGCGATGCCAGCCGCAGCATGACAACACGCAAATCGCGCGAAAACGCCAGCAGCATCTTGCGTACGTTTTCGGTCTGCGCCGCGGGGTCTTCCGTGAGTTGCGCCCTGGCATCGGCAGCACGGGCCTGCTTTTGCACATTGACCAGCTTGGTAGTCTCGATGGCCAGGGCGGCGAAGTTGGCGCCGAAGGCCTTGGCAATGACCTCCTGGGGCTTGTTCAGGTGCGCGCAGGCATACACCAGGTAGGTGGCGGCCTGCATCGCTTCGGAGCCGCCGATGGCCTTCAGGATGGCCGCAACCCCGTCGGCATGGGCGAGGATGTTTTCACCGGTGTCCAGCACCTCGCTGGCAATCAGCGGCTCGGCAAAGGCGCGCGCCCGAACCAGCGCATGCGGCTGGTCCGACAGGCTGTCCGCCGTGGCCGTCACGATGGACGCATTCGCTGCGGGTTGCATGGGCGCTGCAGGCGCGGCATCCTGCCCGCCTCCGGTATGTTTCATGGCAAGGCTTCAGACAAAAAGAAAATCACTGACGGTGCTGACCTGGTCGAGATGGACCAGGGTCGGCGCGTGACCCACACCCTCGAAAGCCACCACGCGCGCGCGCGGTCCCCGCTGTGTCATGGCCCGTGTGGTTTCCTCACTGAGCAGATCCGACTCGGCGCCGCGCAGGATCAGCACCTGCGCCTGGATCTGCTCGTACAGCGCCCACAAGCGGGCCTCGCCCTCGCGCGCAGACTCCTCGGTCGCTGCCCGCACGGCAACGGCAATCGCCGGGTCGTAATGCAGCATCACGCTGCCGTCCTGGGCACCGGGCACGGGCTTGACCATGTGGCGCGACAGGTCCAGCCACTGCTCGGGGGTGTGGGGGCCGAAACTTGTGGAAACCGCCCACATCGCATCGGCGGCCTGCTGCAGCGATGCAAAATGCCCGGCCTTGCCGAGGTAGGCCGCGATGCGCTGGATGGCGGCCCATTCGATGGCCGGCCCCACATCGTTGAGCACCAGCTTGCGAACCGGCGCAGGCAGGGGCAAGCCGGGCTGGCCGGCAAGCGCCATGCCGATCAGCCCGCCCATGCTGGTGCCGACCCAGTCGAGTGTGGTGATCGCCGATTGCTGGTGCAGGTGGGCCAGCAGTGCAAGCATGTCGGCGGCGTATTGCGGGATCTGGTAGGCCATGGGGTCCTTGAGCCAGTCGCTTTGCCCGCGGCCGGCCCCGTCGGGGCAAACCACACGCGCCTGATCCGCCATGTACCCCGCCAGCACATCAAAGTCGCGGCCCTGCCGCGACAGGCCATGCACACACATCACCACATGCGGGTTCGACGCATCACCCCACTGCCAGTACGCCATGCGATGACCGCCCGAAGCGTCGGCACAGGGTAGGTAGTTCAGCGTAGGTTCGGTCATTGCGCGGGAATCCGGGTTGAAGGCTTGATAATTGCTGAAGCCGCATTTCAGCGCTTCGATTGCATCGTAAATCATCCGGAGAAAAAATCATGCTCAAAGGTAAAACTGCCCTCGTGACCGGCTCGACCAGTGGCATCGGCCTGGGGATTGCCAAGGCCCTGGCGCAACAGGGTGCAAATATCGTGCTCAACGGTTTCGGCGACGCCGACGGGCCGCAGGCTGAAATTGCCGCCCTCGGCGCGAAAGTGGCGTACCACAATGCCGACATGGGCAAGCCGGCCGAGATCGAAGCGATGATGGCGTTTGCAGCCGCGACCTTCGGCCAGGTGGACATTCTTGTGAACAATGCCGGCATCCAGCATGTGGCGAAGATCGAGAACTTTCCGGTCGAGCGCTGGGACGCGGTGATCGCGATCAACCTCAGCAGCGCCTTCCATGCCACACGCCTGGCCCTGCCCGCGATGCAGGCCGCTGACGGCGGCAGGGGATGGGGACGCATCATCAACGTCGCGTCGGTCCACGGCCTCGTCGGCTCGGCGGAAAAATCCGCCTACGTCGCAGCCAAACACGGCATCGTCGGCCTGACCAAGGTCACCGCGCTGGAAAACGCCACGACCGGCGTGACCTGCAATGCCATCTGCCCGGGTTGGGTGTTGACACCGTTGGTGCAAAAGCAGGTCGATGCGAAAGCGGCGGCCGGCAAGATGTCCAACGAGGCGGCGACACGCCAGCTGCTCGGCGAAAAAGAGCCCTCGATGCAGTTCACCACACCCGAGGAACTCGGTGCGCTGGCCGTGTTTTTCTGTTCACCGGCCGGCAACAACGTGCGCGGTGTGGCGTGGAACATGGATGGGGGCTGGGCCGCTCAATAAGCAGCTCCAGCAATCAGCCGGCTGTCTGCCGGCGATGCCTGCGCGCCCCGCATCGCGCCCTGTGTCCCGCGCGATGGCAGCTTTGTTTCGACGCTTCCGCTTGTCCTACAAGTGAGCCCGGGTGACTCCGACATGCCGGCCCTGAGCGGCGCCCTAGATTGGTGCCTTCACTCAGCGTCATCGGGTTCCATGTCGGGCCCGATGTGTCACCCACCAAGGAGCCATCGTGAAACCATCCCGGACTATTTCCATTCTTGCCATTGCGGCAGCTGCATTGGCAGGCACATCCGCTGTCCAGGCACAGACCAGCAGTTCTTCAGCCACGAACGCTTCGTGGTACGCCCCCAATAGCGCCTACATCGGCTTCAACGCAGGTCAATCCAACTACCGCCAGGGCTGCGGTACCGGTGCCTTCAGTTGCGGCGACAAGGACGACGCCTACAGCGTGTATGGCGGAAGCATGTTGAACAACAACTTCGGCCTGGAGCTGGGTTATCTCAACATGGGCGACATCGGGCGCGGCGGCGGCACCACCAAGGCAGAGGGGATCAACCTGAGCCTCGTGGGCAAGCTGCCTCTGAGCCAGTCCTTCGGCCTGTTCGGCAAGGTCGGTACCACCTACGGTCGGACCAACGTCTCCAGCCTGCCCGGCTCGGGCGTGACGCCGGGCAAGGAGGATGGCTTCGGGCTGTCGGTCGGCGCGGGTGTCAGTTACGACTTTTCCGAGCGCTGGTCGGCGGTCCTGCAGTGGGATCGCCATGACTTCAAATTTGCCGGCGCCGGGCGCGAAAACATCAACGCCACCACGCTCGGCCTGAAGTACCGCTTCTAACAAGCCCAGACGGTCATGAAAAAAGCCCCAAGTCGCAAGGACTTGGGGCTTTGTGTCTGGTGGGCGGTGCAAGTTTCGAACTTGCGACCCCTGCAGTGTGAATGCAGTGCTCTACCCCTGAGCTAACCGCCCTCTCGGTCAGCCTCAGATTATAGCGGTTTTCTCATGCAGTCTCTGACATGCGCCAGACTGTTTTGCCTTTGCTGGCCTTGTCGATGTCTGTCAGCAGTGCTTCGTGAGCCGCCGTCTCCTGCTCATTGGCCAGCAGCAGGGGCAAGTCAAATCCGCTCAGGTCAATGACCGCGATAGCGCCGCCCTCACCCGCCGTGCTGCCGACATCCATCACCAGCGCGTTCTGGCCCCGGGTCAGGTTGATGTACACATCGGCCAGCAACTCGGCATCGAGCAAGGCGCCGTGCAGCGTCCGTCCCGAATTATCGACTTCAAGCCGGTCACACAAGGCATCCAGCGAGTTGCGCTTCCCGGGAAACAGCTCCTTGGCCATCATCAGGCTGTCGGTGACCTTCGCAATACATTCCGTGACCGGAGGCCGGCCCAGCAGTTCCAGTTCCTTGTTCAGGAAACCGATGTCGAAGGGCGCGTTGTGGATGATGACCTCGGCGCCTTGCAGGTAGGCCAGCAGTTCATCGGCAATCACCGCGAACTTTGGCTTGTCCCGCAGGAATTCATTGCTGATGCCGTGAACCTTGAGCGCGTCCTCATGGCTGTCGCGCTCCGGGTTCAGGTAGAAATGCCTGTTGTTGCCGGTGAGCTTGCGTCCCAGCAGCTCCACACAGCCGATTTCAATGATGCGGTCGCCGTTTTCTGCGGACAGGCCGGTGGTTTCAGTGTCAAGAACGATTTGGCGCATGCCCGGATTATCGCTCCCTGCGACCGGTCCGGGCCGGCGCGCGGCCGGACCCGTGGGCCCGCTTCTTGCCTTACATTAAAGGCCAATTATTCAAACCTAAACGATTTGGGCCTGACATGGCCCGGAATGACTTCTCAAGGCGCCTTTCCTTTCAACCCACCGGACAACCATGACCTCTGCCCTTCGCATCCTCGCTTCCGTGCTGGCCCTGGCCGCCAGCTTGCCGGCCCAGGCCGACTCCAAAACCATCCTGATCGGCCAGACCTATGTGCAAAGCGGTCCGCTGGCATCGCTGGGCACCGAACCGCTGGTCGGCATCCGCGCGATGCTCAAAGCCGTCAATGCGGCCGGTGGCGTCAACGGGCGGCCGGTGGAACTCCAGCAGATGGACGATGCCTACGATGCGGCCCGGGCCGCCGACAACGTCAGAAAGCTGGCCGCGGAAGGCGCGGTGGCCATCCTGATGCCCATAGGCACGACCTCGTCGGTCGGCGCGCTCAAGGCGGCCAACGAGCTGAAGATCCCCCTGATTGCGCCCTACACGGGCGCCGGGCCGGTGGTCAAATTTTCCGAGTACGGTTTTCCGGTGCGCATCAGCTTTGACGAGGAATACGGGCGCATCGTCAATCACCTGTTCACCGTGGGCATCACACGCATCGCCTTTGCCCACAACGACAACCCGGGTGCGCGCTCGGCCATGGAAAGCACACGCAAATTCATCGAGGAGCGCGGCAGCAAGATGGTGGGCAGCGTTGCCATCCGCAACGATGGCTCGGATGCCGAAGCCAAAGCGCTGGAACTGGCCAAACTCAAGCCGACAGCCATTGTGCTGTCGGCGACCAATGCAGTGACCGCCGGATTCATCAAGGCCTATCGGGCTGCCGGTGCAGAAGCCCGCTTCTACTCCTTCTCCTTCCTGAACGGCCAGCAATTGCAGAAGGACATCGGCGCGGACGCAGTCGGTGTGGTGGTGTCGCAGGTCGTACCCTACCCCTGGAACCCGGCCATGCCCATCCTGGCGGAGTACCAGGCGGCCATGAAGAAAATGGGCGCCACGGAACTCAGCTATGGCAGTCTGGAGGGCTACGTCAGCACCAAGGTCCTGATCGAAGGCCTCAAGCGCGCGGGCGCCAATCCCACACCTGAATCGCTGAAAAAAGCGCTGGAGGGCTTCAAGTCGCTGGACCTTGGCGGGATCTTTGTCCGCTACGGCCCGGCCGATCACCAGGGCATGACGTTTTCCGAGCTGTCCATGCTGCGCAAGGATGGCGGCTACGTGCGCTGAGCGTCCGGGGCGCGATCAGGCCCCGGGCGCGGCCCGGTGCCTCAGTGCAGTTCCTTGGCGTGGTTGATCGAGTACTTGGGGATCTCGACCGTCACGTCGCTCTGCGCCAGCAAGGCCTGGCAACTCAGTCGCGAGTTGGGCTCCAGCCCCCAGGCACGGTCCAGCAGGTCTTCCTCGGTTTCGTCAGGCTCGTTGAGCGATGCAAAACCCTCGCGCACGATGACGTGGCAGGTGGTGCAGGCCGCACTCATGTCGCAGGCGTGTTCGATGTTGATCTTGTTGTCGAGCAGCGCTTCACAAATCGAGGTGCCGGCGGGCGCGGAAACCTCGGCGCCGTTCGGGCAGTACTCGGGATGGGGCAGTATCTTGATGATGGGCATGGGGAAGAGGTCTTTCAGACCGTCGCGATGTTTTTGCCGGCCAGCGCCTGGCGGATGCCGCGGTTCATGCGTTGCGCGGCGAAATTTTCCGTGCCTGCGGCCAGCGCCTTGACCGCGGCTTCGATTTGCGCGGCATCGCCCTGCTGGCGCGTCTGTGCCAGTTCGGCCATCAGGCGGGCGATGTCGGCCTTCTCGGCCGCCTCCAGCAAGTCCGCATCGGCAGCCAGCGCACTTTGCGTGGCCAGCAGCATCCGGTCGGCATCGACCCGCGCCTCGGCCAGCGCGCGCGCCTGCATGTCCTGCTGGGCGGTCGAAAAACTCTCCTGCAACATGCGCGCGATGTCGTCGTCCGACAGGCCGTAGGACGGCTTCACGTCGATGCGAGCTTCCACACCGCTGCCCTGCTCTTTGGCGTTGACGCTGAGCAGGCCATCGGCATCCACGGTGAAGGTCACGCGGATGCGCGCCGCGCCGGCCGCCATGGGCGGGATGCCGCGCAATTCGAAACGTGCCAGGCTGCGGCAGTCGGCGACCAGATCACGCTCGCCCTGCACCACATGCAAGGCCAGCGCGGTCTGCCCGTCCTGGTAGGTCGTGAAGTCCTGCGCCATGGCCGTCGGAATGGTCTGGTTGCGCGGAACGATGCGCTCGACCAGGCCGCCCATGGTCTCTATGCCCAGCGACAGCGGAATCACGTCCAGCAGCAGCAGCTCGCTGCCGGCGGCATTGCCGGCCAGCTGGTTGGCCGACACCGCCGCACCCAGCGCCACCACTTCGTCGGGGTTCAGGTTGGTCAGGGGCTCGCGCCCGAAAAAGCTGGCAACCGCACGGCGCACCTGTGGCATGCGGGTGGAGCCGCCGACCAGCACCACGCCCTGGACATCGTCCTTGCCCAGCTCCGCGTCGCGCAGCGCCTTGCGCACCGCAGCCAGCGTGCGCTGCGTCAGCGCCGCGGTGGCCGCCTCGAAGTCCGCCGCTTTCATGTCAAATTGCACGTTAGCCCTCGTCAGGCGGGCGGAGAATGCTACTGAATCTGTAGCAGACAGGGCCTCCTTGCAGGCCCGCGCGGTCTGCAGCAGGGCCGCCTTGTCGCCCGGCGTCAGCGTGTCGGCCGACACGCCGGCCTTGTCCAGAACCCACTGCACCAGCGCGCGGTCGTAGTCGTCACCACCCAGCGCCGAATCGCCGCCGGTGGACACCACTTCAAACACACCCTGGCTCAGGCGCAGGATGGAGATGTCGAACGTGCCGCCGCCCAGGTCGTAGACCGCGTAGACCCCTTCGCTGCCGTTGTCCAGGCCGTAGGCAATCGCTGCGGCCGTCGGTTCGTTGATCAGGCGCAGCACATGGATGCCGGCCAGCTGCGCCGCGTCCTTGGTCGCCTGCCGCTGCGCATCGTCGAAGTAGGCCGGCACCGTGATCACCGCGCCGAACACATCGTCGTCGAAGGTGTCTTCAGCCCGGTAGCGCAGGGTCGCCAGAATCTCGGCGCTGATTTCAACCGGGCTTTTTTCGCCGGCCACGGTCAACACCGCAACCATGCCCGGCTTGTCAATCAGTTCGTAGGGAAGCTGCGCGCGGCTGGCGATGTCCGCCATGCCGCGCCCCATCAGCCGTTTGACCGAGCTGATGGTGTTTTTCGGATCCGCCACCTGTGCCGCCAAAGCCTCGTAGCCGATCTGGCGGCTGGCCGCGCCGGTACCGTCCACCCCGTAACGCACCACGCTGGGCAGGATCACGCGGCCCTCGGCATCGGGCAGGCATTCGGCCACGCCGTTACGCACGCTGGCCACCAGCGAATGGGTGGTGCCCAGGTCGATGCCGATGGCGATGCGCCGCTGGTGCGGATCCGGCGTCTGGCCGGGTTCGGAGATTTGCAGTAAAGCCATGGGTCAGGTGTCGCGCTGTATTTGTGATGAAAGTCTATTGTCCCAGCGCATCGATGCGCGCATCGACCTCGCTGGCAAAACGCTCAATAAACATAAGGCCTCTCACCTGCCGGGCTGCGCCCGGGAAGTCCTTGTCGACATCCAGCAGATGCTCTATTTTTGATAGCTGCTCGCGCTTGCTGGACGAGGCCTGGGCGGCTATTTCATCTACATCTTCAAGGCCATCGGCGTCGTCCAGCGCTTCGCGCCACTGCATCTGCTGCACCAGGAAGTCGGCGGGCATGGCGGTGTTGCTCTCCGCCTCGATCGGCGCGCCATGCAACTCACACAGGTACATGGCCCGCTTGAGCGGGCTTTTCAGCCGCTGGTACGCCTCGTTGATACGCACCGACCACTGCATGGCCAGGCGCTGCGCGGCAGCGCCCTGCGCCGCAAACTTGTCGGGATGCGCCTCGCGCTGCAACTCTTTCCAGCGCGCGTCGAGCACGGCGCTGTCCTGCGCAAACTGCACAGGCAGGTCGAACAGTTCGAAATCGTTGGATTGGAGGCTTGGCACGAGCAGCGGCTTTTCGGGATGGGAAGCGTAGCGAGCGGGCGTCAGCGAGGTGCGGCCAGCGCGGAGACACCGGAACGTACTTTGGGTACGTGAGGATGGCGAGCACTGCCCGCGCCTCGATCACGCCCGCGCAGTAGCTTCACACCCGAAAAGATTCGCCGCACCCGCAACGATCGCGCTCATTCGGATTGATGAACTTGAAGCCTTCGTTGAGTCCCTCGCGCACGAAATCGAGCCGGGTGCCGTCGATATAGGCCATGCTTTTGGGATCGACCAGCACCTTGACGCCGTTGTCCTCGAAGACCACGTCCTCGGGTGCAATTTCATCGGCGTATTCAATTTTGTAGGCCAGGCCGGAG
The DNA here is from genome assembly GCA_943370985.1 of Paenacidovorax caeni. GTDB lineage: Bacteria > Pseudomonadota > Gammaproteobacteria > Burkholderiales > Burkholderiaceae_C > Polaromonas > Polaromonas caeni_A. The sequence continues at coordinate 10,649 of CALRTF020000013.1, forward strand.
CAGCCTGTGGTTCTCACGCCCAGTCGCACGCCCACGCCTTTGCCGCGCTTGCTCATGTAGCGGGTGACGTGCCGTGCTGCGGCGTCGGTGAGGGTAACGGACATGGTGCGCAGGACGATGGGAAAGTTAATGAGCGTGCTTGAGCTTGTAGTCGCTGACGGCGGCCTTGATCGCGTCTTCCGCCAGGATGGAGCAGTGGATTTTCACCGGCGGCAGCGCCAGCTCTTCGGCAATCGCGCTGTTCTTGATGCTTGCCGCTTCGTCCAGGGTCTTGCCCTTGACCCACTCGGTCACCAGCGAGCTCGATGCAATGGCCGAGCCGCAGCCGTAGGTCTTGAAACGCGCGTCCTCGATCACACCGGTCAGCGGGTTGACCTTGATCTGCAGCTTCATCACGTCGCCGCAGGCCGGCGCGCCCACCATGCCGGTGCCCACCGTATCGTCGCCCTTTTCAAACGAGCCGACGTTGCGGGGGTTTTCGTAGTGGTCTACGACCTTTTCGCTGTATGCCATTTTGTGTACCTCTATAGATGCTGTGCGTGGGCGCTCAATGCGCGGCCCACTGAATCGTCGAAAGGTCGACACCGTCCTTGAACATTTCCCACAGCGGCGACAACTCGCGCAGCTTGGCGACGTTTTCCTTGATGGTGCCGACTGCGTAATCAATCTCTTCCTCGGTGCTCCAGCGGCCAATCGTCATGCGCAGGCTGCTGTGGGCGAGTTCGTCGCTGCGGCCCAGCGCGCGCAGCACATAACTGGGTTCCAGGCTGGCCGAGGTGCAGGCCGAGCCACTGGAGACGGCCAGGCCCTTGATGCCCATGATGAGCGACTCGCCCTCGACAAAATTGAAGCTCATGTTGAGGTTGTGCGGCACGCGTTTGTCGGCGTGGCCATTGAGGAACACCTCTTCCACGTCCTTCAGGCCGGCGAGCATGCGCTCATGCAGGGCACGGATGCGCTTGTTCTCTTCATGCATTTCGGCCTTGGCAATGCGGTAAGCCTCCCCCATGCCGACGATCTGGTGCGTCGGCAGGGTGCCCGAGCGCATGCCGCGCTCGTGGCCGCCACCATGCATCTGGGCTTCCAGGCGCACCCGCGGCTTGCGGCGCACATACAGCGCGCCTATGCCCTTGGGACCGTAGGTTTTGTGCGAGGTCAGGCTCATCAGGTCGACCGGCAGGCTGGCCAGGTCGATGTCCACACGGCCGGTCGCCTGCGCGGCGTCCACATGGAAAATCACGCCTTTCTCACGGCACAGCGCGCCGATGGCGGCGATGTCCTGGACCACGCCGATCTCGTTGTTGACGAACATCACGCTCGCCAGGATGGTGTCGGGCCGGATCGCCGCCCGCAACACCTCGAGATCGAGCAAACCGTCGGCCTGCACATCGAGGTAAGTCACTTCAAAACCCTGGCGCTCCAGCTCGCGGCAGGTGTCCAGCACCGCCTTGTGTTCGGTCTTGACCGTGATGATGTGTTTGCCGCGTGTTTTGTAAAACTGCGCTGCGCCCTTGATGGCGAGGTTGTTCGATTCCGTGGCACCACTGGTCCAGACGATCTCGCGCGGATCAGCGCCTATCAGTGCCGCCACCTGCTCACGGGCTTTTTCGACAGCGGCTTCCGCCTCCCAACCCCAGGCGTGGCTGCGCGACGCGGGGTTGCCGAAATGTTCGCGCAACCAGGGAATCATGGCGTCCACCACCCGCGGATCGCAGGGATTCGTGGCGCTGTAGTCCATGTAAATGGGGAAGTGAGGCGTTTCCATGTGGCTAGCTTTTTATGTCGTGGCTGGCGTGCAGCATCAAAAAAAGTCGGCAGTTCGCCGCCGGTGTCGCACCGGCAGCGATCGACCGGATCAGGACTTCGAGAAAGCGTTGCCGAGGGCAAACACCGAATTCGGTGCATTGACCCGCATCGGCTTGGCCACCGGCGCGGTGAAAATCGCTTTTTTCACCATCGGCGTGTTTTCCACCACCACACCCTTGGCCAACTGGTCATCGACCAGCTTTTGCAGGGTCACGGAGTCGAGAAACTCCACCATGCGACTGTTCAGCGAGGCCCACAACTCGTGGGTCATGCAGCGGCCGCCGTCACCGAGGCAGTTTTCCTTGCCGCCACACTGGGTGGAATCAATCGGTTCGTCCACCGAGACGATGATGTCGGCCACGGTGATCTCGGCAGCCTTGCGGCCCAGCGTATAACCACCGCCAGGGCCACGGGTGGATTCCACCAGTTCATGGCGGCGCAACTTGCCGAACAACTGCTCAAGGTAAGACAGCGAAATCTGCTGGCGCTGGCTGATCGCAGCCAGGGTGACAGGACCGTTGTTCTGGCGCAGGGCCAGGTCAATCATTGCGGTGACCGCGAAGCGGCCTTTGGTCGTGAGGCGCATTTTCAAGCTCCTTAAAAAGTTGGCTTGACTGTCGTTTGGCTCACCTTGCAAAGCTTGTGGCCCGCAAGGAACTCTTCTCCACCCACCCCGGCCGAACGGCCTTTCCGGCCCGGGCTTATTTGTTGTTGACTGTTTTAATCAAGTATACCACAGGAGGCCCTTCTTCACATGGCGCCGGTGCCTTCCACAGCCCGGGACCAAGGTGGGGAAATGCCGCCTGCCCCGCTTTTTGGAGTCGGGCCGGGCCCGGCAGTTCCCGAGAATTGTGAAAGGTTATTCAGGCCGCGCCTGATCCGGCGGCCGGAAACGGCAGGACGTTGTCGGCGCCCGGTGCGCCAAATGCCTGCGCCTTGAGCGCGTGCAACTGGTCGCGCACCCTGGCGGCCTTCTCGAATTCCAGGTTTTTGGCGTGTTCGACCATCAGCTTTTCGAGGCGTTTGATCTCGCGCGCGATGTCTTTTTCGCTCATGTCCTCGACCAGCGCCTTCTGCAGCTCCAGCTTCTCGGCTTCCTTGCCCGATTTCTCGCTGTAAACCCCGTCGATCAGGTCCTTGATGCGCTTGACGATGCTTTTCGGCGTGATGCCGTGCGCGAGGTTGAACGCAATCTGCTTGTTGCGGCGGCGCTCGGTCTCGTCCATGGCCTTTTTCATGGAATCGGTGATACGGTCGGCGTACAGGATGGCCCGGCCGTTCAGGTTGCGGGCGGCCCGGCCTATGGTCTGGATCAGGCTGCGCTCGGCGCGCAAAAAGCCTTCCTTGTCGGCGTCGAGGATGGCCACCAGGCTGACCTCGGGAATGTCCAGGCCTTCGCGCAGCAGATTGATGCCCACCAGCACGTCGAAGGCGCCCAGGCGCAGGTCGCGCAGGATTTCCACCCGTTCGACCGTGTCCACGTCGCTGTGCAGGTAACGCACCTTGACGCCGTTGTCGGTCAGGTAGTCGGTCAGCTGCTCGGCCATGCGTTTGGTCAGGGTGGTGATCAGCACGCGTTCGTTTTTGTCGACACGGATGCGGATTTCCTGCAGCACATCGTCGACCTGGTGGGTGGCGGGACGCACCTCGACCTCGGGGTCGACCAGCCCGGTGGGGCGCACCACCTGCTCGACCACCTTGCCGGCATGTTGCTGCTCGTAGGCAGCCGGCGTCGCCGAGACAAAAATCGCCTGGCGCATCTTGGACTCGAACTCCTCGAACTTGAGCGGCCGGTTGTCCAGTGCGCTGGGCAGGCGAAAGCCGTACTCGACCAGCGTGGTCTTGCGTGCCCGGTCGCCGTTGTACATGGCGTTGAGCTGGCCGATCATGACGTGGCTTTCGTCGAGGAACATCACCGCGTCTTTCGGCAGGTAGTCGCACAGGGTCGAGGGCGGCGAGCCCGGCGGCGCGCCGCTCAGGTGGCGTGTGTAGTTCTCGATGCCCTTGCAGTGGCCGATCTCGCTGAGCATTTCGAGGTCGAAGCGCGTGCGCTGCTCGATGCGCTGGGCTTCGACCAGCTTGCCGTCGCCAACAAACTGCTTGACGCGTTCGGCCAGCTCCAGCTTGATGGTTTCGACCGCGGCCATGACTTTGTCGCGCGGCGTGACGTAATGGCTTTTCGGGTACACCACAAACCGCGGCACCTTCTGGCGGATGCGGCCGGTCAGCGGGTCGAACAGCGACAGCGTTTCGATCTCGTCGTCGAACAGCTCGATGCGGATCGCCAGTTCGGAATGTTCGGCCGGGAACACGTCGATCACGTCGCCGCGCACGCGGAAGGTGCCGCGCGCGAAGTCCTGGTCGTTGCGCGCGTACTGCATGCGGATCAGGCGCGAGATCACGTCACGCTGGTTCAGCTTGTCGCCGGTGCGCGCGATGAAGCGCATCTGCGTATAGTCCTCGGGCGCGCCAATGCCGTAAATCGCGCTGACGGTCGCCACGATGATGGTGTCGCGCCGCTCGAGCACACTTTTGGTCGCCGACAGCCGCATCTGCTCGATGTGTTCGTTGATCGCCGAGTCTTTTTCGATGAACAGGTCGCGCTGGGGCACATAGGCCTCGGGCTGGTAATAATCGTAATAACTGACGAAATACTCGACCGCGTTTTTCGGGAAAAACTCGCGGAACTCGCTGTAGAGCTGCGCCGCCAGCGTCTTGTTGGGCGCAAACACAATCGCTGGCCGGCCCAGCCGGGCGATCACATTGGCCATGGTGAAGGTCTTGCCCGAGCCCGTCACGCCCAGCAGGGTCTGGAACACCTCACCGTCGTGGATGCCCTCGACCAGTTGCTCAATGGCCACCGGCTGGTCGCCAGCCGGCGGGTAGGGCATGAACAACTCGAAAGGCGAGTCCGGGAAGCGTACAAATTCCCCCGGGCTGGCGGCAAGGCCGGCCTCGGGCATGACTTCAATCAGTTCTGGCATGAATAACCTCATCCTGGCCCGCTAAAATCCGGGGCAACCAAACAGAATACGACATTTGGACCATGGGCGCAGCCAGAAGGCCGCCAATATTCCGGCTGTCTGCGTAACACCCGGTAAACCAGATGGCGTGCCGGACCGTTTAAAAAACACAACCACCCTTCCAGAGGATTTTCATGTCGCTTTTCACCGCCGTCGAAATGGCCCCCCGTGATCCCATATTGGGCCTGAACGAGCAATTCAATGCCGACACCAACCCGGCCAAGGTCAATCTCGGCGTGGGCGTGTATTACGACGACAAGGGCAAGCTGCCGCTGCTGCAGTGTGTGCAGATCGCCGAAAAAGCCATGATGGAAGCGCCCAAGCCACGCGGTTACCTGCCCATGGACGGCGTGGCCGCCTATGACGCGGCCGTCAAGGCACTGGTTTTCGGCGCCGACAGCGAACCGGTCAAAAGCGGCCGTGTTGCCACGGCCCAGGGCATTGGCGGCACCGGCGGCCTGAAAATCGGCGCCGACTTCCTGAAAAAACTCTCGCCCGATGCGAAAGTGCTGATCAGCGACCCGAGCTGGGAAAACCACCGCGCGCTGTTCAGCCAGGCTGGCTTCACGGTCGAAAGCTACCCCTATTACGATGCCGCCAAACGCGGCGTCAACTTCGACGGCATGCTGGCCGCGCTGGACGCCGCCGCTGAAGGCACCATCGTCGTGTTGCACGCTTGCTGCCACAACCCGACCGGTTACGACATCACCGCCGCCCAGTGGGACCAGGTGATCGCCGCGGTCAAGGCGCGCAAGCTCACCGCCTTCCTCGACATGGCTTACCAGGGCTTCGGCCACGGCATTGCCGAGGATGGCGCGGTCATCGGCAAGTTTGTCGCCGCCGGCCTCAACTTCTTCGTTTCGACCTCGTTTTCCAAGAGCTTCAGCCTGTACGGCGAGCGCGTCGGCGCCCTGTCGGTCGTCTGCGAGAGCAAGGAAGAAGCCGACCGCGTGTTGTCGCAGATGAAAGTCGTGATCCGCACCAACTACAGCAACCCGCAGATCCACGGCGCCACCGTGGTCGCCAATGTGCTGAACAACCCCGAGCTGCGCGCTCTGTGGGAAAAGGAACTGGCCGAGATGCGCGTGCGCATCAAGGACATGCGCCAGAAGCTGGTCGATGGCCTGAAGGCCGCCGGTGTCAAGCAGGACATGAGTTTCATCACCGGGCAGATCGGCATGTTCAGCTACTCCGGCCTGACCAAGGACCAGATGGTGCGGCTGCGCAATGAATTCGGCGTCTACGGCACCGACACCGGCCGCATGTGTGTGGCTGCGCTGAACAGCCAGAACATCAACCACGTCTGCGCGTCGATCGCCAAGGTCCTGTAGACCGGTCCGGCCTGATGGACGGCCTGGCGCAGCGTTTTGTGCAGGATGCCCTGCACAACCCCTGCAACGCCGCCCTGCTCCGGCGCCTGCCCGAACTGGATTTGCCGGACAGCTGGCTGGTGGGCGGCTGCCTGTTCCAGACCGTGTGGAACCTGCGCAGCGGCCAGTCACCCGGCGCCGGCATCCGCGACTACGACATCTTCTACTTCGATGCCGGTGAGCTGTCGGAAGCTGCGGAAACCGCCATCAATCTGCGTGCGCAGCAGGCTTTCGGCAGCCTGGGCGTGCAACTCGAGTTAAAAAACCAGGCGCGCGTGCACACCTGGTACCCGGCGTATTTCGGACGTCCCTGCCCGCCCCTCAAAAACGCCTGTGAAGGCGTCCGGCGTTTCCTGGTCGGCAGCACCAGCGTGGCTTTGCGCCAGACCGGCGCCGGCGTGCAGGTGTATGCGCCCCACGGCCTCGACGACCTGTACCAGGGCCTTCTGCGGCCCAATCCCGGCGTCGATCACGGCCCGCTTTACGGCGACAAGGCACGCGACTATCAGGCGCGCTGGCCTTGGCTGCAGCTCGCGGACTAGGCATCAAAAAGCCCTCCAGCCCCCGTCCGCCGAGGGCAGGCAGCTCCTGAATTGATAGCGAATGGCGCCCGGGACTTATTCCGAGACCGCGGCCACCGGATCGTAGAAAAAGCGTTCTTCCACGATTTTTTCGTCCTCCCAGCGCTGGTGCGCCAGCTCGTCGATGCGCATGGTTTTGCCCGAATGCCGGGTGAACTCGAACACCCAGTGGATCACCACGAAGTCGCCGTCGACCAGGAAGGACTCGACCGGCAGGGTACGCATGGCGCTGCAGGCGGCGATCACCGCGCGTTCGTAGGCAATCAGTACCTCGCGGCCGCGGCGCGGCGGCTGGCTGTTTTCCTGCATGCTGGCGTGGGGGGCATAAAACTGCTCGATGGCTTCCACATACTGGCCCTGTTCAACCAGGGCGATAAAGGCTTGCACGGTGTGGCGGCTTGGCATGGCGGGAATTAGCTCCAGAGCACGGATCGCATGGAGATCGATCCGAGCTGAAAATTGGTGTTGAAAAAGTGCGGCTGTTCGCCCGCGTCGACCGCGCCGGCCGCATACAGCAGCGGCAAATAGTGCTCATGCGTCGGATGCGCCATTTTGGCGAGCTGGCCGAGCTGGAGGAAATTCTGCAGTGCATCCAGGTTACCCTGCTGGATCAGGCCGCCGGTGGTCTGGTCGAACTCCAGCGCCCAGTCGTAGGCCTGGTTGCCGGCGGCGCCACGCTGGGCCTGGCGCAGATTGTGCACGATGTTGCCACTGCCAACGATCAGCACGCCGCGCTGGCGCAGGGCCTTGAGCTGCCGGGCCAGCGCATGGTGCTCTTCGGGGGCCCGGCTGTAGTCCATGCTGAGCTGCATCACCGGGATACTGGCATCCGGAAACATCGGTTTGAGCACCGACCAGGTCCCGTGGTCCAGTCCCCATTCGGCTTCGTCCAGGCCCAGCGGCGCCGAACCGCGCTGGCGCACCTGCTGGCTGATGGCGCGCGCCGCGGAGACATCACCGGGCGCGGCGTATTGCTGGTCGAACAGTTCCTGCGGGAAACCGCCGAAGTCGTGAATGGTTTTGGGCTGAGCCATGGCGGTCAGCCACCAGCCCTCGGTCAGCCAGTGGGCGGAGATGCACAAAATCAGCTGTGGCGGCGGGTAGTCGGCGCCAAAACGCGCGCCCAGCGCCTGCCAGCTGCGCTTGTATTCGTTGTCGCCGATGGCGTTCATCGGGCTGCCATGGCCCACAAACAGCACCGGCATGCGGTCGGATTTTTTCAGCGAACCCCAAGGGTCCTGCAGCGCTGCGCCGGTGATCTCGCTCATAAACCTTCCAGTCAATTCCTGTCCCCGTCCGCTTGCACAGCCACCCTCGTCAATCCCGTTTCCCCGCGTGTCCTGCGGTCGTTGCAGGCAGGGGAAAGCAAACCCTGAACAGCGCCCCAAAACCCGGTCTTATTGGTGTTTGCCCTCCATGCAATCATAAGCGTACCTGTTATTATTTGCTGCACTGCAACATACTTCGTTGCCCAAAGGTTTTTTCGCATGCTTTATCAAGTTTATGAAACCCAGCGCTCGCTGATGGAGCCCTTTGTGGACTTCGCCCAGGCGGCCGCCAAAATCTACAGCAGCCCCGGCTCACCTTTCGGCCAGAACCCGCTGGCCCAGCGCATCTCCGCCGGCTACAGCCTGATCTACCGGCTTGGCAAGGACTACGAAAAGCCGCAGTTCGGCATCACGACAGTCGATGTGGACGGCACCAACATCGCCATCCACGAACGGGTCGAAATCGACAAGCCGTTTTGCGAGTTGCGCCGCTTCAAGCGTTTTACCGACGATCCGGCCACCCTGACCCGGCTCAAGGGCCAGCCGGCCGTGTTGATCGTGGCGCCGCTGTCGGGCCACTACGCGACCCTGCTGCGCGACACCGTGCGCACCATGCTGAAGGACCACAAGGTCTACATCACCGACTGGAAAAACGCCCGCACCGTGCCGCTGTCGGACGGCGCCTTCTCGCTCGACGACTACGTCAACTATGTGCAGGAGTTCATCGGCCACCTGCAGGGCATTTACGGCAACTGCCATGTCATCAGCGTCTGCCAGCCGACCGTGCCGGTGCTGGCGGCGATATCGCTGATGGCCAGCCGCGGGGAGACCACGCCGCTGTCCATGACCATGATGGGCGGACCTATCGACGCGCGCAAATCGCCGACGGCCGTCAACAACCTGGCCATGAACAAGAGTTACGAGTGGTTCGAGAACAATGTGATCTACAAGGTGCCGGGCAATTTCCCGGGCGCCGGCCGCCGCGTTTATCCGGGCTTTTTGCAGCACACCGGTTTTGTCGCGATGAACCCGGACCGCCATGCCAGCAGCCACTACGACTACTTCAAGGACCTGCTCAAGGGCGACGACGCCAGCACCGAGGCCCACACCAAGTTCTACGACGAGTACAACGCCGTGCTGGACATGGACGCCGACTATTACCTGGACACGATCAAGACGGTGTTCCAGGAGTTCAAGCTGGTCCACGGCACCTGGGATGTGAAGTCCATCCACGGTTCGCTCGAACGCGTGCGGCCCGAGGACATCACCACCACCGCCCACTTCACGGTCGAAGGCGAACTCGACGACATCTCCGGCTCCGGCCAGACTGAAGCCGCGCACGGCCTGTGCAGCGGCATCCCGACCTCGCGGCAGAAACACCTGGAAGTCAAGGGTGCCGGCCATTACGGCATCTTCAGCGGCCGGCGCTGGCGCGACATCGTCTATCCCCAGGTCAAGGCCTTCATTCTTGAGCACAATGAGCCGCTGGCCCCCGCCAGCCGGAAAAAGCCGGTTGCCAGGACCGCTGCAAAAGCGTCCCCCCGCCCAGCTGCAAAAAAGGCCGCCCCGCGCACGGCCCGCAAGACCGCCGCCGCCAAATAGCCCCGACAGCCGCGCGCCGTGAACCTGCTTGCCCAGCGCATCAACGCCGCGTTGCCGCAGACCCAGTGCACGCGCTGTGGCTATCCGGACTGCGCGGCCTATGCGCAGGCCATCAGCGGCGCAGAAGCCGGGATCAACCAGTGCCCGCCCGGCGGTGCCGAAGGCATCACCCGGCTGGCCGCCATCACGGGGCGTCCCGTGCTGCCGCTGAATCCGGCCAACGGCGCGGAAGGCCCGCGGCATCTGGCGGTCATCGACGAAGCCTGGTGCATAGGCTGCACCCTGTGCCTGGACGCCTGCCCGACCGACGCGATTGTCGGCAGCAACAAACTCATGCACACCGTCATCGAGCCTTATTGCACGGGTTGCGAGTTGTGCATTCCGGTCTGCCCGGTCGATTGCATCAGCCTCGAAAACGTCACCGGCGCGCAAACCGGCTGGCAGGCCTGGTCGCCTGCCGAGGCCGCGCAAGCCCGAAACCGCTATGAATTTCATGGCTTGCGGCGCACAGCGGACAAGGGCCGCAACCAGAAAAGGCTTGAAGAAAAAGCAGAGGCGGCGCTGGCCGACCTGCCGGCACACTCGCAGCACACCGACCCCGGGGTGCTGGACCAGAAACGCGCCGTGATCGCAGCCGCCCTGGCGCGCGCCCGCGCCAGGCGCGACCCGGGCCCCAGCGGCGGCTGACGCAGGACGCGCCAGGGTCAACCGAGCGCGTCATTGACCGAATCGCGAAACTCGGCCAGGCTGACCGCGCTGTCGATCTCGCGCGGCAAGGCATCGCGGATTGAAAAAACGCCCAGGATTTTTCCGGCTGAGGACACAATCGGCAGGTGCCGGAACCCGCGCTCCAGCAGGATCAGCACGGCATCGGACACAGCCATCTCCGGCACGACACACAGCGGCTTGGGTGTCATCACCTCGGACACCGGTGTCTTTTCGGCATCGAGTGCCCTGGCCAGTACCCGTGTCATGAGGTCGCGCTCGGTCAGGATGCCCTGCATCTGGCCGCTGCCGTCAATGACCAGCACACTGCCGCAATTGGCCCGGGTCATGACACGTGCGGCCTCCAGCACGCTGGCCTGGGGCGCCAGGCTCACCACATGCCGGTGCGGGATGGATTGAAAGACGGTGCGTTCAGCCATGGTGTGTCCCTCGTCCGGTTGCCAGGAAAAACTCAGCGCAGGGAGGTATTGAGCTTGTCCAGCACGCGCGCGCCCGGACAGAGCTGTTTCGCATCCAGCTTGTTGAGCGGGGTGCCGCTGGTATTGAGCGCCACGTGCAGGTCGGTCACCAGCTTGTCCACGTAGAGCAGCCCGGTGACGACCTCACCGCGCGCCTGGTGTGTATTCATGTAGCTCAGGGCGGCGTAACGATCGGTCGGGTCGTAGTCCGCCTGGAGCTTGCGAAACCGCAGGCTGGAGCCGTCGTGTTGAACCACCTCGATCACCTCGCCCGGCGCGTAGCTCGCGGTGATCTCCTCGCGCCCCGTGATGAAGTCGATGCGGTTGACCGACTCGTTGTGCTCGCGCACGTAGTCGTAGCTCTTGGTGCTGCCCGCATGGTTGTTGAAGGCCACGCAGGGGCTGATGATGTCGATGAAAGCCGCACCGCCGTGACCGATGGCACCCTTGATCAGCGGCACCAGCTGGGCCTTGTCGCCCGAGAAGCCGCGTGCCACGTAGGTGGCCCCCAGTTGCAGGGCCAGGGCCACCAGGTCCACCGGGCTGTCGCTGTTGACCACGCCTTTTTTGCTTTTGGAGCCCTGGTCGGCCGTCGCAGAAAACTGCCCCTTGGTCAGGCCATAAACGCCGTTGTTCTCGACGAGATACACCATGTTGACGCCGCGCCGCATCGCATGGGCGAACTGCCCCAGGCCGATCGACGCCGAATCGCCATCCCCGGATACGCCGAGATAGAGCAAGTCCCGGTTCGCCAGGTTGGCGCCGGTTAGCACCGAGGGCATGCGGCCGTGCACGGTGTTGAAGCCATGGGAGGCGCCGAGGAAATAGTCCGGCGTCTTCGAGCTGCAACCGATGCCCGACAACTTGGCCACGCGGTGCGGCTCGATGTCGAGTTCCCAGCAGGCCTGGATGATGGCCGCCGAGATCGAATCGTGCCCGCAGCCGGCACACAGGGTCGAGATTTTTCCCTCGTAGTCGCGCCGGGTGTAACCGACCTTGTTGACGGTCAGTGAGGGGTGGTGCAAGCGCGGTTTGGCCAGATAGGTCATGTGATGTGCTCCCTGCCTTGTTCCCGGGCACTGCCCTGCAGCGTCTTCACATGGCCGGTGATGGCCGCCGTGATGAAACGCGCGGTGATCGGTGTGCCGTCGTAGTGCAGCACACGCACGAGGCGCTGCGGCGCGATGTCGAGTTCGTTGACCAGCAGGCCATGCATCTGCGCGTCGCGATTCTGTTCCACCACAAATACCGCGTCATGCGCCGCAATAAATTGCGCCACCGATGCCGGAAACGGGAAGGCGCGCAGCCGCAGGGCGTCCAGGGCGATGCCGGCCGCCCCGAGCACATCGAGCGCCTCGTTCATCGCGGGGCTGGTCGAGCCAAAATAGATGACACCCAGGCGGGTCGGGCACGCTGCGGCGCGCAGCACGGGCTGCGGCACCAGCGTCGCCGCGGTTTCGAACTTCTTGAGCAGCCGCTGCACGTTGTAGATGTAGTCGGGGCCGCGCTCGGAGTACTGCGCATAGGCGTTGCGCGTGGTGCCGCGCGTGAAATAGCTGCCCTTGCTCGGGTGCGTTCCGGGCAAGGTGCGCCAGGGAATGCCATCGCCGTCGACATCGTTGTAGCGGCCGAAGTCCTTGCCGGCTTCCAGCTCTTCGGCACTCATGACCTTGCCGCGGTCGTAGCTGCGGCTGTCGTCCCAGGCAAACGGCTCACACAGCCGCTGGTTCATGCCGATGTCCAGGTCGGTCATCACAAACACCGGGGTTTGCAGCCGGTCGGCCAGGTCCAGCGCCGCGGCGGCGTGTTCAAAACACTCGTGCGGGTCTTCCGGCAACAGCAGCACGTGTTTGGTGTCGCCGTGGGATGCGTAGGCGCAGGAGACCAGGTCGGCCTGCTGGGTACGGGTCGGCATGCCGGTCGAGGGACCGCCGCGCTGCACATTGATGATGGTGACCGGGATCTCGGCAAAATAGGCCAGCCCGATGAACTCCGTCATCAGCGACACCCCGGGACCCGAGGTGGCCGTGAAGGCCCGGGCGCCGTTCCAGCCGGCCCCCACCACCATGCCGATGGACGCGATTTCGTCCTCGGCCTGCACGATGGCGTAGTTGTTCCTGCCGGTGACGGGATCCACGCGGAATTTGGCGCAGTAGGACTGGAAGGCTTCGGCGACCGAGGATGAAGGCGTGATCGGGTACCACGCAGCCACGGTGGCGCCGCCATAAACGCAACCCAGTGCCGCTGCGCTGTTGCCGTCGACAAAAATCTTCTGGCCAACCTGGTCGCTGCGCTGCACGCGTATGCCCAGCGGCGCCTGCAGGTGTTCGCTGGCAAAGTCGCGCCCGAGGTGCAGCGCCTGCACATTCGACGCCAGCAGCTTTTCCTTGCCCTTGTACTGCTCGCCGAACAGTTTTTCCAGCACTTCCGGCTCGATTTCCAGCAGCACCGACAGCGCGCCCACGTACACGATGTTCTTGAACAGCTGGCGCTGGCGTGGATCCGAATACACCGCGTTGCAGATCTCGGTCAGCGGCATGCCAATCACATGGATGTCGGCGCGAAACTTTTCCGGCGGCAAGGCACGCGTACTGTCGTAAAAAAGGTAGCCGCCGGGCTCCAGTTCGGCCACATCCGCGTCCCAGGTCTGCGGATTCATGGCCACCATCATGTCGATGCCGCCGCGCCTGCCCTGGTAGCCCTTGCCGCTGACCCGGGCCTCGTACCAGGTGGGCAGGCCCTGGATGTTGCTGGGGAAGATATTGCGCGGACTGACCGGCACGCCCATGCGCAAGATGGCCTTGGCAAACAATTCGTTGGCCGACGCCGAGCCCGACCCGTTGACGTTGGCGAACTTGATCACAAAGTCGTTGACAGCTTCGATTCTTTTCATGATGCCCGTGCCTCCACGCTGTTGGCGCGACTGTCCCGGCACGACGGTCCGGCCTGGCTTGTCTGCAGCAGGAACTTCTGCATGTCCCAGGCGCCGGTCGGGCAGCGTTCGGCGCACAGCCCGCAGTGCAGGCAGACATCTTCGTCCTTGACCATCACGCGGCCGGTCTTGAGCTCGCCGGACACATACAGGTCTTGCGTCAGGTTCAGGGCCGGCGCCTTTAGCCGCGTCCGCAAGTCTGCTTCCTCGCCATTGGGCACAAAGCTGATGCAGTCCATCGGGCAGATGTCCACGCAGGCGTCACATTCGATGCAGGCCGGCGCCGCAAACACCGTCTGCACGTCGCAGTTCAGGCAGCGCCCGGTTTCCTTGAAGGCGGTGGCCGCGTCAAAGCCGAGCTCGACCTCCACGCGTATGTTGGCCAGCGCCACCTCGGCCTGGGCCCAGGGCACCTTGAAGCGGGCGTCGTTGGAGGTGTCGTTGTCATAACTCCACTCATGAATGCCCATCTTGGTGGACATCAGGTTGGTGGCAGGATCGGGCCGGCGCCGGATGTCTTCGCCCTGCAGGAACCGATCGATGGACACCGCCGCCTCATGCCCGTGCGCCACCGCGGTGATGATGTTTTTCGGACCGAAAGCCGCATCGCCGCCGAAAAAGACATGCGGCACCGAGGACTGGAAAGTCGACGGGTCCAGCACCGGCAGGCCCCCTTCGTCGAAGCCGATGCCGCAGTCGCGCTCAATCCAGGGGAATGCGTTTTCCTGGCCGACGGCAATCAGCACAGCGTCGCATTCGACCCGCACATCGGGTTCGCCGGTCGGCACCAGGCTGCGCTTGCCGCGCGCGTCATACACCGCCTGGACCACCTCAAACGTCATGCCGGTCAGCTTGCCCTGCGTGTGCTCGAAGGACCTGGGCACGTGAAAGTTGATGATGGGAATACCCTCGTGCTGGGCGTCTTCCTTCTCCCAGGGGGAAGCTTTCATGTCGTCAAAGCCGCTGCGCACGATCACCTTCACGTCGGTGCCGCCCAGGCGCCGTGCCGAGCGGCAGCAGTCCATGGCCGTGTTGCCGCCGCCGAGCACAATCACGCGTTTGCCGATGCTGGTGATGTGCCCGAAGGACACCGAAGCCAGCCAGTCGATGCCGATGTGGATGTTCTCCGCGATCTCCCGGCGCCCCGGCAGGTCCAGGTCGCGGCCGCGCGGCGCGCCGCAACCGACAAACACTGCGTCGTAGCCCCCGGACAGCAGTCCCTGCATCGACGCGATGCGCTGGCCACTCTTGAAATACACGCCCAGATCGAGGATGTAGCCGGTTTCTTCGTCGATCACCGACTCCGGCAGGCGAAAGCGCGGAATCTGGGTGCGGATGAACCCGCCCGCTTTCGCCTCACCGTCAAACACCGTCACCTCGTAGCCCAGCGGGGCCAGGTCACGCGCCACCGTCAAGGACGCCGGACCGGCGCCTATGCAGGCAATCCGCTTGCCGTTGCTGGGCGCGATCCGGGGCATGCGCTGGCGCACATCGTCTTTCATGTCGGCCGCGACCCGCTTGAGGCGGCAGATCGCGACAGGTTCCGGCAGTTCGCCGTTGTTCTCCTCGACCCGGCCGCGGCGGCAGGCCGGCTCGCACGGCCGGTCGCAAGTCCTTCCCAGGATGCCGGGAAACACATTCGACACCCAGTTGACCATGTAGGCATCGGTATAGCGGCCCTGGCCGATCAGGCGTATGTATTCGGGGACGGGGGTGTGGGCCGGACAGGCCCATTGGCAGTCGACGACCTTGTGGAAATAGGACGGCTTGGCGACATTGGTGGGCTGCAAGTGCTGTCTCCTTGCCCCCTGCAGCACGCGTCAACGGCCAGGAGGCCGGGCCAGTTTACGCCTCACCCGCCCCGCAGCGCTCTCGGGGCAATCCCTCGGTCCGGGCCTGCCCGCCAAGCGGTACGCAAGCCGCTTCGGCAAGCCTGGCCCGGTTCAGGGCGCTGGTCCGGACGGCTGGCGCTGCACCGTGCTGCTCTCGATGTCGAGAAAAAGCGCCATGGCCATGTCGCGCAGGCCATCATCGTCGCTGCAATGCGCGTTGCTGAGCTGGCCCAGCGCATAACGCCGGTCACACAACATCAATGCGCTGCTGATCCAGACGCCGTGGTCGGCCATTCGCCGCACGAAGGCCTGGACCAGCACAGACTGTGCAGCGGGGTAACGGCACAAGGGCGGTACAAGCCGGAAGGCACATGTCCTGGCGGTTTTCGCGCCGGCTCGGGAATCCGTGGATCGCATCGCAAGCTCCTGGTTGACTGCCCACAGCTTAGGGCGCGAATCCCAGGCGCCAGTGGCGGAAAAAAGGCCAGAAAGGCATTCTTTTCTCGTACAACACGGCAAGCCGCAGCATCAGGCGGCGGCGGCAGCCAGCGCGCTGAAGGCCTTGACCACCTCGGGCGGCGCCTGCACCAGCTCGATCAGCACACCTTCACCGGCAATCGGGAAGGCCTCGCTGGCCTTGGGGTGCAAAAAGCAGATGTCGAAGCCCGCCGCGCCGGGGCGAATGCCGCCCGGCGCAAACCGCACGCCCTGCGCTGTCAGCCAGTCAACGGCTTTGGGCAGATCGTCGATCCACAGGCCCACGTGGTTCAGCGGCGTGGTGTGCACCGCGGGCTTTTTGTCAGGATCCAGCGGCTGCATCAGGTCGACCTCGACCTTGAACGGCCCGCTGCCGATGGCGCAGATGTCCTCGTCGACGTTTTCGCGCTCGCTGCGGAAAGTGCCGGTGACTTCCAGGCCCAGCATGTCGACCCAGAGTTTGCCCAGGCGCTGCTTGTCGGGGCCGCCGATGGCAATTTGCTGGATGCCCAGCACCTTGAAGGGCCGGCTCATCGTGTGCTGACCGCGCGGCGGCCGACCCGGTAACTCACGCCCTGCGGGCCGGCGCTTTCATGGTGTGGCGTGCCGGCTGCCAGCCGGAAGATATCGCCCACGCCGTAGGTGGTGGACACACCATCGACCACCAGCGTGATGTCGCCGGCGATGATCAGGGCGCGCGCATCGAAAGCATGGTCGTGTTCGCCAAGCTGGTAAGCCGCCGGCCGCTCGACGGTGGTGATCTCGCCGAAGCCGTCGGCTTGCAGCGAAGCTTCAAATTCAGGGGTCTTCATGTGCGCTCCCAGGGCTTCAGACAAATTCCACAATCGGCTGATCGACGCTGAGCGACTCGCCCTTGCCGGCCAGGACCTTGCCGACCACGCCGTCGGCGGTCGCAAACAACACGTTTTCCATCTTCATGGCCTCGATCACCGCGACACGTTCGCCGGCCTGCACCTTCTGGCCCGGCTGCACCGCCACCTCGACCAGCAGGCCGGGCATGGGCGAGAGCACAAAACGGCTCATGTCGGGCGGCGCCTTGTAAGGCATCAGCGCATGGAGTTGGGCCGCCCGCGGCGACAGCACCAGCGCATCGAGCCGGGTACCGTCATGGTTGATGCGGATCGCCAGCGGATTGCGGCCGACACCGCGCTCGACCTGCGCGGCGAAGGCCTGGCCGTTCACGGTGCCGCGGATGCGGGCCCCGCCGAGGTGCCAGTTGCTACAGATTTCATAGCTGCTTGCCCCCACCTGTAGCCGGCTGGAGCCCGATTTGGCTTCGAAGTCGCGCACCACCACCGGATGCGGCGTGTTGGCACCACCGGCGCCAAGCGCAATCACGACAAATTCCTCGCCGACCGTCACGCCATGGCCGGGCATCTGCCCGCTGATGCCGGCCGCGCGGCCCAGCATGCGGCGGTTCACGTAGGCCGCCAGCGCCAGCAGGAAGTCAGGGTCTGCATGCGGCACGTCTTCGGCGTGGAAACCCTGGGCGTAGTTCTCGGCGATGAAGCCGGTATTGAAGTCGCCCGCAACAAACTTCGGGTGCGCCAGCAGCGCGGCCTGGAAAGGAATGTTGCTGCTGATGCCGCGGATCACAAAGGCATTGAGCGCCTCGCGCATCTTCGCAATCGCCTCCGCGCGGTCCTTGCCGTGCACGATCAGTTTGGCAATCATCGAGTCGTAAAACATCGGGATCTCGCCGCCGTCCTGCACGCCGGTATCGACGCGCACGCCGTACAACTGCGCAGTGTCCGAGGCAAACATGGTCTCCTTGGGCGGCTGGAAACGCACGAGGCGGCCGGTCGAGGGCAGGAAGTTGCGGAAAGGGTCCTCGGCATTGATGCGGCACTCGATGGCCCAGCCCTTGCGCTGCACATCCTTCTGCGCCAGCGGCAGCTTCTCGCCGGCCGCGACGCGGATCATCAGTTCGACCAGGTCCAGCCCGGTGATGCATTCGGTCACCGGGTGTTCGACCTGCAGCCGGGTGTTCATCTCGAGAAAGTAAAAACTCTGGTCCTTGCCGACCACAAACTCCACCGTGCCGGCGCTCTGGTACTTGACGGCCTTGGCCAGCGCCACCGCCTGCTCACCCATGGCTTTTCGCGTCGCGTCGCTGATAAAGGGCGACGGCGCCTCCTCGATCACCTTCTGGTGGCGGCGCTGGATCGAACATTCACGCTCGTTGAGGTAAATCACGTTGCCATGGCTGTCGCCCAGCAGCTGTATCTCGATGTGGCGCGGCTCCTCGACAAACTTCTCGATGAAGACCCGGTCGTCGCCGAAGCTGTTGCGGGCTTCGTTGCGGCAGGAGGTAAAGCCCTCGAAGGCTTCCTTGTCGTTGAAGGCCACGCGCAGGCCCTTGCCGCCGCCGCCGGCCGAGGCCTTGATCATCACCGGGTAACCGATGCCCTGGGCGATCTCGACAGCCTTCTCGGCGGTCGCTATCGCGTCGTTGACGCCGGGAATGCAGTTCACGCCTGCCGCGCCGGCCAACTTTTTCGATTCAATCTTGTCGCCCATGGCGGCAATCGAATAATGTTTGGGGCCGATGAAGACGATGCCCTCTTCCTCCACACGTTTGGCAAAGCCGGCGTTTTCGCTGAGAAAGCCGTAACCCGGGTGCACCGCCTGCGCGCCGGTCTGTTTGCAGGCGGCAATGATCTTGTCGGCCTGCAAATAACTGTCGCGGCTGGGTGCGGGGCCGATGTGGACGGCCTCGTCGGCCAGCTCGACGTGGCGCGCATCCTTGTCGGCGTCGGAATACACGGCGACGGTTTTGATGCCCATCTTGCGGGCAGTGAGGATGACGCGGCAGGCGATTTCGCCCCGATTGGCAATAAGAATTTTGGTAAACATTTGACTTCCTAACTGCAGATACATTGCAACGGTCCGGATGATTGGGATTTCGGCTCCCTTTGATGCTGGCCGGGGTACCGTTCGACGCGGCTCAGTGCGCCCTGCTTCGGCTGGCAGCGCACCTTGCATAACTCGCGTTCACGCAAGGCAGATGCATAACTCTCTGCAGGTGACGGCAACATTAGCCAGAACCCACAACCTACAGCCAAGATCACAGCCATAGAGAACCAGAAGCGGTGCCAGCCGCTGCGCTTCAACGAGTAGCGACCGAGCCAGGCTTTCACAGCGGAATATTCCCGTGCTTCCTCCACGGGTTCTCGAGCTTCTTGTCCTTGAGCATCACCAGCGAGCGGCAAATCCGCTTGCGGGTTTCATGCGGCAGGATCACGTCGTCGATGAAACCGCGCGCGCCGGCCACAAAGGGGTTGGCAAAACGTGCCTTGTACTCGGCTTCTTTCGCGGCCAGCTTGACCGGGTCCTTGCGGTCCTCGCGGAAGATGATCTCGACCGCGCCCTTGGCGCCCATGACCGCAATCTCGGCGTTGGGCCAGGCGAAGTTGACGTCGCCGCGCAGGTGTTTGGAACTCATCACGTCGTAGGCGCCGCCGTAGGCCTTGCGCGTGATCACGGTGATCTTGGGCACCGTGCATTCGGCATACGCGTACAGCAGCTTGGCGCCGTGTTTGATGATGCCGCCGTATTCCTGGCTGGTGCCGGGCATGAAACCTGGCACGTCCACAAAGGTGATCACCGGGATGTTGAAGGCGTCGCAAAAACGCACAAAACGCGCGGCCTTGATCGAGCTCTTGATGTCCAGGCAACCGGCCAGCACCAGCGGCTGGTTCGCGACGATACCGACACTCTGGCCTTCCATGCGCGCAAAACCGATGATGATGTTTTTGGCGTATTCGGGCTGCAGCTCGAAGAAGTCGCCGTCGTCCACCGTCTTGGTGATCAGCTCCTTCATGTCGTAGGGCTTGTTCGGGTTTTCGGGCACCAGCGTGTCCAGGCTCAGGTCCATGCGGCCAGCCGGGTCGGCGCTGGGGCGTATCGGTGCCTTCTCGCGGTTGTTCAGCGGCAGATAGTTATAGAGCCGGCGCAACATCAAGAGCGCTTCCACATCGTTTTCAAACGCCAGGTCGGCCACGCCGCTGCGTGTGGTGTGGGTGGTGGCGCCGCCGAGCTCCTCGGCCGTCACCTCCTCGTGCGTCACGGTTTTCACGACCTCGGGGCCGGTGACAAACATGTAGCTGCTGTCCTTCACCATGAAGATGAAGTCGGTCATGGCCGGTGAGTACACCGCACCGCCGGCGCAGGGGCCCATCACCATGCTGATTTGCGGCACCACGCCCGAAGCCATGACATTGCGCTGGAACACGTCGGCATACCCACCCAATGAGGCCACACCCTCCTGGATGCGCGCACCGCCCGAATCGTTGAGGCCGATCACCGGCGCGCCGACTTTCATGGCCTGGTCCATGACCTTGCAGATTTTTTCGGCATGCGCTTCAGACAGCGCACCGCCGAACACGGTGAAGTCCTGGCTGAAGACAAACACCAGGCGCCCGTTGATCATGCCGTAGCCGGTCACCACGCCATCGCCGGGCACCTTGTTGTCCTGCATGCCGAAGTCGGTGCAGCGGTGTTCGACAAACATGTCCCACTCTTCAAACGTGCCTTCGTCGAGCAGCAGCTCGAGCCGTTCACGCGCAGTGAGTTTGCCCTTGCCATGTTGGGCATCTATGCGTTTTTGCCCGCCGCCAAGCCGGGCGGCAGCACGTTTTTTCTCGAGTTGTTCAAGGATTTCCTGCATGGTGTGCTTTCTCTATGCTATTTATTTGATAGCTGCTTGCCCTTGTCCCGCGTGGGCTGCAAGCAGATTTCGTGCTGCGGTGGAGGCCGGGATGCGGCCGCCGGCAACGTCGGCCAGCGTTGTCGGCAGCAAGGCGCTGACCGCCGGGTCCTGGCGGAAGGCCTGCTTGAGGGCCGCGTCGATGCGCTCCCACATCCAGGCCAGCGATTGCTGCTGGCGCCGCGCGGCCAGCCGGCCATTGGCGGTCTGGACTGTCCTGAATTGCGTCACCGCTGTCCAGAAGGCATCGACACCTTTGTTGTGCAGCGCACTCAACTGGATCACCTGCGGGTGCCAGACCGAATCGTAAGCCGCGGCTTGTGCGCTGCCCATCGCGTTGTTGACCAGGCCGAACAGCCGCATGGCCGAGGTGATCTGGGCCTGCGCGCGCATCGCGGCGTCGGCGTCGATGTCGGCCTTGTTGATGATGACCAGGTCGGCCAGCTCCATCACGCCCTTCTTGATCGCCTGCAGGTCGTCACCGGCATTGGGCAGCTGCATCAGCACAAACATGTCGGTCATGCCGGCCACCGCGGTTTCGGACTGGCCGACACCGACGGTCTCGACAATCACGATGTCGTAGCCGGCGGCTTCGCAGACCAGCATGGCCTCGCGGGTTTTTTCAGCGACGCCGCCCAGCGTGCCGGACGAGGGGCTGGGCCGGATGTAGGCTTTTTCGTGGACCGAGAGCTGCTCCATGCGCGTCTTGTCGCCAAGGATGGAGCCGCCAGAGACACTGGACGAGGGGTCAATGGTCAGTACCGCCACGCGGTGCCCCTGCTTGATCAGATACAGGCCCAGCACCTCGATAAACGTCGATTTGCCGACGCCAGGCACGCCGCTGATGCCGAGGCGAAAAGCCTGGCCGGTGTGCGGCAGCAGGGCCGTCAGCAATTCATCGCCCTGGGTGCGGTGGTCGGCACGCGTGGATTCGAGCAGCGTGATGGCCTTGGCGATGGCGCGGCGCTGCACGGCGGCGTCGCCATCGAGAATACGCTGTTGTAGCCCATCCGTTCGCCCTGAGCTTGTCGAAGGGCCTGTCTCATTCGCCTGCCCGCTTTGGACATGCGCGGGGGCTTCGACAAGCTCAGCCCGAACGGTGGAGGAGGAGCTTGCAAGCTGCTTGATCTTGTCCCAATCACCGGCAATCAATGCCTCTTTTTTCGCCCGAGACCAACCCTTGATCTGCTGCTCGAACGCTATCGCTCCCGCACGAGTCTCAAACTCGCCTTGCCAGACAAGCGCAACAGGCTTGCGGGTAGATGTGTAGCCGATCTCTCCTGCGTAGTGCTGTGGCATGCGCGCGTCCAGGTCATCCGTGTGACCGCAGTAATACGACCCATCAGAGCACTTGAGGAGATAGACGA
>CALRTF020000014.1:0-32610 GCA_943370985.1 Paenacidovorax caeni
TGGGGCGGGCATCACTTTCCTGTCGCGCATGCTGGTGGCGCCGCACCTGGCGCGCGGCACCCTGGTGCAGGTGCTGCCGGACTGGATCTTCGGCCGCTTCACGATTTACGCCGCCTTGCCGACGCGCAAGTTCATGCCGGCGCGAACCCGGGCCTTTCTCGATTTCCTGGCGGAATTTGCGCCGCAGGCCACGGCCGGGCGCTGAAAGCGCCAGGGACTCAGCCGAAACCGTTTTGCCGCCAGGCCTCGAACACGGTGACGGCCACGGCATTCGACAGGTTCAGGCTGCGTTGCCCTTCCCGCATCGGCAGCTTCAGGCGCTGCGCCGGCGCGAAGCCCTCGCGCAGTTCCGGGGCCAGGCCCCGGGTTTCCGAGCCGAACACCAGCCAGTCGCCGGGTGCAAACGCGTTGTCGTGCACAAGGCGGGTGCCGCGGGTGGTCAGCGCAAACAGGCGCAGCGGGTCGGGTTGCTCGGCGGCCAGAAACGCAGCCCAGTCGGCATGGCGCCTCAGTTCGGCGTACTCGTGGTAGTCGAGGCCGGCCCGCCGCATGTGTTTGTCGTCCATCGAGAAACCCAGCGGCTCCACCAGGTGCAGCCGGCAACCGGTGTTGGCCGCCAGGCGGATCACATTGCCGGTGTTGGGCGGGATTTCGGGCTCGACCAGAACGATGTTGAACATGGCCCGATTGTCGCCGCCGCAGGAGCTTATTCGGTTCTGGCGAAGACCATCGCGCTGACCGCCGCTGCGCCGGCTTCACGCAAGGCCGCGGCGGCGGCGAACAGGGAGGCGCCGCTGGTCATCACGTCATCGACCAGCAGCACACGGCGGCCCTGGATCTCGTGCACACGCAGGGGTTCCACAACGAAAGCACCCCGGAGGTTGCGCAGACGGGCTTCGCGGCCCAGCCGCGCTTGCGGCGGCGTGTCCCTGATGCGCAGCAGCAGCCCGGCGTCGGTGCCGGCAGCCGTGCCGCTGCGGCGCGCCAGCGCCTTGACCAGTTCCCAGGCCTGGTTGAAGCCGCGTGACTGCAGCCGCTGCACCGACAGCGGCAGGGGAAGCAGCCAGTCGTCCGCCTGCAGGCTGCCCAGGCTGGCGCGCACGCCGGGGACTTCGAGCAGCAGGCCGGCGAAAACCGCGGCCCAGGCCGGGTCGCCGCCGAATTTGTAGCGGGCCACCAGATCAGACCACGGGTAGGCATAAGGCATGGCTGCAAAGCAGGCATCCAGCGGCGGGGGCTGGCGCAGGCAGGCCGCGCAATGCAGCGAGGGCGGGCCGCGGCCACCCGACAGGTCGGCGGGAAGCCTCAGTGCGCAACTGATGCAGCGTGCGTGTATCTGGCCGAAGCGGCTGGTGCACGCAGCGCAAACGCGGCGCGCCGGCCAGCTGCGGCAGACAGCGCACTGGCTGGCCAGTGACTGCAGGGCGGAAGCCGGCGAAACCAGTGCAAGCAGGCGCAGCAACATCATGTCAATATACTCGGCGCTTGCCTTCTGCCCCCTTGATGCCCACCGAACGCCCGCCCACCCTGGACCCGACTGCCGTCGGGCGGTGGCAGCGCGTGGCGCCGGCCGCTTCGCCCTGGCTGCACGAGGAAGTCGCGCAGCGCATGCTGGACCGCTTGCAGTGGATACGGCTGCAGCCCAAAGCCTGGCTCGACTGGGGCGCCTTGCGCGGTGGCGTGGCGGCCCATGCCCTGCTCGCCGCGCGTTATCCCGATTCCGCGTGTTTTGTGCTCGAAGCCCATGCCGGACGTGCGCAAGCAGCCATCAAAAAAATAGCAATCCCGTGGTGGCATCCGACACGCTGGCGGCGCCCCGCCGTGCGCTTCGGGGCGCCGCCGCCAGGCACTGTCGACATGCTCTGGGCCAACATGGCCTTGCACGAGGCGGCCGATCCGCAGGCCCTGATCGCGGAGTGGCAGCGCGCGATCAAGGTCGGCGGCTTCCTGATGTTTTCCTGCCTGGGCCCGGATACCGCGCGCGAAGTGCGCGACATCTACGCGGCCCTGGGCTGGCCCCCCGCCAGCCACCAGCTGACCGACATGCATGACTGGGGTGACATGCTGGTGCAGGCCGGTTTCGCCGAGCCGGTGATGGACATGGAGCGCATCACGCTGACCTTCGAAACGCCGGAGCGTCTGCTGCAGGAGTTGCGCGAACTGGGCCGCAATTTTCATCCGCAGCGCTTTGCGGCCCTGCGCGGCCGCGCCTGGAAGGCCCGCCTGTTGCAGGAACTGGCGGCCCGCTTGCCGCGCCAGGCCGACGGCAGGCTGGTGCTGACCTTCGAAATCATTTATGGGCACGCGATGAAGGCGCAGCCCAAGCTCAAGGTCAGCGCCCAAAGCGCCGTCTCTGTCGCGGACATGCGCGAGATGTTGCAGGGCTCGCGCAACAAGCATTAGCCCGCCACGCCGCCCGCTTCGCGTCCCGCGCTGCGCGCGCCCGCAGGTCCGGCCGGCAGAGGTCCGCGCAGGCGGCCTTGCACGGGGTAAACCCGGCTACAATCCAGACACGAATTTTGGGTATGTTCCCACGCACCACGCGGCCGAAAGTGTTTGATCGGCGGCAATTTTTCGAGTCTTGCCCCGTGTCGCACGTCTCTCCGGCTTTTCGTTTCGCCACGGCTTCCGGCCAGAACGGTCAGGGCCAGCCGGCGGTTCAGTGGCTGCTCAAGCGCAATTGCTCGATCAAGCCGGCCCAGCTGGCCTGGCTTTATGTGTCGCTGTGCGCCGTCTCGCTGGGCATTGCGGGATTTTTCTGGCTGCAGGGTGCGACGCTGGTGATGCCTTTTGCATGCCTCGAGTTGCTGGTGCTGGGCGCGGCCTTTTCCGCTTATGCCCGGCATGCCACCGACGGTGAGCGCATTGTGCTGCAGGGCGGGCAGCTGGTTGTGGAGCTCGAGAACGCGGGGCGCCTGGAGCGCGCGGAATTCAACCGCTTGTGGGTTCGGGTCGAACCCAAACATGGTGACGGCTCGCTGATCGAGGTGTCGGCCCAGGGCCGGTCGGTCAGGGTGGGGCGGCATGTGCGCCCCGAATTGAGGCCGGCACTGGCGCGGGAAATCCGCCATGCGTTGCGCGGATGTTGAGTCGGAACTGAAAGCAGGGCGGCAGGCGGAGGGTTGAAGCGGTGGGCCTCATGGCTAACTTTATAATCAGCCGCTTAATCAGTCGGTAATTGAGGCATTAAAAGTGATCACGATGAACGTACGTACAACGATAGGATCGGGAATGAAGCACGCAGGCCGGGGTTTGACGTCACTGGCCCGGAACGCCGGTTCGAGGCTGGCTGGCGCTGCGGCCTTTGTGGGCGCAGGGATCAGCACCGCAGCCCATGCGGTCAATGATCTGCCCGGCGGCCCGGCCGTCAACCAGCTCAACCTGCATCCCGCCGTCACCAAAATCGCCGAAGAGCAGCAGTGGCTGCACTGGTTCATGATGATCATCTGCCTGATCATCTTCCTGGCGGTGTTCGGGGTGATGTTTTATTCGATCTGGAAACACCGCAAGTCGGTCGGCCACAAATCGGCCAACTTCCACGAGTCCACCACGGTCGAGATCATCTGGACCATTGTGCCGTTTGTCATCGTGATCCTGATGGCGCTGCCGGCCACCAAGGTGCTGGTCGCTTCCAAGGACACCACCAGTGCCGACCTGACCATCAAGGCCACCGGCATGCAGTGGAAATGGGGCTACGACTACATCAAGGGCGAGGGCGAAGGCATCGGCTTTGTCTCCACGCTGGACAGCACACACCGCGAAATGTCCGACAAGGGCGGCCCTGCCAAGGGCCAGAATGTCGATGACTACCTGCTCAAGGTCGACAACCCGCTGGTGGTGCCGGTGGACCGCAAGATCCGCATCATCACCACCGCCAATGACGTGATCCACGCCTTCATGGTGCCGGCCTTCGGCATCAAGCAGGATGCGATTCCCGGCTTTGTGCGCGACACCTGGTTCCGCGCCGAAAAGACCGGCGACTTCTACGGCCAGTGCGCCGAGCTGTGCGGCAAGGAACACGCCTACATGCCCATCCACGTCAAGGTGCTCTCCGCCGAGGATTACAGCAAGTGGGTCGGCGTGAAGGTCAAGGAAGCCGCCGCCAAGGCCGACGATCCTTCCAAGGTCTGGGCGCTGCCCGAGCTGAAGGCCCGCGGCGAAAAAGTTTATGCCGCCAATTGCGCTGCCTGTCACCAGGCCAACGGCAAGGGCGCCGGCCCGATCAAGCCGCTGGACGGCTCGGCCATCGTGGTCGACAAGGACCATGGCAAACAGATCGCCATCCTGCTCAACGGCGCGGCTGGTGGCGCGATGCCTGCCTGGAAGGCGCTGAGCGACACCGACCTGGCCGCCGTGGCGACCTACACCAAGAACAACTGGTCCAACCAGACCGGCCAGATCGTGCAGCCCGCTGAATTCCAGGCCGCGCGCAAATAAGCGATTTTTCCCGATACAGGCCCGACCTCTGGTCAGCCGCAAGACAAGCTACAGGCACAAGCCACCAAAGGAAGCAAGATGAGTGCAGTTCTCGACCATCACGATCACGCCCACGACGAAGAGCACGAACACGCCCCCACGGGCTGGCGTCGCTGGGTCTTTGCGACCAACCACAAGGACATCGGCACGCTCTACCTGCTGTTCAGCTTCACGATGCTGATGTTCGGCGGTGTGCTGGCGCTGGGTATCCGTGCCGAGCTGTTCCAGCCCGGCCTGCAACTGGTCAACCCCGAGCTGTTCAACCAGCTCACGACCATGCATGGCCTGATCATGGTGTTCGGCGCGATCATGCCGGCGTTTGTCGGTTTTGCGAACTGGATGATCCCGCTGCAGATCGGCGCGGCCGACATGGCGTTTGCACGCATGAACAACTTCAGCTTCTGGCTGCTGATTCCTGCCGGCCTGATGATCGTTGGTTCCTTCTTCATGCCCGGCGGCGCCCCCGCAGCCGGCTGGACGCTGTACGCACCGCTGACCCTGCAGATGGGTCCCTCGATGGACGCCGGCATTTTTGCGCTGCACATCCTGGGCGCCTCGTCCATCATGGGCTCGATCAACATCATCGTGACCATCCTGAACATGCGCGCTCCCGGCATGACGCTGATGAAGATGCCGATGTTCTGCTGGACCTGGCTGATCACCGCCTACCTGCTGATCGCCGTGATGCCGGTTCTGGCCGGTGCCATCACCATGACGCTGACCGACCGCCACTTCGGCACCAGTTTCTTCAACCCCGCCGGCGGCGGCGACCCGGTGATGTACCAGCACATCTTCTGGTTCTTCGGCCACCCCGAGGTCTACATCATGATCCTGCCGGCTTTCGGCATCGTCAGCCAGATCATCCCGGCCTTTGCCCGCAAGCGCCTGTTCGGCTACGCCTCCATGGTGTATGCCACCGGTTCCATCGCCATCCTGAGTTTTGTCGTGTGGGCCCACCACATGTTCACCACCGGCATGCCGGTGACCGGCCAGCTGTTTTTCATGTACTCGACCATGCTGATTGCGGTGCCGACCGGCGTGAAGATCTTCAACTGGATTGCGACCATGTGGAAGGGCTCGATGACCTTCGAGACACCCATGCTGTTTGCGGTCGGTTTCATCTTCGTGTTCACCATGGGCGGCTTCACCGGCCTGATCCTGTCGGTGGCGCCGATTGACATCCAGCTGCAGGACACCTACTACGTGGTGGCCCACTTCCACTATGTGCTGGTGGCCGGCTCGCTGTACGCGTTGTTCGCCGGTTATTACTACTGGGCGCCCAAGTGGACCGGTGTGATGTACAACGAGCGCCGCGGCAAGATCCACTTCTGGTGGTCGCTGATTTCCTTCAACATCACCTTCTTCCCGATGCACTTCCTGGGCCTGGCCGGCATGCCGCGCCGTTATGCCGACTACCCGATGCAGTTCGCCGACTTCAACGCGATCGCCAGCGTCGGCGCCTTCTTCTTCGGGATTGCACAGGTCTATTTCTTCTTCTTCATCGTGCTGCCGACCATGATGGGCAAGGGCGAAAAAGCACCGCAGCGGCCCTGGAACGATCCGGACGGCGCCGGCGCCGAAGGCCTCGAGTGGGAAGTTCCCTCGCCCGCGCCTTTCCACACCTTCGAGACACCCCCCCGCCTGGACGCCACCGCGACCAAGGTGACCGGTTATTACTGAGCCGACAGGACTTGCCTGCGCCATGACACCTGAACAGAAAAAAAACAACCTGCGCCTGGGCCTGACCCTGGCCTCGATTGCGCTCGTGTTTTTTCTCGGCTTCATGGCCAAGCTCGTGTTTTTCGGCCGGGGCTGAACCATGGGCCTGAAGCGCGAAAATTTCCGGATGGTGGGCAAGCTGGGCGTGATCGTGCTCGGCATGTTCTGCTTCGGTTATGCGCTGGTGCCTATCTACAAGGCGATTTGCGAAATGACCGGCATCAACGTGCTGGCGCTCGGCGACCGGCTGATTCCGGGCGCCACGCCCAAGCTGTCGGCCAACACCCAGGTCGACACCAGCCGCAGCATCACGGTCGAGTTCGACGCCAATGCGCGCGGGCCCTGGATGTTCAAGCCTGCGGTCAGCTCGGTCCAGGTGCACCCGGGCGAGCTGGCGACGGTGATGTACGAGTTCCAGAATGTGCAGAACCGCACCATGTCGGCCCAGGCGATTCCCAGTTACGCGCCCATGCAGGCCGGCTCGCATTTCAACAAGCTCGAGTGTTTCTGCTTCAGCCAGTACACGCTGGCACCGGGCGAGAAAAAGCAGTGGCCGGTGGCCTTTGTGATTGATCCCAAGCTGTCCAAAGACGTGACCACCATCACGCTGTCCTACACCTTCTTCGAAGTGGGCGGCAAGGTGCCGGCGGCGCCGGTCGCTGCGGCAGATGTCGTCAGGGCGGAGCCGGGCGTATGAACACGCCAGTGACCCAGCGCAAGGGCTCGATCTGGCGCACCGTCAAGGCCATCAGCTGGTCGTTTGTCGGCTTGCGTTCGCGCGGCGCCTACGAAGAGGACATCGAGAAGCTCAACCCGGTGCACATCCTGATCGTGGGCCTGGTGGGCGTCATGGTATTTGTCGGTAGCCTGATTCTTCTGGCTACCTGGGTGGTGGGCTAGCAGGCCGCGGGCCACCATGCCCTTGAGAGTGAATTCAAGAATTTAGCGAAAACAGGAGTTGGAAATGTCGTCAGCAGCACATACAGGCACACCGTATTATTTTGTCCCGGCGCCCTCGGCCTACCCGGTGATGACGGCTGTGGGCCTGTTTTTTGTCATCCTGGGCGCAGGCCAGTGGATCAATGGATCCGGCTGGGGCGCCTGGTCGCTGGCCTTCGGCATGGTCTGGTGGCTGACCGTGCTGTTTTTCTGGTTCCGTGCCGCCGCGCGTGAAAGTGAAGGCGGCCTGTACGGCCACAAGATCGAGCTGTCCTACCGCTGGAGCATGAGCTGGTTCATCTTCTCGGAAGTGATGTTTTTCGGCGCCTTCTTCACCGCGCTGTGGTGGGCCCGCTCCCATTCGCTGCCGACTTTGGGCAGCCTCGAAAACAGCCTGCTCTGGCCCGACTTCAAGGCGGTCTGGCCCAGTTCCGTGCCCGGCGCGACCGGCTCGCCTGCCGACATCATCGAGCCCTTCACCACCATGGGCCCGTTCTGGCTGCCGACCATCAACACCGCGCTGCTGCTGACTTCGGGCGTGACGCTGACGATTGCCCACCACGCGCTGCGCGAAAACCACCGCGGCAAGACCATCGCCTTCATGTGGGCCACGGTGCTGCTCGGCATCATCTTCCTGTGTGTGCAGGGTTATGAATATTTCCACGCCTACAGCGACCTCAACCTGAAGCTGAGCTCCGGCGTTTACGGCTCGACATTTTTCATGCTGACCGGCTTCCATGGCTTCCATGTGTTTGTCGGCATGCTGATGCTGCTGTTCATCACGCTGCGCCTGCAAAGCGGCCACTTCACGGCCGACCGCCACTTCGGCTTCGAAGGCGCGGCCTGGTACTGGCACTTTGTGGACGTGGTGTGGCTGGGCTTGTACATCCTTGTCTACTGGATGTGACGGGGCGGCTACTGCGAGCTCGTGATCCGTCGTTGCGGGGCCCGTCCGGAAATCCTCATGGACCTGAAGTCCACTGCGGTTCCCGGCCACCCGCGCCTCGGCTGACAAGCTCTCGCTACGCCGATGTTGACGTGAAGGCCGCTGTTGCGGCCTTTTTTACTTGCCCGCCGGAATCCCGGTAGGCTGGATATAACCCATCTTCCAGGCGATCAGGATGCAGATGAACAGCACGATGGAAAATCCCACGCGGAAGGCCAGCGCGCGTGCCATGTTGCTGGTTTTCGCCTTGCCGCCGGTGCCGTCCCTGAGCATGAAAAACAGCGCCGACGCCAGGCTGGCGAGGATGGCCAAAAATGCGAATGCAACAAGGTAGTTCATGAACCGGATTATCCGCGCATGAGTTCCCGCCTGCTCCAGCCGCGTTTTGCGGTGCTGACGCTGGCGACGCTGCTGATGGTGGCCCTGACCTTTTCGCTGGGCCAGTGGCAGCTGCGCCGCGCCGCGCAGAAGCAGGCCCTGCAAGCTGCGGTTGATGGACAAAAAATGCTTCCAGCCCTTGACGGACAAGCGCTGGCAGCTATGGAAAACATAGCGGATGCGGTGCACCGCGAGGCCGCGCTGGCAGGCCGCTGGCAGGCCGCCCACACGGTTTACCTGGACAACCGGCCCATGGACGGCAAGTCCGGCTTCTGGGTGGTGACGCCGCTGCTGCTGGCCGGTAGTGACAAGGCCGTGCTGGTGCAGCGCGGCTGGGTGCCGCGCGACTTCAGCGACCGCGCCCGCCTGGCCGCGGTCCAGACGCCGGAAGGGGTGGTCACGGTCAGCGGCCGCATGGCCCCGCCGCCGTCCAAGCTATACGAGTTTGACGGGGCAGTGCAGGGCCGCATCCGGCAAAATCTCGACCTGGCGGCTTTCAGCGCCGAAACCGGCTTGCAGCTGTTGCCGGTGTCCTTGTTGCAGGCCGGCCCGGCCAGCGAGGGCCTGCTGCGCAACTGGGCGGCGCCGAACACCGGCGTCGACAAACATTACGGTTATGCCTTCCAGTGGTTTGGCCTGTGTGCCTTGCTGCTGGGCCTGTATGCCTGGTACCAGCTGATTCTTCCGCGCCGCAGGGCGACTGCTTCTTCTTCCGTTCCCGAGAGCGAATCACCGTGACCCCTTCCCCGCCTCCTTCTTCCCCCGGACCCGCCGACCGTGACCAGCCGCTGGACCTGACGGTGCACAGCCTGCCGCAGGCCGGCGCGGCCGCCGCCATGGCGCGCCCGGACACCCGGACCGGCCGCTGGAAAATGCTGGCCGTGCTGCTGGTGTGTGCCGCGCCGGTGATCGCGTCCTACTTCACCTACTATGTGATCCGTCCGGAAGGGCGGCGCAACTACGGTGAACTGGTCGATCCGCAGCGCCCGCTGCCGGCCTTGGCCGCCGTGGCGCCCGACGGGCAGCGCATCACCTTGCCCGCACTCAAGGGCCAATGGCTGCTGGTCAGTGTGGCGGGCGGGGCCTGCGATGCGGTCTGCCAGCAGCACCTGTATTTCCAGCGTCAGTTGCGCGAATCGCTGGGCCGCGAAAAAGACCGGCTGGACCGGGTCTGGCTGGTCAGCGACGAAGCGGCGATCCCGCAGGCGCTGAACAGCGCGCTGCAGGGCGCCACCGTGCTGCGCGTGGCCGGCCTCGACCAATGGCTGCAAGCGGCCCCCGGCCACCAGCTCGCCGACCACCTGTATGTGGTCGACCCGATCGGCAACTGGATGATGCGTTTCCCGGCCAACATGGATGCGGCCGGTGCGGCGCAGGCCAAGCGCGACCTCGAGCGCCTGCTGCGCGCCTCCGCCTCCTGGGACAAGGAAGGGCGCCAGCCCTGACGCGATGGACACGCAAGAGCTTTACAACCTGAGCCCGGCGCTGCGCCTGATGGGCATGGGCCTGATGCTGGCATTGGGCCCGCTGGCCTGGGTCTGGTTGCGCAACAAAAACCAGCCGATGGCACGGCGCCTGCGGGTGCTGACTTTGCTGACGCTGTTCCTGACCTTTGACCTGGTGCTGTTTGGTGCCTTCACGCGGCTGACCGATTCGGGCCTCGGCTGCCCGGACTGGCCGGGCTGTTACGGCCATGCCAGCCCGGTGGGGGCGAAACAGCCGATCAGCGAGGCGCAGGCGGCCCTGCCCAGCGGGCCGGTGACGCATTCCAAGGCCTGGATCGAGATGATCCACCGCTACCTGGCGACCGGCGTCGGTGTACTGATCCTGACCCTGGCCGTGGCGACCTGGCTGAGCCGGCGCAAGGCCCGGCAACAGGGCGCCACCCACCACATTCTCTCGGCCTGGTGGCCCATGGCAACGCTGCTGTGGGTCTGCATCCAGGGCGCGTTCGGCGCGCTGACGGTGACCATGAAGCTGTTCCCACTGATCGTGACCCTGCACCTGCTGGGCGGGCTGATCCTGCTGGCGCTGTTGCAGGCCCAGGCCGTGCGTTACGCGCAGGCACACGACGCGGCGCCGCCGGTGCTGTTGCCCCGGCGCGTCTGGTGGCTGCTGGCCGTGAGCTTTGTGCTGCTGTGGCTGCAAATTGCGCTGGGCGGCTGGGTCAGCACCAACTATGCCGTGCTGGCCTGCAACGAGTTTCCGGCCTGCCAGGGCAGCTTCTGGCCCGCCATGGACTTCCGCGAGGGTTTTACGCTCTGGCGCTCCCTGGGTGCCGGGCTGGACGGCGAGAACATCAGCTTCCAGGCGCTCACGGCCATCCATTACGTGCATCGTCTGGCGGCCTACCTTGTCTTCACGGTGCTGCTTGTTCTGGCCTGGCAGTTGCGACGCATTCCCGCGATGCGGACCTGGGGCAACTGGGCGGGCGGGCTGGCGCTCTGGCAGTTTGGCAGCGGCCTGAGCAATGTCGTGCTCGGCTGGCCGCTGGTGGCGGCGGTCTCGCACACCGGCGGCGCCGCTGCGCTGGTGGTGGTGCTGACCGGTGCTCTTTTTTCGAGCCGGTGCGCGCCGGAAACGGCAACTGCTGCAAAATCGGGGGCTCCCTCCTTATGAACCCCTCAGATTCCTCCGCCTCCGTGGCGATCCCGGCTTTTGTGCCGTCCAAGTTTGCGCAGTTTTACGCGCTGACCAAGCCGCGCGTGGTGCAGCTGATCGTGTTCTGCGCGCTGATTGGCATGGTGCTGGCCGTGCCCGGTGTACCGGGCTGGGCCGAGATCCGGCTGGCGCTGATCGCCTGCGCCGGTATCTGGCTGGTGGCCGGCGCGGCGGCCGCTTTCAATTGCCTGGTCGAGCAGGGCATCGATTCAAAGATGAAACGCACGGCCTGGCGCGCCACGGCGCAGGGGCAGATCAGCAATCCGCTGACGCTGGCGTTTTCCAGCGTGTTGTGCGCGGTCGGCTCGGTGATCCTCTACGTCTGGGTCAATCCGCTGACCATGTGGCTGACCTTCGCGACCTTTGTCGGTTATGCGGTGGTTTACACCGTGATCCTCAAACCGCTGACGCCGCAGAACATCGTGATCGGCGGCGCTTCCGGCGCCATGCCGCCGGTGCTGGGCTGGGCTGCGATGACCGGCCAGGTCTCACCCGAGGCGCTGATCCTGTTCCTGATCATCTTCCTGTGGACGCCGCCGCACTTCTGGGCGCTGGCGCTATACCGCGTGGAGGATTACCGCAAGTCCGGCTTGCCGATGCTGCCGGTGACCCACGGCAACGAGTTCACGCGGCTGCAGGTGTTCCTCTACACCCTGGTGCTGTTTGCGGCCTGCCTGATGCCTTTTGTCTTCAAGATGAGCGGCTGGTTGTACCTGGTGGCGGCCCTCGTGCTGAGCTTCGGTTTCAGCTGGTATGCGTGGAAGCTGTGGCGCAATTATTCCGACGCGCTGGCACGCAAGACCTTCCGCTTTTCGCTGATCCACCTGTCTGTTTTGTTTGCGGCGCTGCTGCTGGACCACTACCTCGTATGAGCCTGAACCCAACCTCCCCCGGCAAAAGAAGTGCTATCAAGTTGATAGCTGGTGGCGCTCTCTGGACAGGGGCTTCAGGCCTTTTTGGCCTGATGTCGGGGTGTACCGATGCCAAACCGAAGTTCACCAGCATCGACATCACCGGCGCCGACTACGCGAAGGACTTTGCGCTGGCCGACCACAACGGGCAGATGCGCAGCATCAAGGACTTTGCCGGCAAGGTCGTGGTGATCTTCTTCGGCTTCACCCAGTGCCCGGATGTCTGCCCGACTTCCATGGCCGAGCTGGCCGAGATCAAGAAGCTGCTGGGCGCCGACGGCGAGCGGCTGCAGGGCCTGTTCGTTTCGCTGGACCCGGAGCGCGACACGCCCGAGGTGCTGAAAGCCTACATGGCCAATTTCGACCCGAGCTTCCTGGCGCTGCGCCCGGAACCCGACAAGCTGCCGCAAGTCGCCAAGGACTTCAAGATTTTCTACAAGAAGGTCGACGGCAAGACCGCGGGCAGCTACACGCTGGACCATTCGGCCGGCAGTTATGTGTTCGACCCGCAGGGCCGGGTGCGCCTGTACAGCCGTTACGGCACCGGCGCGCCGGCCCTGGCCGCCGACCTCCAGCTGCTGCTCAAGGGAAACTAGGCAGCAGCGTGCAGGCAAAAAAAAGCCTGCAGGCGATGGTCGAATGCAGGCTTTGCGCAATGGCCGCTGTCGCGGCATCACGGGCAAGGTATCAGGCAGGTTCAGGCGTAAGCGGCCAGCACCTTCTTCATCTTTTTCATGGCGGCCACCTCGATCTGGCGGATACGCTCCGCGCTGACCTTGTACTCGGCCGCCAGGTCGTGCAGCGTCATGCCGCCGGAGCCGTCGTCGTTGACCTTGAGCCAGCGTTCCTCGACGATGCGGCGCGAGCGCTCATCCAGGCCTTCCAGCGCCGTCGCAATGCCGTCGCTCGCCAGGTAGTCGCGCTGGCGCGACTCCATCAGCTGGGTCGGCTCCTGGGTCGCGTCCGACAGGTAGGCAATCGGGCCGAAAGCGTCTTCGCCGTCGTCGCTCGGGCTCGGGTCCAGCAAGACGTCGCCGCCGGACATGCGCTGCTCCATCTCGATGACTTCCTCACGCTTGACGTTCAGCGTTTTGGCCATCGAGCTGATCTGGTCCTCGGTCAGGGTGTCGCGGTGCGTCGCCACATCGGCATCGTCCTTGAAACCCTGCTTCATGGAGCGCAGGTTGAAAAACAGCTTGCGCTGGGCCTTGGTGGTCGCCACCTTGACCATGCGCCAGTTCTTCAGGATGTACTCGTGCATCTCGGCCTTGATCCAGTGCAGCGCGTAGCTGACCAGGCGCACGCCCTGGTCCGGATCGAACCGTTTGACCGCCTTCATCAGGCCGATGTTGCCTTCCTGGATCAGGTCGGCGTGGGGCAGGCCGTAACCGAGGTATTTGCGGGAGGTCGCCACGACCAGGCGCAAGTGAGAGAGCACCAACTTACCGGCTGCATCAAGGTCGTTATTGTCCTTGAGGCTGCGCGCGAACTCCTGCTCCTGCTCCAAAGTGAGCATGGGCAGGCGGTTGACCGCAGAAATATAGGCGTCCAGGTTGCCCAGCGGCGGCAGCAGCGACCACGGATTGGCGCTCGCCAAGGCCGTGCTGGCGGGTGTCACTTTGGGGGAAAGCGCATAGGACATGAGGCAAACTCCTTTTCTGAAGTCAAATATTAGCACTCTGTTGGAGAGAGTGCTAAGCAATAGGTTCAATGACGTGTATAGGGTCAGGCTATCCGCGTAAACCCTGAGTCCAACCTGTTGGTGCCCCATTTTCGGCTTTAGTTCAGCCCCCGGATGTAGGAATGCAGCGCGCTTGCGCCGTGTCAAGCGCGCTGCTGCAGGCTCAGGCGGGCGCGACCTGGCGCACCAGGGGCCGCTGGGACAGCCAGGCCTCCAGGCATTCGGTCACGCCGGTGGCAAAGCGCTGGAACACCGCTTCGGTCACAAACCCCAGGTGCGGCGTCAACAGCACGTTCGGCAGGGCGCGCAACGCGTCGTCCAGGGGCAGGGGCTCGGTATCGAA
The DNA here is from genome assembly GCA_943370985.1 of Paenacidovorax caeni. Taxonomy (GTDB): domain Bacteria; phylum Pseudomonadota; class Gammaproteobacteria; order Burkholderiales; family Burkholderiaceae_C; genus Polaromonas; species Polaromonas caeni_A. The sequence goes on from CALRTF020000014.1 coordinate 14,055, forward strand.
GACATCGAGGGCCGCAAAACCGGGCCGGCCCTGCCGCAAAGCCTGCACCAGCGCCGGCGTGTCCACCAGGTCGGCGCGCGAGGTGTTGACCAGCAGGCTGCCCGGCTGCATCAGGGCCAGCCGTCCGGTATTGATCAGCTGACGCGTCGCCGGCGTCACCACCAGGTGCAGGCTCACGACGCGTGAACTCGCCAGCAGTTCCTCCAGCGGTACAAAGGCCGCGCCCTCGGCAGCGGCGCGTTCGGCCGTCATGCGCGGGCTCCAGCACACCACCTCCATGCCCAGCGCCCGGCCGACCCGGGCCACCCGCCCACCGATTTCGCCGAGCCCGACCAGGCCCAGGCGCTGACCGGCCAGCGTGCCCGGAAGGCTTTCGGACAGCTCGCTGCGCCAGGCACCGGCCTGCAGGCGCGCGCTGTGGCTGGCCAGCTGTTTGGTGGCCGCCAGGATCAGCGCCCAGGTCAACTCGCAGGTGCTGTCCTTGGACGGCCCGAACTCGGTGCAACTGACCGGGATGTTGCGCGCGGCCAGGGCCGCCAGGTCCAGCTTCGCATTGCGTGTGCCGGTGAACACCAGGTAGCGCAATTTCGGGAGCTGGGCCAGCAGCTCGGCCGTGAAGGGGGTGCGGTCGCGCATCAGCACAAGGGCGTCGGCGTCCCGGAGCGCTTCCACCAGCGCGGCGCCCGTGAGCGGCGCGTGGTGCACGCTGACCTCGGCCTGCGCGTCTATGCGTGTCCAGTCGCCCAGGCGCCGCAGCGCACGTTCGCTGTCGTCGAGGACAACAACACGGGGGCGGCTCACGGGCAGGCCAGCGCGCTCAGCGCGCGCAGGTCCTTCGCCGTGCCCACAGCCCAGCACGCCTTGATCAGCGCCGCGGTTTTTGCTGCACCGATCACGGCATCCGACATGCCGCTGAACTTGGCTTCCAGCATGGCATCGGTCATCGGGTTCTGCAGCGAGCCGATCGCATGTTCGACAAACACATGCACGCGTCGCCCATCGGTCAACACGGCGGTCACGTCGGCGCTGGCCTCGTCGATGGAATCGTCCACCGTGGCCACCACCTTGCGGCGCAAGGCGACCATGTCGGGCCGGTTGACGATTTCGTCGGAGAACTCGTCCTCGGCGGCGCGTCCGAAGCTCAGGCCGGCGGCGCAGCTGTGGTAGACGCTGAACTTGGCCTGCAGGCCGTCGGCCGGCTCCTTCTTGCCGGTCAGTTCGAGCACCAGCGAATGCACCTTGAGCTCGATGCGCTCGATCTGCTCCGGCGTCACACCCTGCGCGCGCAACTGGGCGCAGGCGTCGATGCTCGGGTGGATCACGATGCCGCAGGCAAAGGGTTTGTAGCTGTTGAAGGAGATTTCAAAACGCTGGCCGAGTTCGCCGGTGATTTCGGTCCAGTCGTTTTTGGTCGATACCGTCTGCATCATGCCGCGCGGCGCTTCCAGCGCCTTGGGGCTGGCGGTGAAACCCTGGCTGGCCAGCAGCGCCGACATCAGGCCGGCACGCGCGGCCCCGCCAGGGTGGAAGGGTTTGGTCATGGTGCCGAACTGCTCGCGCATGCCGACCGGCTGCGAGGCGGCGATGCCCAGCGCCATCGCGGTTTTCTGCACATCGAGCTTGAGCAGGCGGGCGCAGGCGGCGGCCGCGCCCAGCGTGCCGGTCGAGCCGGTGATGTGCCAGCCGCGGTCGTAGTGCTCCGGGTACATGGTATTGCCGACACGGCAGGACACGTCGATGCCCAGCACCAGCGCATCGATCAGCTCGCGGCCGGAGGCGCCCGTGTGTTCGGCCAGCGCCAGCACGGCCGAGGCCACCGGGCCGGCCGGGTGGATGATGGTCTTCAGGTGGGTGTCGTCGAAGTCGAAGGTGTGCGAGGTGATGCCGTTGACCAGGGCGGCGCTGGCCATGTCCACCTTCTCTTTGCGGCCCAGCACGCTGGCCTGGGGGGCGGGCTGCAACATGGCCACGGCGGCCAGCGCCGCGTCGGCGGCTTCATGGTTCGCGGCGCCGACGGCGCAGCCCAGCCAGTTCAGGAAGGTGCGATGCGCTTCGTGGTCGACCGCAGCGCTCCAGCCGCCGGCCAGGAAGCCGGGGTGGGTGGCGACATGCTGGGCCAGGATCTGGGTGACGGGCGGGGCGTGGTGGTCGGCGGCGACCTGGGTATTGCGGGCCATGGGTGCTTTCGGCAAATTGCCAGAGTTTAAAAATGCTATCAAAAAATGAGCTGCTTACCCAGGAAAGACGGGGGCTGCAGGGCGATTTTGTCCAGAAAATCAGCTGTCGAGCTGGATCCCGCGGGCGCGTGCCAGGTCGGTCCAGCGCGCGATGTCGGCCTTGATGAAGTTGCCGAACTGCTCCGGCGTCATGACCTGCGGCTCGATCGCCTCGACCGAGAGTTTTTCGCGCATGTCGGGTGCGCGCAGCACCACGGCGAGGGTGTCGTTGAGCTGTTTCACGATGGGTGCGGGCATGCCGGCCGGCCCGACCACGCCGTACCACTGCTGGGCGTCAAACCCCTTGAAGCCGGACTCGTCCAGCGTCGGCAGGTCCTTGAATTGCGGGTGGCGCTGCAGCCCGGTCACCGCCAGCGGCCGCACCCGCCCCGAACGGATGTGCGGCACCGCGGCGGCCAGGCCGGGGAACATGGCCTGGGTCTGCCCGCCTATCAGGTCGGTGAAGGCCGGCGCCACCCCGCGGTAGGGGATGTGCACCATGAAAGAGCTGATCTGCTGCTTGAACAACTCCATCGTCAGGTGGGTCAGCGAACCCTGGCCAGCCGAGCCGTAGCTGACCTTGCCGGGGTTCTTTTTGACATAGGCGATGAATTCCCGGATGTTGGTCACGGGCAGCGCGGCGTTGACCACCAGCACATTGGGCGTGCCGCCTATCATGCCGACCGGCGTGAAGTCCTTGATGGCGTCGTAAGGCAGCTTGCGGGTCGCGGGGCTGGTGCCATGCGTGGCGACATACCCCTGCAGCAGCGTGTAGCCGTCGGGTGCGGCGCGCGCGGTGGCCTGGCAGGCGATCACGCCGCCACCGCCGCCCTGGTTGTCGACGATGAAACCCTGCTTGAGCTGGGCGCCCCAGCGCTCGGTGACGGTGCGGCCGACCATGTCGCTGCCGCCGCCGGCCGAGACCGGCACGATGTAGCGTATCGCTTTGGACGGGTAGGCCGCCTGGGCCAGGCCCAGGCCGGGCAGGCCCAGCAGCGCGGGGGCTGCCTGAAGAAGGGTGCGTCGTTGCATGCTGTGTCTCCGGTGGTTGTTATGGGCGGGAAGCGGGGATCAGGGGGCCGGCGCCGCGTCCACCAGGCGCCGGAATGCGTCGCTCACGTGGTGCGCCATCAGGGTCTCGCAATGCCGGGGATCACCGTCGCGCACGGCCTGGACGATCTCCAGGTGTTCGGCGATCGAGGCCTGCATGCCGTAGTCGTGCGACAAATTTTTCAGGCGCGACAGGTGCAGCTTCTGCACGATGCCCTGGTAGCTGTCGGCCAGGGTCCGGTTGCCGGTGGCCTCGATCAGCGCCCAGTGGAAACGCAGGTTCTCGGCGTAATAACGCTGGACCTCATGGCTGGCTGCAGCGGTTTTCATGGCGAGGGCGGCGTCTTCCAGAACGTCCAGCAGGGAGGTTTTGGCCGCAGCGGGCAATTGCGCTGCCTGGCGCCCGGCAAATCCGTCGAGCAGGCTGCGCATCTGGTACAGGTCGCGGATTTCCGGCGCGTCCAGCTGGCGTACAAACACGCCCGCATGTTTGCGCGCCACCACCAGGCCGGAGCTTTCGAGCTCGCGCAGTGCTTCACGCACCGGCACACGGGAGACGCCAAGGCGGGCCGCCACATCGGGTTCGTTGATCCGCTGGCCGGGAAGCAGCACCCCCTTGAGGATCAGCGACAACATGTCGCCCTTGACCAGTTTGGCCAGCGAGGTGTCACGCACGTCGTTGAAGCGGTCGGCGGAGGATTCGGTGAGCCAGGGCAGCATGGGATTCTTCCGCTTCGTATGGCCTTATATCGTATACGAAAATCGGAAAGCCATGGCCGCTGTGGGCGGCAACAGGCAAGGCGGGAAAGAAAAAGGAAGCCGGCAGGTCGGGCTGCGGCAGCGCTCAGGGCAGGCGCTTGTCGTCGCGTATCTCGCGGACTTCCACATCGACCACGTCGGTCTCGCGCGCCGCGCTGCTGCCGGCAGCGCCGGGACGCGGCCAGAAGGCGTCGGGGGAAAACTTCTGGAAGCGCCCGAACACCATGGGCTGGGGCTTTTTGCCGGTGATCAGGGCCTTGAGCAGGCCCAGGGCCATCACGACCAGCGCCGCGGCCAGCAGGCTGAGCGCAAAAATGGCTGCAAACACCCAGAGCACCAGACGCAGGACAAAACGCAGAAAGCTGCTGACAAAAGAGGGCAAGTGTGGATTCCCGTTAAAACCAGTCTGACCCAGATGCGGGCCAATGGTTGCACTTCAAGTTACCAGCGCAGGCCCAGTCTGGTGAAAAGTTTGCTCAGCACAAACAGCGGGCCGACCCACAGGTACTGGATATCCTCAAAAAACGACGGTTTTTTGCCTTCCAGCTTGTGGCCGATGAACTGCAGTATCCAGGCACCGACGAATATCGCGACCGACAGCTCCAGCACCCAGGGCCCCATTGCGAACACCAGTGCCACAGTCAGTACCGACCACAGCAGCATGGTCGCGAGGAACACCAGCGACAGGCGCAGGTAATAAACCATGCTGGCCGCGATGAAGGCGTAGGCCACAAAGGGATGCAGCGCGAACATCATGCCGACCAGGCTCAGCATGATCAGCGGGATGGCGATGAAGTGAATGATTTCGTTTGCAGGGTTGCGATGGCTTTCTTCGTAATGCGCCAGCAACTGGTCGACGCGACGCGCGCCTGCGGAGCCAGGAGAAATGGTGGTGTTCATGATGCCTCCAGCGCCGGCCAATACGGCCGGCCAGGAACCACTCTAAAGCATGCCGACGCATGCCGGCATCAGGGGAATTACCGTCACACCCCCTGACGCCTTGGGGATGACTCAGGTCGCGGTGATTTTGGCAATCCGGATGATGCGGCTCCAGCGGTCGATCTCGCTCTTGAGGAACACGGCAAATTCGTCGGCGCCCTTGCGGTTCACGCGAAAGCCTTGCGAACGGGCGCGCTCTTCCACATCCGCGCTGAACATGGCCTTGATGATCTCGCGCGAATAGCGGTCCACGATGGCGTCCGGTGTTTTGGCCTGGACCATCACGCCGGTCCAGTTTTCGACGAACAGCCCTGGCAGGCCGGCCTCCATGGTGGTGGGCACGTCCGGCACCATGGGATGCCGGCTCAGGCCGCAGATGGCGAGGGCGCGCAGCTTGCCGCCCTTGACGTGGGCAATCGACTCCGGGAAGTTCGAGAAGATCACATCGAGCTGCCCGCCGATCAGGTCGGTCATGGACGGGGCCCCACCCTTGTACGGAATATGCGTCATCTGCGTCTTGTTGAGGTCGTTGAACAGCGCCATGGTCAGGTGCGGCGGTGTGCCGTTGCCGCTGGAGCCTGCATTGAGCTGTTTGGTCTTGGCCACGGCCATCAGGTCCTTGAAGTCCTTGATGGGACTGCCTGTCGGCACGACCACCAGAATGGGCGAACTTGCAAGCAGTGCCACCGGCCGCAGGTCTTTGGTGAAGCTGTACGCGGCGTTGGGGTACAGCGCGACATTGGCCGCGTGGGTCAGCGTGATGGCCAGCAGGCTGCTGCCGTCGGGCGCCGATTTGGCCACCTGCTCGGCGCCGATCTGCGCATTGCCGCCGGCCTTGTTCTCCACGATCACCGACACCTTCCACGCCTCGCTGAGTTTTTGCGCAACGGTGCGGGCCATCATGTCGGTCAGGCCGCCCGGTGCAAACGGAACCACGTACTTCAGCGTGCTGCCGGGTTTGGGAAAGGCCTGCGCCTGGCCCCAGGCTGGGACCGAGGCCAGCATGGCCCCGGCAGCGGATGCGCCCACGATATCTCGACGTTTCATGTCTCTCTCCTTCTTTTTCAGGTTGAAGCCTGTCCATGCCACGCCCGCCCCGCGGGCCGCGCTGCCGGCAGCAGGCTTATGCCGCCAGCATCTCGAGCTGGTTTTTCAGGGCGTCCGGAATCGTCAGCCCTGATTGAGTTGCCTGTTGTTCCAGGCCTGTCCTGCGCGCGCCTGCCAGGCGCACCCCGTCGTCGACCAGCATCTCGGCGATCAGGGTTTCCATGCGTTCGTAATAAACATCCTGGCCGGCCAGCGCGGCGGGGTTGATCACGAGAAAGGCCTGGCCGATGCGCGGCGCATTGCCTTCATCGACAAAAAAGGAGGAGGCTTCAAAGCCGAACTGCGCACCCACCAGCGCGGTCACCAGCAGCTCGATAATCAGCGCCAGCATGGACCCCTTGGTGCTGCTGACGGCGCCCAGCGGCAGCATGGAGCCGGCCAGCCCGGCCTTGGCATCGGTGGTGGGCTGGCCTTGCGCGTCGAGCGCCCAGCCCAGCGGGATGGGACGGCCCTCTTTGGCGGCGACCATCAGTTTGCCGCGGGCCACCTCGCTGAGCGACAGGTCGATCATCACCGCGTCGGCGTTGCGCCGTGGAAAAGCGGCGGCCACCGGATTGGTGCCGAAAACCGGGTGTTTGCCCCCGGCTGCGGGCATGGCCGCCGGCGAATTGGCAAAGCCCAGGCCCACCATGCCGGCATCGGCGACGGCGCGCAGGTGATCGACCAGCACGCCGCAGTGGTGGCTGTTGGTGACACCGGCAAAACACACGCCCAGTGAGCGGGCCGTCTCGATGGCAGTGGCCACCGCCAGGTCGCAGGCCGGGAAGGCCAGACCCTGCCTGGCATCGACCAGCAGGGCGGCGCCCTGGTGGCGTGTGACCGCCGCCTGTGCAGCGCCATCGGCCCGGCCATTGCGCAGGTGCGTGGCGTATTGCGGCACACGGACCAGGCCGTGCGAGGCCAGGCCCTGCGCTTCGGCGCGGACCAGTGCTTTGGCGGTGCTGCTTGCCATGGCTTCGCTGGCGCCGGCAAGGCGCAGCGCGCGGGTTGCCAGGCGGGTGGCTTCGTTTATGGTCAGTGAGGTCATTCAGGCAAGGCTTCTCAATACTTTGTCGGCAATCATGAAAGACACACGCTCGTTGGCCTCGAAACTAACGCCGGAGACGTGAGGGCTCAGGAGCAGGTTAGGGCAATTCTGCAGCGAGACATCAGCGGGAAAGGGTTCCACATCAAAAACATCGATGGCCGCGCCGCCCAGATGGCCAGAACGTAGCGCCGTCGCGACAGCTTGCAGATCAACAATGTTCCCGCGTGAGGTATTTATCAGTACAGCGCCCTTCTTCATGGCTGCAATTCGTGCTGCATTGAAAAGACCGCGGGTGGAGTCCACCAACGGAACATGCAGGGTGACCACATCCGCCTGGCTTATCAGCATGCTCATGCTGGAAAACGCGACGCCTGCTTGTGCAAACACGGCGGCATCTGGCTTGAGCATGGCGTCAAAGGCCATGACTTTCATGCCCAGGCCTTGCGCCATGCGCGCCGTCATTTGCCCGATGGAGCCAAAGCCGATGACGCCCAGCGTCTTGCCTGCGGTTTCGCGGCCATTCCCCAACGCACCGCGCGGCCACTGGCCGGCAGCAACGGCCTCGCTTGACATGAAGGCACCACGCAGCAGCAGCATGGTGCTGGCGATCACGTATTCGGCCACACTGAGCGCGTTGGCGCCGCTGGCCGGAATCACCTGCATGCCTTTGGCTTCGCAGCCGCTGACATCGATGTTGTCCAGCCCCACGCCGAGCCGGCCGACCAGCTTGCAGCGTTGCAGCGCCGACAGCAGGGCGTTGCGCACCTGCGTGCGGTTGCGCACGATCAGCACGTCGGCGCGCTGAGCTTCGGTGATGAGCCGCGGCATGTCGTCCACGAGCAGCGGGTCGTACAGGACGTCGTGGGCCGCGGCCAGTTGCGCCACCGCGCGCTCGTCCATGAACTCGCTGATGACGATGCGCGCCATGTTCAAGCTGACTCGAACAGGCGGGTCAGAACGAATTCACGATGGCCGAGTGCCTCGGCGGCCGTAAAGCGGCCATTGGCGGTGCGCAGCATGCTTTCGAGCAGCTTGTCACCGGCCTGGTCCAGCGTGATCTCGCGTTGCAGCAGGCCCGAGGTGTCGACGTCGATGTGTTCGCTCATCAGTCGCACGGTGCGCGGGTTGGAGCAGATCTTGATCACCGGGACAATCGCGTTGCCGATCACATTGCCCTGGCCGGTGGGGAAGAAGTGCACCGCGTAACCGGAGGCGGCACACAGCGTGACCATTTCGGCGGCGGCGCTCGACGAGTCCATGAACCACAGGCCCGGGTGTGTCGGCATTTCTGCCTTGTCGATCACGCCGTCCACCGTGCATTTCTTGCCGATCTTCTGGATATTGCCGAGCGCCTTTTCCTCGATGGTGGTCAGGCCGCCGGCGATGTTGCCCTTGGTCGGCTGCGAGTCCGACAGGTCGCTGGTCTTGTGGCGGTCGATCATGGCCTGGTAGCGGTTGAACATGAACATGAACTGCTCGCGGATTTCGTCGGTGGCGCAGCGCTCGGCCACGATTTTTTCGCCGCCGGTGATTTCGGAGGTCTCGCCGAAACACAGGTAGTTGCCCAGCGGGTGCAGCTTGTCGAAGGCGTTGCCGACGGTCGGGTTGGCGCCGCAGCCGGAGGTGGTGTCGGACTCGCCGCACTTGGTGGAGACCCAGAGTTCGGAAATCGGGCAGACCTCGCGCTGCTTTTCGCTGGCCCATTGCACATACTCACGCGCGGCTTTCGAGGCACGCATGATGGTTTCGTGGTCGCCGTGGCCCTCGATGCCGAAGCCCACCACCGGCTTGCCGGTCGTGGCAATGCCGTCCACCACTTTTTTGGTCCAGCCGTCCTCGATGCCGATCACCACCACCGCGGCCACATTGGGGTTGCAGCCCGCGCCTATCAGCGTGCGGAAGTGCAGCTCCAGGTCGGCGCCGAACTGCAGGCGGCCGTAAGGATGCGGGATCGCCATCGCACCCTTGATGTTGTGTGCCACGGCTTCGGCGGCGGCATTGGACAAGTCGTCCAGCGGGAGAATGATCACATGGTTGCGCACCCCGACCCGGCCGTTTTCGCGGCGGAATCCGAGGAAGGTGGTGTTTTTATCGATGACTGACATGGGGAGTCCTTAAAAAATTCTTGATGGATTTGATGGCTCAGCCGGCGTAGCGAGCGGCCTGCAGGCGAGGCGCGAACCGCAGCCGGGTAACACCCGGCGAGGATTCGCAACGACGCATGCGGGTCGCGCAGTAGCCGGATGGGTCGTCAAACTACCAGCGCTTTGTTTTAATGTTGTGCACATGGGCGTGCTGGCCGGCCTTGATGTCGGCCACGACCTTGCCCATGTCGATGCCGTACTTCCAGACGGTGTCGCCCGTGGCCATGTCCTTGAGGGCCACCTTGTGGCCGATCGGGATGTCCTGCTGCGCCTTGACATTGATCATGCGGTCTTCGTCCATGATCCAGCCGGTCATGTCCATGCCCGACTTCACACCTTCCACCACCACAACTGCCACGGTGTCCTTGGCGTCATGTAATACAAAATGAATCATTGTTTTTCCAGAGGTCCGAGTGAATCGAAGCGCCAGTCTAGGCACGCCCGAAAGCTTGTCAATCAACTCATATAAATGACTTGTACTGCACCCCCGGGCAGTGTTCCAATGGCCGGGTGCAGGTCAAAAACAAAACGGTTCCCCCCAAGACGTCTCCCGCAGACGATGCCTTGCCGCTGTACCGCCAGGTCAAGCGGGAACTGCAGAAAATCATCGAGGACGGCCACTACGGCCCGGGAAAACCCCTGCCCAGCGAAGCCACCCTGGCACTGGCCCTGCAGGTCAGCATAGGCACCCTGCGCCATGCGGTCGACGAACTGGTGCATGAACATGTGCTGGTGCGGCGCCAGGGCAAGGGCACCTTTGTGGCGCCGCACAACCGCGCGCGTTTCATGTTCCAGTTTTTCCATGTGGAGCCGCGCTGGGACCCGGAGGACGACACGCCGCGCGAGCAGGAGTTTCCCGAGATCGACTGCATCGCCTTTGCGCGCGAGCAGGCCGACGAGGCCGAGGCGCGGGCGCTGCGCATCAAGGCCGGCGAGGCGGTGTTCCGGGTGGAAAACCGGCTGGCGCTGCGCGGGCGTGTGGTGATCCATGACCGGCTGACCCTGTCCGCTGCCATGTTCCGCCACCTGAGCGAAAAACGGTTTTCCGAGCGCCCCGGCACGATTTACGCGCTGTACCAGACCGACTTCGGCATCACGGTGCTGCGTGCGCAGGAGCGCGCGCGCGCCGTGGGTGCGGGCAGGGCGGTGGCGCGTGTGCTGGGCGTGGCGGCCGGCGCGCCGGTGATGGAGGTGCACCGGCTGGCGCTGACCTTTGGCGACAGGCCGGTCGAGTACCGCATCTCGACCATCAACACGCAGGCGCACGACTATGTCAGCATGTTGTCGAAAGCGCCATGAGCCGGGCCGCGGCTTTGCGTGAACTGCCGCGCCGCTGGCGCGCACAGCTGGGTCAACACTTCCCCGGGGTGCTGGTGTGTGTGGTGATCGCCCTGTCGGCGACGTTTGTGTCGGAGCACTATGGCGGCCCGCAGCTGCTCTATGCGCTGCTGATCGGCCTGGCTTTCCATTTCCTCAACGGCGACCCGCGCGTGGCCCGCGGCATCAACTTCTGCGGCCGCACGGTGCTGCGGCTGGGCGTGGCGCTGCTGGGCGCGCGCATCACCTTCGCGCAGGTGGCCGAACTCGGCCCGCGGACGGCGCTGCTGCTGGTGCTGGCGGTGTTGCTGACCATCTGTTTCGGCCTGTTGCTGGCGCGCTGGCTCGGCTGCACCCGTGACGAAGGCGTGCTGACCGGCAGTGCGGTGGCCATCTGCGGTGCGTCGGCGGCCCTCGCGGTGTCTTCGGTGCTGCCGCAGACCCGCGAGAACGAGCGTTTCACGCTGCTGGCGGTGGTTGGAGTCACGGTGCTGTCCACCGTGGCCATGGTGATTTATCCCTTCAGCCTCAACGCCATCGGCTTGACGCCGGCGCAGGCCGGCATCGTGCTCGGCGGGTCCATCCACGACGTGGCGCAGGTGGTGGCCGCCGGCATGATGCTGGGACCGCAGGCCGGCGACACCGCCACGCTGGTCAAGCTGTTTCGCGTGATGCTGCTGATGCCGGTGGTGCTGGTGATCGCGGTGCTGTACCGCAAGCATCCGGGTGTCAGGACGCCGGAGACCGAGGTGCCGCTGATCCCCGGCTTCCTGCTGGCTTTCATCGTGCTGGTGATGCTGGCCAGTGTGGGCACCATCACCCCGGACATGGCCAAAGTGGCCGGCGACGCCTCGCGCTGGATGCTGGTCACGGCGATTGCCGCGGCCGGGGTCAAGACCAGTTTTGAAGACCTGCTCAAACTCGGCTGGAAGCCGGTGGCGCTGCTGCTCGGTGAGACGGTCTTTATCGTGGCCTTCGTCGTGGCCGGGGTGCTGTTGCTGAGGCTGGGCGCAGCCTAGGCCAGCAGGGCCTGCGAAAATTCGCGGGCATTGAAAGTCTCGAGGTCCTCGAGTTTTTCGCCGACGCCAATGAAATACACCGGCACCGGCTTGAGGCCCGGCGAGGTTTTGGCACGATCACGCGCCCACAGCGCAATCGCCGCCAGCACGCCGCCCTTGGCCGTGCCGTCGAGCTTGGTCACGATCAGGCCGGTCAGCTGCAGGATCTCGTCAAAGGCCTTGACCTGGCTCAGCGCGTTCTGGCCGGTGTTTCCGTCGATCACCAGAAGAATTTCGTGCGGAGCCGTGCTGTCCGCCTTGCTGACCACGCGCTTGATCTTGCGCAGCTCTTCCATCAGGTGCAGTTGCGTCGGCAGCCGCCCCGCGGTGTCGACCAGCACCACGTCCTTGCCGCGCGCCTTGCCGGCGCTGACCGCGTCAAAACTAACGGCCGCCGGGTCGCCGCCTTCCTGGCTGACGATCTCGACCATGTTGCGGTCGGCCCAGACCTCGAGTTGCTCGCGTGCGGCGGCGCGAAAGGTGTCGGCCGCCGCCAGCAGCACCGACGCGCCTTCACCGGCCAGATGGCGCGTGAGTTTGCCGATGGAGGTGGTTTTGCCTGCGCCGTTGACGCCCGCGACCATGATCACCGTGGGCTTGAATTCGCCGATCACCAGCGCCTGCTCCAGCGGCTTGAGCAGCTGGGTCAGCGCGTCGGTCAATATGTTCTTGACCGCCACCGGATGGGTCACGCCGCTGTCCTTGACGCGCCGCCTGACCTCGTCGAGCAGATAGGCCGTCGCGCCGGTGCCGGTGTCGGCCATCAGCAGCGCCGATTCGAGGTCCTCGTACAGATCCTCGTTGATCTGGGTGCCGGTGAACACGCCCGAAATGCTGGCGCCGGTCTTGTGCAGGCCCGAGCGCAGTTTGCTGACCCAGTGCTCACGCACCGCCGGCGCGGCGCCGGGCAGGGGGATATCGATGGGCGTGACCAGCGCGCTGCCGATGAGGCTGCCGCCGGTCAGCGGCGCGGCAGGCGGGGAGGCGATTGCATCCGGCGTGGCCGGCGCCGCAGTGTCGGGGGACGGCAGGGGCGTTGCCGGGGCGGCGGCAGGGGCGTCAGCAGGTTTTTTTTTCTTGAAGAAACTGAACATTGGGTGTGCTTTGGAGTCACACTATTCTATGAAACACAGGGGACAGCACTTCATGGGGTTATTGCACCGACATTCCGCAGCATGGCGCAGCGCCGGCGCGCCGCTGGCCCTGTGCCTCTTTTTCTCCACCCTGACCGCGCCGGCCGCGCACGCGCAGGCCGCCGCGCCGCCTTCCGCATCGGTGAGCCAGTTCCAGCTGGCCAACGGCCTGACGGTGATTGTCAAGACCGACAGGCGCGCCCCGACGGCGGCCCACATGCTCTGGGTACGGGTCGGCGCCATGGACGAGGTCGACGGCACCACGGGTGTGGCGCATGTGCTGGAGCACATGATGTTCAAGGGCACCCCCAGCCTCAAGCCCGGCGAATTTTCGCGCCGTGTGGCGGCGCTGGGCGGGCGTGAAAACGCCTTCACCTCGCGCGACGCGACCGGTTATTACCAGCAGATTCCCTCGGACAAGCTCGAGGAGGTCATGCGCCTGGAGGCGGACCGGTTTGCGCGCAACCAGTGGGTCGATGATGAGTTCAAACGCGAGCTCGAGGTGGTCAAGGAAGAGCGCCGCCTGCGCACCGAAGACTCGCCGCGCGCGCTGATGTATGAAAACGCCAACGCCATCACCTTCCTGGCTTCGCCTTACCGCCGGCCGGTGGTCGGCTGGATGAGCGACCTGGACGCGATGACACCCGACGACGCACGCGCGTTTTACCGGCGCTGGTATGTGCCTGCCAATGCGGCGGTGGTGGTGGCCGGCGACGTGGATGTGGCGCAGGTGCGCCGCCTCGCAGAAAAATATTACGGCAGCATTCCGGCCGGTGCCGTGCCGGCGCGCAAGCCGCGGGTCGAGCCGGCACAGACCGGCCTGCGCAAACTGGACTTCAAGGCACCCGCCAGCCAGGCCTATGTCAGCCTGTCCTTCAAGGTGCCGGGCTTGCGCACCCCGGCGGCCGGTGCCGGCACGGGTGACGTCTTCAACCGCGACGCACTCGCATTGACGGTGCTGTCGGCGGTGCTTGATGGTTACAGCGGCGCGCGGCTGGACCGCGCGCTGACCCAGGGCGAGCAGCGGCTGGCCGACAGCGCCGGCGCGTCCAACGGCCTGATCGGCCGCGGGCCGCAGCTGTTTTCGCTGGACGGTGTGCCGGCCGAGGGCAAAACCGCCCAGCAGGTCAGTGATGCGCTGCGTGCGCAGGTCGCGCGCGTGGCCAGCGAGGGCGTCAGCGAGGCCGAGCTCAAGCGTGTCAAGACCCAGTGGATCGCCAGTGAAACCTACAAGCTCGACGCGGTGTTCAACCAGGCGCGCCAGCTCGGCTCCTACTGGATCAACGGCCTGCCGCTGGACACCGACGAACGCCTGATCAGCCAGTTGCGCAGCATCACGGCGGCCGAGGTCCAGGCGGTGGCCGCGCGTTATTTCGGCGACGACCAGCTGACCATCGCGACCCTGCTGCCGCAGCCGCCGGATCCATCTCGCCATACGCGTATGCCGGCCGCAGCGGCCCGCCATTGAGCCGCAGGCCTTTTGTTCATCGATTTTCCGGGACATGTTTGTGAAATTTGCTATCAAAAAAAGAGCTGCCTGCGCTTGTCTGGCGTGGGCTGCAGGTCTTTTTGCTTGTATACCGGCGATGGCCGCGATTCCCGTGCAGCAGTGGACGCAGGCCAGCGGCGCCAGGGTCTACCTCGTGGAAAGCCCGGCGATTGCCATGGTGGATGTGCAGCTCGATTTCGACGCCGGCAGCCGGCGCGTCAGCGCCGAACAAGCCGGACTGGCGGGCGCGGCTGCCGGCCTGTTCTCCAAAGGTGTGGCGGCACGCGGCGCCGAACCCGCCCTCGATGAAAACGCACTCGGCGAAGCCTGGGCCGACCTGGGTGCATCCTTCGGCGCGTCCGCCGGTTCCGACCGCTTCAGCTTTTCGCTGCGCAGCCTGACCGAGCCGGAGCTGCTGAACCAGGCCGTGGCGCTGGCGGCGCGGCAAATTGCCGAGCCTTCCTTTCCCGCCGACGTCTGGCAACGTGACCGGCAGCGCCTGCTGGCGCAACTCAAGGAGTCCTACACGCGACCGGGCAGCGTGGCCTCCCGCGCGTACGGGAAGGCGGTTTACGGCGGCCACCCTTATGGCCACGAAGTTACGCCGGCCAGCCTGGAACGCATCAGCGTGGCCGACATGCGCGCCTTTCACGCGGCCTGGTTCACACGCTGCAACGTCCGCGTCAGCATCGTCGGCGCGGTCACGCGCGCACAGGCCGACGCCATGGTGAGCGCCTTGCTGGCGCGCCTGCCGCCCACGGATTGCGCCGCTGCTGCGGCGTTGCCGCCGGTGGCCGAGGTGCCGCCGCTGACAGCCGCGCGGGAGCTGCGCATTCCCTTTGATTCCGCCCAGGCGCATGTGCTGATGGGCCAGCCCGGCTTCAAGCGCAATGACCCGGACTTTTTTGCCATCACCGTCGGCAACTACATCCTCGGCGGCGGCGGGTTTGTCTCGCGGCTGACCGACGAGGTGCGTGAAAAACGCGGCCTGAGTTACAGCGTCTACAGCGGCTTTTCGCCAGGCCGGCATGCCGGTGCCTTCACCATTGGCCTGCAGACCCGGCCGGACCAGGCCGCCCAGGCAATCGCGGTATCTCGCCAGGTGCTGGCGAAGTTTGTCGCTGAGGGTCCGACCGCTGCCGAACTCCAGGCCGCGAAAGACAACCTGATCGGCGGCTTCCCGCTGCTGATCGACAGCAACCTCAAGCTGCTCGGCAATCTGGCCAACATCGCCTGGAACGATCTGCCGCTCGATTACCTCGACAACTGGACCGCCCGGATTGCCAAGGTCAGTGCGGCCGACATCCAGGCGGCTTTTGCGCGCAAGCTGCAGCCCGACAAAATGGTCACCGTGACCGTGGGGGCTGCGCCATGAAGTACACCCCGGCAGCCAGCCCGGCCGCTTCGGGCAAGCCGGCGGCGCGCGCCAAATCCGGCAAGGTGGTGGCCCGCAAGTCGGTGCCGCCCGGCGAGGTCCGCATCATCGGCGGGCAGTACAAACGCACGAAGCTGCCGGTGCCGGACAAGCCTGGATTGCGGCCCACGCCCGACCGGGTGCGCGAAACCGTCTTCAACTGGCTGGGCCAGGACCTCAGCGGCTGGCGCTGCGTCGATGTGTTCGCCGGCACCGGCGCACTGGGTTTCGAGGCCACCTCGCGCGGCGCGGCCGAGGTGCTGCTGTGCGAGCAGGATGCGTCCCTGGTGACAAGGCTGCAGTCCCTGCAACACAAGCTGCAGGCGGCCATGGTCAGGGTCGAGCGCGGCGACGGCATCACACTGCTCAGGCGGCAAGCGCCGGGCAGCCAGCAATTGGTGTTTCTCGATCCGCCCTTCGACTCGCCGCTGTTCGAGGGCGCGCTCAAGGCGGCCGCACAGGCTGTGGCCGAGCCCGGCTATGTCTACCTCGAAGCGCCCAAAGCCTGGGACGACGAGGCGCTGGCCGCTTACGGGCTGAAGATACACCGCAGCGGCAAGGCTGGCGCGGTGCACTTCCATCTGCTGGTCCGCGCCGCGTAGCCCTGCGGGCGGCAGGGACACGCGCCCAGGCGGGGTGGCGGGCATAATTGCCCCATGGCGACCCCCTCCCGCATTGCGGTTTATTCCGGCACCTTCGACCCCTTCACCCTCGGCCACGCCGACGTGGTGCGGCGTGCCGCAGGCCTGTTTGATGGCCTGGTCATCGGCGTGGCGGCAGCCCACCACAAGAAAACGCTGTTCAGTCTCGAGCAACGCATCGCGCAAGTGGCGGCCGAGACACGCGGCATGCAGGGCGTCAGCGTGCTGCCCTTCGACGGCCTGATCATGGATTTTTGCGCCGCGCAGCAGGCGATTGCCGTGGTGCGCGGGATCCGCAACATCACCGACTTCGACTACGAAGCCCAGATGGCCGCGATGAACCGCAAGCTGCGGCCCGGGGTCGAAACCGTTTTCCTGCTGCCGGACGCGCCGCTGCAATGCATCAGCAGCACCCTGGTGCGCGAGATCAGCAAGCTCGGGGGTGACGTGAGCCAGATGGTCAGCCCGGGTGTGGCCGCCGCCCTGCAGCAGGTGCACAGGAAGGCCTGACCATGGCCTTGCTGATCACCGACGAGTGCATCAACTGCGACGTGTGCGAGCCGGAGTGCCCGAACCAGGCCATCTACATGGGCCGCGAGATCTACGAGATCGACCCGCAGCGCTGCACCGAATGTGTCGGGCACTTCGATGAGCCGCAGTGTGTGCAGGTCTGCCCGGTGGCGTGTATTCCCATCAACCCGGCCTTCATTGAAAACCGCGAAACGCTCTGGCAGAAGTACCAGCGGCTGCAGGTGGAAGCTGCTGCGGCGGCGGGCCAGACCCGGGTTTTATAAGCGTTTTGGGACGCTGGCCCATGTCGAATGGGCGTCTTCAGCTATCTAATTGATAGCAATTCCAGCCGTATCTGTCGTCCCGGACTTGATCCGGATCCATGTTGGCTAGCTCGTACAGCTTGGTCTGCCAACAAGCCGGGTCTCGCCCCGGGGGGCGAGGCACTTTTCTTTGCTTCGCCAAAGAAAAGTACCCAAAAGAAAGGCGACCCGATGGTCTGGGTCCCTCCGCTTCGCTACGGGCAACCTGCGGTGCTCGCCGAAAACGGGGCCGGGCTCGAACTCGCTGCGCTCAGACAATCGCCCGTCCTGATCCGTTTTCGGCTGCGCTCCTCGGCCCAGCCCGACGGGTGGAGGAAAAAAAACGAATACCGGGGACAAAAATCCGGAGTCCTTGGAGCGCGCAGCGCTTCAAGGACGGGAATCCCAACAGACCGTCATGTTTGCACGCGAGCGCAGCGCACGCGACCAAATGAAGTCCCCCTCCATCGCCCAGCGGGGCGAGGGAGGGGTTAGGGGTGGGAGTGGGGAGTCAGAACTGCAGAAGGAGGCAGACCGCAGCCGCAGCGTGATGCCTCAGTCGTTTTCCGAGGACTCGGCTTCGGGCTTCCTCGGCGGCTTCGGCCGCGGCGGCGCGCTGGTGTGGATCAGCATCGTGGCTTTTTCCATCTCGCCGGCCAGCAGGGCAGGCACCGCCTTCAGCGATCGCGCGATGCTGTCCTCGATCGCCACGCGGTGCTCCTGCGAAGGTTTCTTGAGGACCCAGTTGATCACCTCGGCCTTCACGCCAGGGTGGCCGACGCCGATCCGCAGCCGCCAGTAGTCGCCGGTGCCCAGTTGCGCATGGATGTCGCGCAGGCCGTTGTGGCCGGCGTGGCTGCCGCCGAACTTGAGTTTGGCCTGGCCGGGGATGATGTCGAGCTCGTCGTGCGCCACCAGGATTTCTTCTGGCGCGATCTTGAAGAAGCGGGCGAGGGCGGCGACCGATTTGCCCGACACATTCATGAAAGTCAGCGGTTCCAGCAGCCAGACGGTCTGCCCGCCTATGGTGGTGCGGGCGACGCGGCCGTGGTAACTCTTGTCGAGCACCGGCATCAGCTTGAGTTCGCGTGCGAGCGCTTCGGTCCACCAGAAACCGGCGTTGTGGCGGGTGGCTTCGTATTCAGGGCCGGGGTTGCCCAGGCCCACAAAAAGTTTGATCATCGGAGAATTTCCATAAATCCAATTCTAGGGCGCATGGCGGCGTTGCTCGGTGCTCGGAATCCTCATGCACTGGAGTGCACTCCGGTGTCCTGCGCGCCGTGCGCCTTGCCCTGCATCCCCAAAATTGAATTTCTGGAAACTTCCGTTCGGGGGACAGCCAGTCAAAAAAACGGCCCCTGCCTCGAAGAGGTCAGGGGCCGCAGGCCTTGTCAGGCCGCCGTGTGCCTTGAATTACTTCTTGGCAGCAGGCTAGGCAGCGTCGGCCTTG
>CALRTF020000015.1:0-30704 GCA_943370985.1 Paenacidovorax caeni
AGCCAGCGCATCAGCGGGCAGCTTGCCCTCGCGCTCGGCGGGTCCGCCCAGCCAGTTCACCGTGACGGTTTTTCCCCACTGGTGCAGGTGTCGCGCTGCTTCCAGGCCGTCACCGCCGTTGTTGCCGGGGCCGCAGGCGATCCAGATCCGCTGCGCATGCGGGGCCAGCGCCAGCGCCAGGCGCGCTGCGGCCAGCCCGGCGCGTTGCATCAGCGTGTGCGGGGGCAGCGCCTCCGCGGCTTGTTGCTCCAGGCGCCGCGTCGCCGCAACGCCGTAGAGAGGCAGGGTATCGGCGCTGGAAAGCTTGTGCATGCTGCTATTGTGCGGCGGCACGCGGCTGTGGCGCTAGCGGGTCAGGCGGCCCACGTCAAAGCCGTCCATGGCAATCGCCGGCGTTTTGCCGCCGACCAGGTCGGCCACCGCGCGGGCGCTGCCGCAGCTCAGGGCCCAGCCGCTGGAGCCGTGGCCAAGATTGAGCCACAGGCCGGGCAGGCCGCTGGCGCCGAGGATGGGCGGGCCGTCGGGGAGCATGGGCCGGGCACCTTTCCATTCCTGCACGCTGGCGCCGGTGCCGGAGGTGTGGGCAGCGCCCGGAAACCAGTCCTGCAGCACCTTGTACAGCGTCTGCACCGAGGCTGCGCGCTTTTTGTCGGGGTTGCCGCCGATTTCGGCACTGCCGGCCACGCGCACGCGATGGCCCAGGCGCGAGATGGCGACCTTGTAACGCTCGTCCATCAGCGCGCTGCGCGGCGCGTTGAGCGGCTCGCGGACCGGTGCGCTGATCGAGTAGCCGTAGACCGCCGCCAGCGGGATGCGGATGCCCAGCGGCCTGAGCAGCCGCGCCGATGCCAGGCCGGCACACAGCACAACCGCGTCGAAACTGCGCGGCGCCTGCTCGCCTGCTATCAAAAAAGTAGCTGGCTGTGCACGGTCCATATGGGCCACGGCCTTGTTGAACTCGAAATTGACACCCAGGCGCTGGGCCTCGGTTTTCAGCAGCAGCGCAAACTGCCGGCAGTTGGCCACCTCGTCATCGGGCAGGTGCACGGCACCCAGCAAGGACGTGTCCGGGTTCAGCGCCGGCTCTATCCTGCGCGCCTCGTCGCTGCCGATCTGGCGAAAGCTCACGCCGGCGTCGCGCAACACCTGCAGGCCGGGCTCGACCATGCGCGCGTCGGCCTCTGCGCGCAGCAGCACCAGGTAACCCGGGCTGCGGTCGTATTCGAGCTGCCGGTCGGCGCTGATCTGGTGCAGGCGCTCCCGGCTGTAAAAGGCCAGGCGCTGCAGCCGGGCGCGGTTGGCCAGGTAGGTCTCCAGCTTGCAGGCGCGCCACCATTTCCACATCCAGGCCAGCTCGCTGCCGGACAAGGGCAGGCCCAGCGCCACGGACGCATGGCGGCTGAACAGCTGGCTCAGGACCTTGCGCGGCATGCCCGGCGCCGCCCAGGGTGTCACATAGCCGGGCGCGACCACGCCGGCGTTGGCAAAACTGCCTTCTTCGGCAGCCGCGCCGCGGCGCTCGAACACGGTGACCTCATGGCCGTCCATGGCGAGCTCCCAGGCGGTGGTGATGCCGATGATGCCGGCGCCTATGACCGCGATCTTCATGGACGGGCCCGTAAACGGGCGGAAATTGACGGAATCAGGGAAAAGCGCATGTTTTTCGTTCAAATCGGCCATGGGCCCATGCGGGATGGGCGCAGGCAGCTATCATTTTTATAGTAAAGGTGGCACGGCCGGGAACCTGGCCGGCGCCCGGATGGCGCAGCGAGGAGGCCGGCGCGGCCGGGCAGGAATGCAGGGATGTTATACTCAGCGGGTTGTACGAAAGGCCGTCCGGCCCTTCGCGCAATAAATCGCAAATCAGCCATTCAAGGTGTTGCCCGCGGACTTTTCAAAAGTGCTCTGCGGGCGATAAGCGCTGATTTTAGACACAACCTTTGGAGTATCCCTATGTCAACAAGCATGCGTGAAATGCTGGAAGCCGGCGTCCATTTCGGTCACCAAACCCGCTTCTGGAATCCCAAGATGGCCCCGTATATCTTCGGCCATCGCAACCGTATCCACATCATCAACCTCGAAAAATCGCTGCCGATGTTCGAGGAAGCGATGAAGTTCGCCAAGCAGCTGTCCGCCAACCGCGGCACCATCCTGATGGTCGGCACCAAGCGCCAGGCCCGTGAGCTGGTGTCCGCCGAAGCCAAACGCGCCGGCGTGCCTTTTGTCGACCAGCGCTGGCTGGGCGGTATGCTGACCAACTTCAAGACGGTCAAGACCTCGATCAAGCGCCTCAAGGAAATGAAGGCCCAGCAGGAAGTCGGCCTCGACGCCCTGAGCAAGAAAGAGCAGCTGACCTTCAAGCGCGAAATGGAAAAGCTGGAAAAAGACATCGGCGGCATCCAGGACATGAATGCACTGCCTGACGCGATTTTTGTGATCGACGTGGGCTTCCACAAGATCGCCATCCTCGAAGCCAAGAAGCTGGGCATCCCGCTGATCGGTGTGGTTGACTCCAACCACTCGCCCATCGGCATCGATTACGTGATCCCGGGCAACGACGACTCGTCCAAGGCCGTGGCCCTGTACGCACGCGGCATCGCCGACGCCATCATCGAAGGCCGCGCCAGCGCCGGCAATGAAGTCGTCAAGATGGTGTCCGCCGAGAGCACCGACGAATTCGTCGAAGTGGAAAACGCCGCTGCCTGATCGCCGCGGCCCTGCGCCTGACGCGAAAAAGGGGCTCGCGTAGCCCCTTTTTCACAGCCTTTTCCAAGGCATACGTATTTATTTGAAGTCAACACGACACACGGAGAACCGAAGATGGCAATCACAGCAAGCATGGTCGCAGAACTGCGCGCAAAAACCGACGCCCCGATGATGGAGTGCAAGAAAGCACTGACCGAGGCCGAAGGCAACTTCGAAAAAGCCGAAGAGATCCTGCGCGTCAAGCTGGGCAACAAGGCCGGCAAGGCCGCTTCCCGCATCACCGCTGAAGGCGTGATCGCCTATCACAGCGAAGGCGGAATCGGCGCACTGGTCGAGATCAACTGCGAGACCGACTTCGTCACCAAGAACGACAGTTTCCTGGCCTTCACCGACGCGGTCGCCAAGGGCATCGTCAAGAACAACCCGGCCGATGTGGCTGCGATCGGCGCCATGCCCCTGAGCCTGGACGGTTTCGGCCCGACGGTCGAGGACGTGCGCAAGGGCCTGATCGGCAAGATCGGCGAGAACATGTCGGTGCGCCGCTTCCAGCGTTTCGAAAGCGGCAAGCTCGCGTCCTACCTGCACGGCACCCGCATCGGTGTGGTGGTGGAGTTTGACGGCGACGAAACCGCCGCCAAGGATGTCGCCATGCACGTGGCTGCGATGAAGCCGGTGTCGCTGTCCAGCGACCAGGTGCCGGCCGAACTGGTGGCGCGCGAGCGTTCCGTGGCTGCCGCCAAGGCCGCCGAAGACGCCGCCGTGGCCACGGCCGCCGGCAAGCCGGTGCAATCGCCTGAAATTGTTGCCAAGCGTATCGAGGGCGGCGTGCAGAAATACCTGAAGGAAGTCAGCCTGCACAACCAGACCTTCGTGAAGAACGACAAGCAGACCGTCGAGCAGATGCTCAAGGAAAAAGGCACCAGCGTGAAGTCCTTCACCCTGTACGTCGTCGGCGAAGGCATCGAGAAGAAGGTTGATGATTTTGCTGCTGAAGTGGCCGCCCAGGTGGCTGCCGCCAAGGGCTGATCAGCCTGGAACTGACCCGGAAGGCCGCTAAACTAACGCCCATAAAAACGACAGGAACTTCCCTCATGCCAGCCTACAAGCGAATCTTGTTGAAACTTTCAGGCGAAGCCTTGATGGGAGACGATGCCTTCGGCATCAACCGCGCGACGATTGTGCGCATGGTTGAGGAGATCGCCGACGTCACGCGCCTGGGCGTGGAGGTCGCTGTCGTGATCGGCGGCGGCAACATCTTCCGCGGCGTGGCCGGTGGCTCGGTCGGCATGGACCGGGCCACGGCCGACTACATGGGCATGCTGGCCACGGTGATGAATGCGCTGGCCCTGGGCGATACCATGGACAAGGCGGGCCTCACGCCGCGTGTGATGTCGGCCATCGGCATCGAGCGTGTGGTCGAGCCCTATGTGCGCCCCAAGGCGCTGCAGTACCTCGAAGAAGGCAAGGTGGTGATTTTTGCCGCCGGCACCGGCAATCCGTTTTTCACGACCGACACCGCCGCAGCCCTGCGCGGGGCGGAAATCGGCGCGGAAATCGTGCTCAAGGCCACCAAGGTCGATGGTGTGTACAGCGCCGATCCGAAGAAGGATCCGTCGGCGACGCGTTACACCAACATCACCTTCGACGAGGCCATCGGCAAAAACCTGGAAGTCATGGATGCCACGGCCTTTGCGCTGTGCCGCGACCAGAAGCTGCCGATCAAGATTTTCAGCATCTTCAAGCACGGCGCCCTCAAGCGCGTGGTGCTGGGCGAAGATGAAGGTACCCTGGTTCACGTCTGAGCCTTTGTGGCCGCTGCGGGCCCCGCACAACTTTTGCAAAAACAAGATCGATCCGGAGATTCCATCATGAGCATTGTTGATATCAAGAGCAGCACCGAACAGAAAATGCAGCAGTCGCTGGAGTCCTTCAAGCAGGCGCTGACCAAAATCCGCACCGGGCGGGCCAACCCCGGCCTGCTCGATACGGTTCAGGTGGACTATTACGGCGCCATGGTGCCAATCAGCCAGGTGGCCAACGTCTCCTTGCTTGACGCCCGCACCATCAGCGTGTCCCCCTGGGAAAAAGGCATGGGCGCCAAGATCGAAAAAGCGATTCGCGACTCCGACCTCGGCCTCAACCCGGCCACCCAGGGCGACCTGATCCGCGTGCCCATGCCGGCCATGACGGAAGAGCGTCGCAAGGAACTGACCAAGGTGGTGCGCGCCGAGGGCGAACATGCCAAGGTCGCGATCCGCAACCTGCGCCGTGATGCCAATGACGGCGTCAAGAAACTCGTCAAGGAAAAACTGGCTTCGGAAGACGACGAGCGCCGCGCCCACGACGACGTGCAGAAATCCACGGACCGGTTCATTGCGGATGTCGACAAGCTTGTCGCCGCCAAGGAACAAGACATCATGGCGGTCTGATCGGCGCTGCGGCGTTGATTGCTGAGATGGCCACCTCCAGTCCCCCTCCGGTTCCCCACCACCTTGCCATCGTCATGGACGGCAACGGCCGCTGGGCGAGCAAACGCTTCCTGCCGCGCGTGGCCGGCCACCAGCAGGGCGTCAGTGCCCTGAGCCGGTGTGTCAAGGCCTGCATGGCGCGCGGCATTGCCGTGTTGACCGTGTTTGCCTTTTCGTCCGAAAACTGGAACCGCCCCGCCGAGGAGGTCTCGGGCCTGATGGAGCTGCTGGCGCTGTCGCTGGCGCGCGAGGTACCCTCGCTCAAGGCCAACGGTGTGCAACTGCATTTTGTGGGCGAACGCCAGCAACTGTCCGACAAGGTCAGGAACGGGCTGGCGCAGGCCGAGGCGGCGACGGCGGACAACAGCCGGCTGGTCCTCAATGTGTGTTTCAACTACGGCGGTCGCTGGGACATTGCCCAGGCCGCGCAAAGGCTGGCCGCCAGCGGCCAGGAGATCACCGAGATGGCGCTGGACCGGGCGCTGGCGTTGGCGCATGTGCCGGATCCGGATCTGCTGATCCGCACCGGCGGGGAACTGCGCATCAGCAACTTCCTGCTCTGGCAGCTCGCGTATTCGGAACTGCATTTCTCGGACAAGCTCTGGCCCGATTTCGATGATGCCGCGCTGGATGAAGCGATCGCGGTTTATGCCCGCCGTGAGCGGCGCTTCGGCAAGACGTCCGGCCAGCTCGTGGCCGGCACCCAACCTTCCACCGTGAAAGCCGCCTGATGCTCAAGCAACGCGTGATTACCGCCCTGGTGCTGCTGGCCATTTTGTTGCCGGCACTTTTTTACCCCACGGCGATTCCTTTTTGTGCGCTCGCCGTCGTGCTGATATCGGCCGGCGCCTGGGAGTGGGGCCGGCTCAACGGTTACGGGCCTCTGGCCTCGCTGGGCGCAGGTTTTGCCTGCGTCGTGTTGTGTGCCATGGCCTGGGACCTGGGCATGCTGGAACAGCCTTTGCCGCTGCTCTGGCGTCTGGCCGGCGCGGCCTGGGTGCTGGTCGGCGCCTGGCTGCTGCGCGGCGGCGTGGCCGGCTGGCCGCGCATTCCACGCCTTGTGCGCCTGGTGGTGGGTGTGCTGGCGCTGTGGCTGGCCTGGCTGGCGGTGGCGCAGGCGCGTTTCATGGGCATCGAATTCCTGCTGTCGCTGCTGCTGCTGGTCTGGGTCGCCGATATCGGCGCGTATTTCGCCGGCAAGGGCCTGGGCGGGCGTTTCAGCAAGGGCAAGCTGGCGCCGGCCATCAGCCCGGGCAAGAGCTGGGAGGGGGTCTGGGGCGGCATGGTGGGCGTGCTGGTGCTGTGTATCGCCTGGGTGGTGCTGGACAGCACCGGGAACAGCTTTTATGCGCGGCTGGCCGCGCAGTACGGCCTGCCGCTGACCCTGCTGGCCATGATTTTCCTGGCGGCCTTCAGCGTGGTCGGCGACCTGGTGGAGTCGCTGGTCAAGCGCAGTGCCGGCGCCAAGGATTCCAGCGGTCTGCTGCCCGGCCACGGCGGCGTGCTGGACCGGGTTGACGCGCTGGTGCCGGTGCTGCCGCTGGCCCTGATGCTGGTGACCGTCTGATCCGGCTCCCATGACCTTGCAGAAACAACGCGTTACCGTTTTGGGCTCGACCGGCTCGGTCGGTGTCAACACGCTCGATGTGATGGCCGGCCATCCCGACCGCTTCGAGGTGTTTGCACTCAGCGCCTCCACGCAGACCGAGTTGATGCTGGCGCAGTGCCAGCGCTTCCGGCCGACGTATGCGGTGATGGCGAGCGCGCCACATGCCCGCGACCTGGCCGAAAAACTGAAGGCAAATGGGCTTGCGACCCACGTCCTGATTGCGCCGGATGCTCTGGAAACGATAGCGTCCGACGAACGTGTCGATACCGTGATGGCAGCCATCGTCGGTGCTGCGGGCCTGGGTGCCTGCATGGCCGCTGCGCGGGCCGGAAAACGCCTGTTGCTGGCCAACAAGGAAGCGCTGGTGGTCGGCGGCGAGGTGTTCATGCAGGCGGTGCGCGAGGGCGGCGCCCAGTTGCTGCCCATCGACAGCGAACATTCCGCGATTTTCCAGTCCTTGCCGGAAGACCCGGCGGCCTGGGCCGAGCGTATCGACAAGATCATCCTGACCGCTTCCGGCGGCCCGTTCCGCACCCGCGCGCCGGCCAGCCTGCGCGACGTCACGCCGGAAGAAGCCTGCGCCCACCCGAACTGGGTCATGGGGCGGAAAATTTCGGTGGATTCAGCCACCATGATGAACAAGGCGCTGGAGGTGATCGAGGCGCGTTACCTGTTCGGGCTGGCGCCCGCGCAGATCGAGGTGGTGATCCACCCGCAAAGCATCATCCATTCGATGGTTCAGTACCGCGACACCTCGGTGGTGGCCCAGCTCGGCACGCCCGACATGCGGGTGCCGATTGCCTATGGCCTGGCCTGGCCCGGACGCATCAGCTCGGGCGCCCAGGCCCTCGATTTCCGGGCACTGGCCACCATGACTTTCTCGGTGCCCGACGACGCCCTGTTTCCGGGCCTGCCGCTGGCCTGGGAAGTGCTTGACGCGGCGCCGGGCACAACCGCAGTGCTCAATGCGGCCAATGAGGTGGCTGTCGCCGCATTTCTCGAAAAACGAATACGCTTTGACCAGATTCACGCCGTGAACCGTGCGACGCTGGACGCCGTTTCTGCGCCCGGCATTCGCGGTATCGGGGATTTGCTGGCACTGGACGAGCGGTCGCGCGCCGTAGCGACCGGCCTGGCTGCCAACCTGACCTGACCCTGACCGGAGTATCGCCATGCTGACCTTGGTCGCCTTTGTTGTTGCGCTCGGAATCCTTATTGCCATCCATGAGTACGGCCACTACCGCGTGGCCGTGGCCTGCGGTGTCAAGGTGCTGAAGTTCTCGGTGGGTTTCGGCAAGCCGATCTATACCTGGCGCCTGAAGAACCGGCCGACGGAGTTTTCCATCGGCATGTTGCCGCTCGGTGGTTACGTCAAGATGCTGGACGAGCGGGAAGGGCCGGTCGATCCGGCGGAGCGTCATCTGGCCTTCAACAACCGCCCGCTGGGCGCACGCGCGGCGATTGTCGCGGCCGGACCGGCGGCCAACCTGCTGCTGGCCATCGTGTTGTACGCCATCGTCAACTGGAGCGGCATGCAGGAGCCACAGCCCTTGCTGGCCAGCCCGGTTGCCGGCTCGATCGCCGAACGCGCCGGGCTGCGCGGCGGCGAGCGCGTTCAGCAGGCGGCTTTTGAGGGTGAGGCCCTGGAGGATGTGCGTTCCTTCGAAGACCTGCGCTGGCGCCTGACCCGCGCGGCCCTCGGCGGGCGGGACGTGCGCCTGGAAGTGACCGACGGTGTCGGCGAGTCCACCGGCAAAGTCGTGGCGGCGCGCAGCGTGCTGCTGCCGCTGGGGCAGCTCAATGCGGCCGATGCCGATGCCCAGTTGTTCCGGAAAATCGGCATCCTTGGCCCCTGGACGCAGGCCGTGATCGGCGAGGTCATGCCCGGTGGCGCTGCGGAAAAAGCCGGCTTGCGCGCCGGGGATGTGGTGCAGCGCATCGGCGAGCGGGCCATTGTCGATGGGCAGCAACTGCGCGAAACCATACGCAGCGCCAAAGGCGCCCAGAGCTGGCAGGTCCTGCGCGGCGGGCAGACGCTGCAGCTGCCGGTCACGCCGGAGATACGGGAGGAGGGCGGGCAGTCCATCGGCCGCATCAGCGCCTATGTGGGCACGCCGCCGGCCATGGTGACGGTGCGTTACGGGCCGCTCGACGGATTGTGGAACGGTGCGGTGCGCACCTGGGAAGTGTCGGTGCTGACGCTCAAGATGATGGGCAAGATGCTGATCGGCGAGGCGTCGCTGAAAAACCTCAGCGGACCGCTGACGATTGCCGACTACGCCGGCAAGTCGGCAAGCATCGGTTTGAGCGCTTACCTGCTGTTTCTGGCACTGATCAGCGTCAGCCTCGGTGTGCTCAATTTACTGCCGCTGCCGGTTCTGGACGGTGGGCACCTGATGTATTATCTTTGGGAGGCGATCACGGGCAAGAGTGTGTCTGACGCCTGGATGGACCGGTTGCAGCGCGGTGGCGTTGCCATCCTGCTGGGCATGATGTCTGTTGCCCTGTTTAACGATGTCTCCCGGCTTTTGGGTTAACTCATAATTTCATGCAAAAACAAATCAAACGATTCAAGCTCCGCAGCGTATCCGCGATAGTGGCCAGCTTTCTGATCGCGCAAGCCGCCTGGGCCGTGGATCCCTTCACGGTGCGCGACATTCGCGTGGAAGGATTGCAGCGGGTTGAGCCGGGAACCATTTTTGCGTCGCTTCCCTTTCGTGTGGGCGAGACCTACAACGATGACAAGGGCGCCGGCGCCATTCGCGCGCTGTTCGGGCTGGGTCTGTTCAAGGACGTGCGCCTGGAGGTCAGCGGCGACGTGCTGGTCGTGATCGTGGAAGAGCGCCCGACCGTGGCCGACGTGGACTTTGTCGGCACCAAGGAATTCGACAAGGAAGTGCTGAAAAAGGCCTTGCGTGACATCGGGCTGACCGACGGCCGGCCGTTCGACAAGGCGCTGGCAGACCGGGCCGAACAGGAGCTCAAGCGGCAGTACATCAACCGCAGCCTCTACGGCGCCGAGGTGCTGACGACGGTGACCCCGATCGAGCGCAACCGTGTCAACCTGACCTTCAGCGTCATCGAGGGCGATATCGCCAAGATCAAGGAAATCCGCGTGGTCGGCAACAAGGCTTTCAGCGAATCCACGCTGCGCGGCCTGTTTGACCTGAATACCGGTGGCTGGCTCAGCTGGTACACCAAGTCCAACCAGTACTCCCGCGCCAAGCTCAATGCCGATATCGAAACCCTGCGTTCGTATTACCTGACCCGGGGTTACCTCGAGTTCAAGGTCGACTCCACGCAGGTGGCCATTTCGCCGAACAAGCAGGACATTTCCGTCACCCTCAACATCACCGAAGGTGAACGTTTCACCGTGTCGGGTGTGAAGCTGGACGGCAATTTCCTCGAGCGTGAGGAAGAGTTCAAGACGCTGGTCGCCATCAAACCCGGCGAGGCCTACAACGCCGACCAGGTCGCGCAAACAGTCAAGGCCTTCACCGAGTACTACGGCAGTTTTGGTTTCGCCTTTGCCAGGGTCGAGGCCAAACCGGAAATCGACAGGGCCAACAACCGTGTGGCTTTTGTGCTGCAGGGGGATCCCTCGCGCCGTGCCTATGTGCGCCGTATCAACATCAGCGGCAACAACCGCACGCGCGACGAAGTTGTGCGCCGGGAGTTCCGCCAGTTCGAGTCGTCCTGGTACGACGGCGACAAAATCCGCATGTCGCGCGACCGCGTGGACCGCCTGGGTTATTTCACCGAGGTCAACATCGATACACAGGAAGTGCCGGGCACGCCTGACCAGGTGGATCTGAACATGGCGGTGGTTGAAAAACCCACCGGCAACCTGCAACTGGGCGCGGGTTTCTCCAGTGCCGAGAAGTTGTCCCTGATTTTCGGCTTCAAGCAGGAAAACGCGTTCGGCACCGGCAATTACCTGGGACTGGAAGTCAACACCGGCAAATACAACCGCCAGTTTGTGCTGAGCACCGTGGATCCCTATTTCACGACGGACGGCATTTCCCGCACTTTTGACATCTACTCGCGCACATCCCGGCCGTATGACAGCCAGGGCGGCGACTACGCCCTCAAAACCACCGGCGGCAGTGTGCGGTTTGGTGTGCCTTTCAGTGAGGTCGACACCGTTTATTTCGGCATCGGGCTGGAGCAGATCGAGATCTCCGGTCCGGTCCTGCCGGTGGTTTACCAGGACTACATCCGCACTTTCGGCGCCAAAAGCAACACGGTTCCCCTGACGGTGGGATGGTCGCGCGATGACCGGGACAGCGCTTTGGTCCCGACCAAGGGCACCTTCCAGCGCGCCTATGGCGACTGGGGTATTGCCGGCGATGCCCGTTTCCTGCGATCCAACTACCAGATCCAGCAGTACATTCCGCTGAACAAGCAGTTTACGGTGGCGCTGAACGGCGAACTGGGCTGGGGCAAAGGCCTGAACGGCCAGCCTTTCCCGGTGTTCAAGAACTCTTACTCGGGCGGCCTGGGATCAGTGCGCGGCTTCGAACCCGGCACACTCGGCCCACGCGATGCCCAGGGCAATGCCATTGGTGGCCCGAAAAAGATCACGCTGAACGCCGAAATCCTGGCGCCTTTCCCGGGCGCCGGCAACGACAGGACCCTGCGCCTGTTCGGCTTTGTGGACGCCGGCAATGTGTTTGGTGAAAAACAGAAGTACAGCTTTGGGGATCTGCGAACGTCCGTGGGTATCGGTATCAGCTGGATTTCGCCGCTGGGCCCGCTGCGCCTGGCGATTGCCAATCCGCTTCGCAAGACCCCAACGGATAGAATCCAGAGATTGCAATTCCAGATTGGTACATCGTTCTAATGAAGCATTTTTCATCCAAGTTATTTCTGGCTGCTGTGATGGCCATGCTCACCTGTGCTGCGGGTGCGCAGGAGTTCAAGATCGGCATTGTCAACATCGACCGCATTTTCCGCGAGGCCAACAGTGCCAAGGCGGCTCAAGCCAAGCTCGAGCAGGAATTCGGCCGGCGCGAAAAAGAACTCGGTGACCTGGGTACCCAGCTCAAGACAACGGCGGACAGGTTCGAGCGTGAAGCGCCCACCCTTTCCGAGAGCCAGCGCGCCACGCGCCAGAAGCAGCTGGTCGAGCAGGACAGGGACTTCCAGCGCAAGCGCCGCGAGTTCCAGGAAGACCTCAATGCGCGCAAGAACGAAGAGCTGCAGCAGGTTATCGAGCGCGCCAACAAGGTGGTCAAAACCGTTGCCGAGACTGAAAAATACGACCTGGTCCTGCAGGAGGCGGTCTACGCCAACCCCAGGCATGACATCACCGACAAGGTCATCAGGGCGCTCAACTCCGCCAAATAAGCGCTGATCACAGGTCCGGTGTGACGCTCAGACTCGGAGACATCGTCGCATCACTGGCCGGTGAGTTTGACGCCAGGCTGGTGGGCGACCCGGACGTCCTGATCCAGCGGCTTGCAAGCCTCGACGCAGCCGGTCCGGCCGACCTCAGCTTTCTCAGCCACATCAAATACCAGGGAAAACTTGCCGAGTCGGCCGCCGCCTGTGTGGTGGTCGGCCCCCAGGCCGAGCAGGCCGCGACGCTGCGCGGCGCCTGTATCGTGGTTGGCGATCCTTACCTCTACTTCGCCCGCATCACCCAGCTCTGGAAAAAACACCACCAGCTTGCCGATGCCGGCGGGATTCACCCCAGCGCGTGGATTGACCCGTCGGCCCGGCTCGCGGATGACGTGTCCGTCGGCGCTTTTGCCTGTATCGGTGCCCATGCGGTTCTGGCGGCGGGTGTGCGTGTCGGTGAGCATGCCGTGATCGGCCGTGACGTTGTCATCGGCGCGCATACGCGGCTGGCCGCGCGTGTCACGGTGGCCGACGGCTGCGTGATCGGCGAGCGCTGCCTGGTCCATCCGGGCGCCGTGATAGGCGCCGACGGTTTCGGCTTCGCACCGAATGACGGGGCCTGGGAAAAAATCGAGCAACTGGGGGCCGTGCGTATCGGCAATGACGTCGAGATTGGTGCCAACACCTGCATCGACCGCGGCGCCCTGCAGGACA
Source organism: Paenacidovorax caeni (assembly GCA_943370985.1). Taxonomy (GTDB): domain Bacteria; phylum Pseudomonadota; class Gammaproteobacteria; order Burkholderiales; family Burkholderiaceae_C; genus Polaromonas; species Polaromonas caeni_A. Next base: position 12,841 of record CALRTF020000015.1, read on the forward strand.
CCGTGATCGAGGACGGCGTCAAGCTCGACAACCTGATCCAGATCGGCCACAACGTGCATATCGGCCGGCATACCGCCATGGCCGGCTGCGTCGGTGTGGCGGGCAGCGCCACCATAGGCGCCCACTGCACCATCGGCGGCGGTGCCGTGGTGCTGGGGCACCTGAGCCTGGCCGACCATGTGCATGTGTCGGCAGCGTCGGTGGTCACGCGCTCCATCCGCAATCCTGGGCATTACACGGGCCTGTTTCCCATCGACGACAATGCGAACTGGGAAAAAAATGCCGCCACCCTCAAGCAGCTTCACAGATTGCGTGAACGCCTCAAGGTGCTGGAGCAGACCCCCGACACCGCTTCTCGAAAGAACCCAGAAAAATCATGATGGACATCCACCAAATCCTCAAGCAGTTGCCACACCGCTACCCCTTCCTGCTGGTGGACCGGGTGCTTGAACTCGAAAAAGGCAAACGCATCAAGGCGCTGAAAAACGTCACCATGAACGAGCCGTTTTTCACCGGTCATTTCCCGCACCGGCCGGTGATGCCCGGCGTGCTGATGCTGGAAGCGATGGCGCAGGCCGCAGCGCTGCTCGCATTCGACATGCAGGGCATCACACCCGACGAGAAGACGGTTTACTACTTTGCCGGCATCGACGGCGCGCGTTTCAAGCGGCCGGTGGAGCCGGGCGACCAGCTGATCATGGACGTGACGCTGGAACGGCTCAAGGCCGGCGTGTTCAAGTTCAAGGGTGTGGCCCGTGTCGACGAGAACATGGCCTGCGAAGCCGAACTGATGTGCACCATGCGCACGATCGCCTGATCCAGCCAGCGAGGCGTTCCGTGACAGGCATTCATTCCACCGCGCTGGTCGATCCCGCGGCCCAGCTCGACAGCAGCGTGAGCGTCGGCCCCTACACCGTGATCGGGCCGCATGTGCGCATCGCTGCCGGCACGACGATTGGCGCGCATTGCGTGATTGAAGGCCGCACCACCATTGGACAGGGCAACCGCATCTTCCACTTCGTCGCGCTGGGCGCGGTCTCGCAGGACAAGAAGTACGCAGGTGAACCCTGCGAGCTGGTGATTGGCGACCGCAACACCATCCGCGAATTCAGCACCTACCACATCGGCACGGCGCAGGATGCGGGCGTCACCCGCCTGGGCAACGACAACTGGATGATGGCCTACACCCACCTGGCCCACGACTGCCAGGTCGGCAGCCACACCACCTTTGCCAACAACGCGCAGATCGCGGGCCATGTGCAGGTGGGCGACTTCGCGATTCTGGGCGCCTACACCAACGTCCATCAGTTCGTGAAGATAGGCGCGCATGCGATGACGGGCATGGGCACCACGCTGCTGGCGGAAGTGCCGCCGTTCGCCATGGTGTCGGGCAACCCGGCAGCCGCCCGGTCCATGAACTACGAAGGCCTGCGCCGGCGCGGGTTTTCTGCGGAACGCATTGCCGCCGTCAAGGCCATGCACAAGGCCATCTACCGTGACGAGCTAACGCTGGAGCAGGCGCGCGAACGCATTGCCGGCCTGGTGGACAAGACGCCGGAAGCCGCGCCTGACGTGGCGATGATGGTCTCTTTCCTCGCTGCCGTCTCGCCCCAGCGCGGCATCGTGCGTTAGGCCCTTCATGCCGCAAGCACCCAGCGCTCTGCCGGTCCGTGGAGGCGCTGGCAGCCCTGACGCCCCGATGATTGCCATGGTGGCCGGCGAAACGTCCGGCGACCTGCTGGCGGGCCTGCTGCTCGACGGTTTTCGCGAGCGCTGGCCGGACCTGCGTGCCGGCGGTATTGGCGGCACGCAAATGGCGCGGCGGGGGTTCGATGCCTGGTGGCCCAGCGAAAAACTGGCGGTACGCGGTTATGTCGAGGTACTGCGGCACTACCGCGAGATTGTCGGCATCCGCGCCCAACTGAGGCGCAAACTGCTGGCCGACCGGCCCGATGTGTTTATCGGCGTTGACGCGCCCGATTTCAACCTCGATCTCGAAGCCGACCTGAAGGCGGCAGGCATCCGGACCGTGCATTTCGTGAGTCCTGCCGTGTGGGCCTGGCGGGCTGACCGGGTCGACAAGATTCGCCGCAGTGTGGACCATGTGCTCTGCATTTTTCCTTTCGAGCCCGCATTGCTCGCGCAACACGGCATTGCGGCCACCTATGTGGGCCACCCGCTGGCCAATGTGATTCCGCTGCTTCCCGACCAGGCTGCAGCACGGCAGCAATTGGGCCTGCAGGTGGACGACCTGGTGCTGGCCGTGTTGCCGGGCAGCCGCCGGTCGGAGGTCGCGTACCTCGCCCAGGTATTCTTTGAGGCTGCAGCCCTTGTCCGGCGCGCGCATCCAGCTATCAAAATCATAGTACCTGCGGTGCCTGCGCTGCGGGGCGCGATCGAGCAGGCCGCGCGGGCCGCGGGCATGCTGGCGCATGTGCAGATTGTTTCCGGACAGTCCCACAGCGTGCTGGCCGCCTGCGACGTGACACTGATTGCCAGCGGCACAGCCACGCTGGAAGCGGCGCTGTACAAGCGTCCCATGGTGATCGCCTACAACATGAACTGTTTGTCCTGGCAGATCATGCGCCGCAAGAAGCTGCAGCCCTGGGTCGGCCTGCCCAACATCCTGTGCCGCGATTTTGTGGTGCCCGAGCTGCTGCAGGACGCTGCCACACCCCCGGCTCTGGCCGCTGGCGTTTTGCAGTGGCTGGATGCGAAAATCTCCGCACCCGAAAAAATCCGCATTCTTGAACAACGATTTACAAAACTGCATGAGGAATTGCAGCGCGATACCGCGAAAATAGCCACCGATGCGATCCAGAACATTCTTGCAGGCTGAGCAGGTCATGCTCTCCTGGGACACGCCGGGCCTGTGGGCCGGCGTGGACGAGGCCGGGCGCGGGCCGCTCGCCGGACCGGTGGTGGCCGCAGCCGTGATCCTGGACGACCTGAAGCCGATCAAGGGCCTGGCCGACTCCAAGGTGCTGACCGCGCTGCGCCGCGAAAAACTCTACGATGAAATCCGCGCCAAGGCGCTGTGCTGCTCGATCGCCATGGCCACGGTGGAAGAAATCGACAGCCTCAACATCCTGCAGGCCACCATGCTCGCCATGCGGCGCGCGGTCGAGGGCCTGCGCCTGAAGCCGGTGAAGGTGCTGGTGGACGGCAACCGGCTGCCGACCCTGAGCATTCTTGCCGAAGCCGTCGTCAAGGGTGACGCGCTGATTCCGGCGATTTCTGCCGCCTCCATCCTCGCCAAGGTGCACCGCGACCGCTGGTGCGAACAGTTCCACCTCGAGTACCCGCAATACGGGTTTGCCGGCCACAAAGGCTACGGGACGGCCGAGCATCTGGCGGCCCTGCGCGAGCACGGCGCCTGCCCGCAGCACCGCCGCTCCTTCAGCCCCGTGGCCGAGGTCCTGCGTTGAGCGCCGGTGCGCCGGTGCTGGTCAGCTCCCGCGACAACACCCTGCTCAAGGACCTGCGCAGGCTGTCGCAGGACAATACCGCCTACCGCAAGCAGGGCCGCGTCTGGCTCGAAGGTGACCACCTGTGCCGCGCAGCGCTGGCCCGTGGCCTGCGCCCCGCTGTGGCCGTCTTTTGTGAATCATTCTGGCCCATGGCCCCCGTCGAATGGGCGCAGGCCGCTATCAAAACCATAGTGATCCCGGATCTGCTGATGGCCGAAGTCAGCGGCCTCGAATCCCCGGCGCGCATGGGTTTTGTGCTGGACCTGCCGGCACCCGCCGCCGTGGCGCCGGGCGCCGCCTCGCTGATCCTGGACCGGGTGCAGGATGCCGGCAACGCCGGCTCCATGCTGCGCAGTGCGGCCGCCTTCGGTTTTAGCCAGGTGCTGGCGCTCAAGGGAACGGCCGCACTGTGGTCGCCCAAGGTGCTGCGCGCCGGCATGGGCGCACATTTCGCGCTGACGCTGGTCGAAGGGCTGGCGCCCGAAGATCTCGATGGTCTGACGGTGCCGGTGCTCGTCACCAGTTCCCACCATGGCGAATTCCTGCACCAGCAGACCTTGCCCATGCCCTGCGCCTGGGCCATGGGCCACGAAGGGCAGGGCGTCGGCGACGAACTGATGGCCAGGGCCAGCCTGAAAGTGCGCATAGCCCAGCCGGGTGGCGAGGAGTCGCTCAATGTGGCGGCGGCGGCGGCGATCTGTCTTTACGCGAGTTCGCTGGCGCTTGCGCCGGTTTGAATTCACCGGCGCAGCAGGGCTGCGGGCCGCGCTGCACAGCACCACATGCCATCAACGCATAAAGAGCGACGGCATCCTCACGCTATAATCAGTGGCTTTTCAAAACACAGTTTCGCCCAGCGCATACCAAGCCAACCCCCTCACAAAAGCAGCCCGCAAGAGTCTTACCGAGACGTTTCTTGTGCACGCTTGGGCGAACCGTAACCCATCCGGAGAACCCAGTGCTTTTGTCTCTACAGGGAAAATCAGGAAGAACCCCGCACGCCATCCTGGCGCTCGCAGACGGCACGGTCTTCCTCGGCAATTCCATCGGGGCCCCCGGCTCCACCGTCGGTGAGGTGGTGTTCAACACCGCGATGACCGGCTACCAGGAAATCCTGACCGACCCGAGTTATTGCCAGCAAATCGTCACGCTGACCTATCCCCACATCGGCAACTACGGCATCAATGCCGAAGACGTCGAAGCTGAAAAAGTCCACGCCGCCGGCCTGATCATCAAGGACCTGCCGCTGCTGGCCTCCAACTTCCGCATGGACATGACCCTGACCGAGTACCTGGTCAGGGAGAACACGGTCGCGATTGCCAGCATCGACACACGCCAGCTGACACGCCACCTGCGCACGCAGGGCGCGCAAAACGGCTGCATCCTCGCGCTGGCTGACGGCGAAGAGATCACCCAGGCCGCCAAAGACAAGGCGGTCGCCGCTGCCAAGGCTGCGCCCAGCATGGCCGGCCTGGACCTGGCGAAAGTGGTGTCCGTCAAACAGACCTACGAGTGGACCCAGACCGAGTGGAAACTGGGCGCTGGTTACGGCGTGCAGATCACGCCAAAGTTCCACGTCGTGGCGTTTGACTACGGCGTCAAGAAAAACATCCTGCGCATGATGGCCGAACGCGGCGCCCGCATCACGGTGGTGCCGGCGCAAACGCCGGCGGCCGATGTGCTCAAGCTCAAACCCGAGGGCATTTTTCTCGCCAATGGCCCGGGGGACCCGGAGCCCTGCGATTACGCGATCGCGGCAGTGCGCGAACTGATAGAGACGGGCATTCCGACCTTCGGCATTTGCCTGGGCCACCAGATCATGGCGTTGGCCAGCGGCGCGAAAACCTTCAAGATGAAGTTCGGCCACCACGGCGCCAACCACCCGGTGAAAGACCTGGACAACGGCCGCGTCAGCATCACCAGCCAGAACCACGGTTTTGCGGTCGATGAAAAAACCCTGCCGGCGAATTTGCGCCCCACCCACATCAGCCTGTTCGACGGGACCTTGCAGGGCCTGGCCCGCACCGACAAGCCGGCCTTCTGCTTCCAGGGCCACCCGGAAGCCTCGCCCGGCCCGCACGACATCTCGTATTTGTTTGATCGTTTCACGACCCTCATGGAACAGCATGGAGGGAAAAAATAATGCCTAAACGCACAGACATCAAAAGCGTCCTCATCATCGGCGCCGGTCCCATCATCATCGGCCAGGCCTGCGAGTTCGATTACTCCGGCGTGCAGGCCTGCAAGGCGCTGCGTGAGGAGGGCTACAAGGTCATCCTGATCAACAGCAACCCGGCGACCATCATGACCGACCCGGCCACGGCCGACGTCACCTACATCGAGCCCATCACCTGGCAGACCGTCGAGAAAATCATCGCCAAGGAGCGTCCCGACGCCATCCTGCCGACCATGGGCGGCCAGACCGCGCTCAACTGCGCGCTGGACCTCTGGCACAACGGTGTGCTCGACAAGTACAAGGTCGAGCTGATTGGCGCCACGCCTGAAGCCATCGACAAGGCCGAGGACCGGCTGAAGTTCAAGGACGCGATGACCAAGATCGGCCTGGGTTCGGCGCGCTCGGGTATTGCCCACAGCATGGACGAGGCCTGGACGGTGCAGAAGACCCTGGGTTTCCCGACGGTGATCCGCCCCAGTTTCACGCTGGGCGGCACCGGCGGCGGCATCGCCTACAACTCGGAAGAGTTCGAGGTCATCTGCAAGCGCGGCCTGGAGGCCTCGCCGACCAACGAGCTGCTGATCGAGGAATCGCTGCTCGGCTGGAAAGAGTACGAGATGGAAGTCGTGCGTGACAAGGCCGACAACTGCATCATTGTCTGCTCGATCGAAAACCTGGATCCCATGGGCGTGCACACCGGTGACTCGATCACGGTGGCGCCGGCCCAGACCCTGACCGACAAGGAATACCAGATCCTGCGCAATGCCTCGCTGGCCGTGCTGCGCGAGATCGGTGTCGACACCGGCGGCTCCAATGTGCAGTTCTCGATCAACCCGGTCGATGGCCGGATGGTGGTGATCGAGATGAATCCGCGTGTGTCGCGGTCCTCGGCGCTGGCCTCCAAGGCCACCGGCTTCCCGATCGCCAAGGTGGCGGCCAAGCTGGCCGTCGGCTACACACTCGACGAACTGCGCAACGAGATCACCGGCGGCGCCACGCCCGCGAGTTTCGAGCCCAGCATCGATTACGTGGTGACCAAGATCCCGCGTTTTGCGTTTGAAAAATTCCCGGCGGCCGATTCACGCCTGACCACACAGATGAAGTCGGTCGGCGAGGTCATGGCGATGGGCCGCACCTTCCAGGAGTCTTTCCAGAAAGCCCTGCGCGGCCTGGAAGTCGGCGTGGACGGCATGAACGAAAAAACCCAGGACCGCGAGGTGCTCGAGAAGGAACTCGGCGCGCCCGGCCCGGACCGTATCTGGTACGTGGGCGACGCATTTGCCATGGGCATGAGTGTGGACGAAGTATTCGCGCTGACCAAAATCGACCCGTGGTTCCTGGTGCAGATCGAGCAGATCGTCAAGATCGAGCTGGAGCTGGAAACCACCTCGCTGGACAAAATTGACGCCGCCACACTGCGCACGCTCAAGCAAAAGGGGTTTTCCGACCGGCGCCTGGCCAGGCAGCTCAAGACCACCGACACCGCCATCCGTGAACGCCGCGTGGCGCTGGGCGTGCGCCCGGTCTACAAACGCGTGGACACCTGCGCCGCCGAGTTCGCCACCAACACCGCCTACATGTACTCGACCTACGAGGCCGAAGGCAGCGAGTGCGAAGCCGCGCCGACCACGAACAAAAAGATCATGGTGCTCGGCGGCGGTCCGAACCGCATCGGCCAGGGCATCGAGTTCGACTACTGCTGCGTGCACGCGGCGCTGGCCATGCGCGAGGACGGCTACGAGACCATCATGGTCAACTGCAACCCCGAGACCGTGTCCACCGACTACGACACCTCGGACCGCCTGTACTTCGAGCCGCTGACGCTGGAAGATGTGCTGGAAATTGTCGACAAGGAAAAACCTCTGGGCGTGATCGTGCAGTACGGCGGCCAGACGCCCTTGAAGCTGGCACTGGACCTCGAGAAAAACGGCGTGCCCATCATCGGCACCTCGCCCGACATGATCGATGCGGCCGAAGACCGCGAGCGTTTCCAGAAACTGCTGCATGCGCTCAAACTGCGCCAGCCGCCCAATGCCACGGCCCGTACCGAGCCCGAGGCACTTGAAAAAGCCGCGGCCCTCGGTTACCCGCTGGTGGTGCGCCCGAGTTATGTGCTGGGCGGCCGCGCGATGGAAATTGTGCACGAGCAGCGCGACCTCGAGCGTTACATGCGCGAAGCCGTCAAGGTCAGCCATGACTCGCCGGTGCTGCTGGACCGTTTCCTCAACGACGCCATCGAGTGCGACGTGGACTGCATCCGCGATCCGGAGGGCGTGACCTTCATCGGCGGCGTGATGGAACACATCGAGCAGGCGGGCGTGCACAGCGGCGACTCGGCCTGTTCGCTGCCGCCGTACTCGCTGGCCCCGGAGACCATCACCGAGATCAAGCGCCAGACAGCGGCCATGGCGCAGGCCCTGAACGTGGTCGGCCTGATGAACGTGCAGTTTGCGATCCAGCATGTGGATGGCCAGGACGTGATTTATGTGCTCGAAGTGAATCCGCGTGCATCGCGCACCGTGCCCTTCGTGAGCAAGGCCACCGGCATCCAGCTCGCCAAGGTGGCGGCACGTTGCATGGTCGGCCAGACCCTGGCCTCGCAGGGCATAGGCAAGGAAGTCACGCCGCCGTATTTCAGCGTCAAGGAGGCGGTCTTCCCCTTCGTCAAATTCCCCGGTGTGGATACCATTCTCGGCCCCGAGATGAAGTCCACCGGCGAGGTGATGGGTGTGGGCAAGACCTTTGGCGAGGCCTTCGTGAAGTCGCAGCTCGGCGCCGGCACCAAGCTGCCGACCTCGGGCAAGGTGTTCCTGACCGTCAAGAACAACGACAAGGAGCGCGCCGTGGATGTGGCGCGTGCGCTGGCCGAGCTGAAGTTCGAACTCGTCGCAACCAAGGGCACGGCCGCCGCCATCACCGCGGCCGGCATCCGCTGCGGCGTGGTCAACAAGGTCACCGAGGGCCGGCCGCACGTGGTGGACATGATCAAGAACAACGAGATTGCGCTGGTCATCAACACCGTGGAAGAGCGCCGCAATGCGATTGCCGACTCACGGCAGATCCGCACCTCGGCACTGCTGGCCCGGGTCACGACCTTCACCACGATTGCCGGCGCCGAAGCGGCGGTCGAGGGCATGAAATACCTGGACAACCTGACCGTGCACTCGATCCAGGAGCTGCACGCCCAGCTGACCTGACTCGGGGCAAGTACCGAGCCGGTGCCGGCGCATTTGCATTAAACTGGCACCAAGACATTCATTTTCATGACGCCGCCGCCAGGTGACTGGTGGCGGTTTCGCTTTTGGAGGACTCCAACCATGGCAACCATTCCCATTACAAAAAAAGGCGCAGAAAAGCTCAAGGCCGAACTGCACCAGCTCAAGACGGTGGAGCGCCCCCATGTGATCAACCTGATCTCCGAGGCGCGCGCCCAGGGCGACCTCAGCGAGAACGCCGAATACGACGCTGCCAAGGACAAACAGGGTTTTGTCGAAGGCCGTATCCAGGAAATCGAAGGCAAGCTGTCGGCCGCGCAGGTCATCGACCCGTCCGAGGTGGACGCCGGCGGCAAGGTGGTGTTCGGCTCCACCATCGAGCTGGAAGACGAAGACACCGGCGACAAGGTGACCTACCAGATCGTCGGTGAGGACGAGGCCGACATCAAGCTGGGCCTGGTCAACATCAGCTCACCGATCGCCCGCGCGCTGATCGGCAAGGACGAGGGCGACACCGCCGAGGTACAGGCACCCGGCGGCATCAAGCGATACGAAATCATTGCGGTGATGTATATCTAGCTTCCAGGCTGGACACATGAAGCCACGTCTGAGCATTCTGCTGGCCGCTCTCTGGTGGGGCAGCCTGACGGGCTTGGGGTTTGTCGTGGTGCCCATGCTGTTTGCCCACCTGCCCAGCCCCGCCGCGGCCGGTGCCATGGCGGCCAAACTGTTCAGCGCCCAGACCTGGCTCAGTGTGGCCTGCGCCATGCTCCTGCTGCTGGCCTTGAATAACAAAGAGGCGCCAGCCCTTTCCCCGATTGCGCAAGCTGCTATCAAATATGTAGTAGCCGGGTTTTTCCTGGCGGTGCTGGTGGAGTTCGGTGTGGCGCCCAGGATCGTCAACGCACGCACCAGCGGCGGGGACCTGCGGTTCTGGCACGGCCTGGGCAGTGTGATGTACCTGGCCCAATGGCTGGCCGCCGGCTGGACGCTGTGGTGCCTGACACGGACTGCGAAAGCGTCTGAAACCGGCTGAAGCCTCAGCCGCCGGTCCTAGCTGCGTTCAGCCGCTTCCAGGGTGTTCACCAGCAGCATGGTGATGGTCATGGGGCCGACGCCACCGGGTACCGGGGTGATCCAGCCGGCGACTTCCTTGACGCCCGCAAAATCGACATCGCCGCAAAGCTTGCCTTCGTCATTGCGGTTCATGCCCACGTCGATGACCACCGCGCCGGGTTTGACCATGTCGGCGGTCAGCACATTGCGCTTGCCGACCGCAGCCACGACGACATCCGCTTGCAGCGTGAATGCCTTCAGATCCTGGGTGCCGCTGTGGCAGATGGTGACCGTGGCGTTTTTCTGAAGCAGCATCAGTGCCATCGGTTTGCCGACGATGTTGCTGCGGCCTATGACCACCGCGTGTTTGCCCTTGAGCTCGTAGCCTATGCTTTCGAGCATCTTCATGCAGCCGTAAGGCGTGCAGGGCCAGAAGCCGGGCTGCCCGACCATCAGCGCCCCGGCGCTCGCGACATGGAAGCCGTCGACGTCCTTGTCGGGTGAAATGGCCTCGATCACCTTTTGCGCATCGATGTGCGCGGGCAGCGGCAGCTGCACCAGGATGCCGTGAATGGCCGGGTCGCGGTTCAGCGCGTCCACCCTTGCCAGCAAATCGGCTTCACTCAAGCTTGCGGGGTATTGCTCGAGCACCGAATGCAGGCCGCTGTCCTGGCAGGCCTTGACCTTGTTGCGCACATAAACCTGGCTGGCCGCGTTCTCGCCGACCAGCACCACCGCCAGGCCCGGGACGATGCCGCGTGCACGCAGGGCGGCGGCACGCCGTGCGACGTCGCCGCGCAGTTGTTGGGACAGGGCATTGCCATCGATCAGTTGTGCAGTCATGGGTTTGTCGCTTTGAAGTAAAAACGCCCGCTGGTCCTGGGGCCACGGGCGCGGGCAGCTATCGCATCGATAGCGGCGGGAGAGGGTGTTCAGGCCTTGGGTGCGCTCGAGCCCAGGGCGATTTTCAGCAGGTCGGCCACCGTGTTGGCATTGAGTTTTTCCATGATGTTGGCGCGGTGCGCCTCCACCGTCTTGATGCTGATGCCGAGGTCGTCGGCAATCTGCTTGTTCAGGCGGCCGGCGACGATGCGTTCGAGCACCTGCGCCTCGCGCGAGGTCAGCTTGGCCAGCAGGGCGTCGCGGCTGGCCGACTGCTGGTGTTCGCTGAAGGCTTCCTTGGCCTGGTCCAGCATGCGTTCGACCAGGCTGACCAGGGCTTCTTCCTGGAACGGTTTCTGGATGAAGTCCATCGCGCCCTTTTTCATGGTGTCCACCGCCATGGGCACGTCGCCGTGGCCGGTGATGAACACGATGGGCAGTGGCGACTTGCGCTCGACCAGGCGGTCCTGCAGTTCCAGGCCGGTCATGCCGCCCATGCGGATGTCCACGATCAGGCAGGCGACCTCGCGCGCGTCGTAGCGGCTCAGAAAGGTTTCGGCGGAATCGTAACAGCGCACCCGGTAGTCCTTGCCTTCGAGCAGCCACTGCAGCGAGTCGCGAACGCCCTCGTCATCGTCGACGACATACACGGTGCCTTTTTTTGGAATCAAGCTCATGCCAAACCTTTTGCGTAGACGGAATCAAACAGCTTGTCAGTGAACGCCGGCCGGCGGGGACGGCGTTTCTGTGGCAGCCAGGGCTGGGGAAAGCAGGGGCGTCACGGGGATCCAGAAGGTGAACCGGCACCCCACCACTTCGTCCCCATTGTAGAGGTTCTCCGCCTGCATCCTGCCCTGGTGCGACTCGACGATGCTGCGGCACAGCTTCAGGCCTATGCCCATGCCTTCAGCCTTGGTGGAGTAGAAAGCTTCGTAGAGCCGGCCCATCACTTCGGGCGACAGGCCCTTGCCGGAGTCCAGCACCGAAAACTCGATCACGTTCTGTTCGTCAATGGTCTTGGGCACCACGCGCAGCTCGACGCTGCGGCGCGCCGTCGGGCGCCTGGCCTGCGCAATCGACTCGGCGCCGTTTTTCATCAGGTTGATCAGCACCTGCTCGATCAGGATGGGATCGACCATCACCGGCGGCAGGCGGGCCGCGATGTAGTGGCTGAGCCGCACGTTGTGGCGGCGCAGCTCGATGTCGGCCAGCTCCATGGCGTTGCTGACCATGGTGGCGACATCGGCCGAACTGCGATTCGGTTCGCTGCGTTTCACAAACGAGCGTATGCGCTGGATGATCTGGCCGGCGCGATGGGCCTGTTTGGCGGTTTTCTCGAGGGCCACCAGCAGGTCCTCGTTGCTGATCTGCTGGCCCTTGATGCGCGACACCATGCCGTTGCAGTAGTTGTTGATCGCGGTCAGCGGCTGGTTCAGCTCGTGGGCCACGCTGGACGCCATCTCGCCCATGGTGATCAGGCGGCTGGCCGACTGGGCACGTTCGGCCTGCAGGGCTGCCTGCTCCTCGGCGTGGCGGCGCGGTGTGATGTCGGTGGCAATCACCATCTGCGCCAGCCGGCCGTCGACCCAGGTCAGGTAACGCGAGCGCACTTCCAGCCACTTGCCGAGTTCGGGCACAAAAATCTCGGCGTTTTCCGTCTGCGCCGTGGTCAGCGTGTCGGTCGGGAAACCGGCCAGGCCGTCGACCGCGTCGAGCGTGTCGTCGGTAGGCGCCACCGCCGGCACGCCGGCCTGCGCAATCAGGTTCATGTGGCCGGCGACCTCGCCGCCAAACCAGGCGCGGTACAGCTTGTTGGCAAACAGCAGTTCCTCGCTGCCCAGCGGCGCCACCGACACCGCCGCGTCCAGTCCCTCGAGCACGGTGGTGAAACGCTCGTAGGAATTGGAGAGCTCCTCGCGGATGCGTTTGGGTTCCGTGATGTCGGTGACCGAGGTCATCCAGCCGGTCTGCTGGCCACGCGGGTCGATCAGCGGGGAGACATACATGCGGCCATCGAAGATCGCGCCGCTTTTGCGCTTGATCCGCACCTCGAAACCGCCCGGCGTGGAGCGGCCGTGCAACTCGTCGTCCAGCCGGGCCGCGAGGGTTTCACGGTCCTGCTCCGGCCAGTAGGGAAAGGGGGCGGTGCGGCCGACCAGCTCACCCTCGCTCCAGCCGGTCATCTGGCAAAAGGCCGGGTTGACATAGGTGATGCGCCCCTGCAAGTCCAGCGCGCGCATGCCGGTCAGCATGGAGTTCTCCATGGCGCGGCGGAAGTTGGTTTCCGAGATCAGCGCTTCCTGGGCCTGCACCCGCCGCCGGGTGTGGCGCCAGGTGCCGAGCAGCATCCAGACGGTCAGCACACTGAGCGCGCTGACCAGCCAGAAAAAGCCGCTGCCCACCACGCCGAGGGAGGCGCGGTAGCCCTGGGCCTTGAGCAGCAAACCATTGCCGACCGGCGAGACGGGGATTTCGTACTCCTGGGCTTCGTCGGACCAGGGCAGCAGTTTGGCGGCCGTGTTGCGCGGCGGCGGCAAAATGCCGGCCAGCAGCTTGCCCTGGTCGTCCAGCAAGGCCACCGCGTATTTGGCCGTCACCTCGGTCGGTACGCCGAAACGCAGCAGGCCGTCCACCGCGTATTCGCCCAGGATCACGCCGCCGAACTTGCCCTGGTCGTCGAGCGGCACCTGCAACTGCAGGGTGGGGCCGTTGTAGCTGGCGTCGTCCTTGCTGCTCAGCGGCCGTGAATACACCGGTTGCCGCAAATCGCGGGCGAGACCAAAAGTGCCTTCGGTTTCCCCGTATTTGAGCTGGTCCCCGGAGACACGTGCCTGCGCCAGGTTGGCGCTCGGGGAGACATAGCCCGCCCTGACCTTGCGGCGCGAATCCACCCAGGTGATGGCCAGCAACTCCGGGTACTGGTTGACCAGCGACTCGGCCTGGGCAATGAATTCCTCGGTGTCTACGTCCTTGTTCGAGACGTCGCGGCCCAGGCGCATCAGTTGTTCCTGACGTTCCAGCAGCCGCAGGCGCAGGCGCTGCTGCGCGTATTCGACATCGCGTTTCACGGCCTGCTGCTCGCGGTCGATCTCCTCGATGCGCAGGTAGGCGAAGGCGGCGATGACCGCCGCCAGAAACAGCATGACGGCCAGCAGCGGACCGAGGGTGACAAAGCGGTCCTGGCGGGTAGGTGACTGTTTGCGCCACCACCGGCGCCATTGCGCCAGCGGCGCGGTGCCGGCAGGGCGTACAGGAGTGGCGGGTGTGGGCACGGTCATGGTGGGCTGTCAAGTTTAAGTGAGTTAAGCCCTGCGGGCCGTGCCGCTACTCGGAGCCCCTGCTGTTGTTACGCGGTTTTGGGCTCATGCTGTCCGCCTGAAACCGGTCACCGGCGACCTTATTCAATTTCTTAATGTGAAATCGACCGGCGCTATTTGAAATTTTATAAAAATTATGAGAAACTAGGGGCTTGAATCTAAATTGCGTTACAACGTGATGAAGACGCCAATCAACACAGGCTAGAGACCCTGGCCAACAGCAGGAGACAAACCATGGCTGCAAATCCGGAACAGGCACGTGTGGACACTTTGGGCGCAGCCGCGAATGACGCGCTGGACAAGGACGCCCAGGAAACGCGGGAGTGGCTGGAAGCCCTGACCGCCGTCATTGAAAGTGAAGGCCCGGAACGCGCCCACTTCCTGCTGGAGCAACTGCTCGAACATGCCCGCCAGGGCAGCATCGACATGCCGTTTTCGGCCAACACCGGGTATGTCAATACCATCGAGGTGGACCAGGAGGAGCGTTCGCCCGGCAACCTCGAGATCGAGCGCCGCCTGCGCGCCTACATGCGCTGGAACGCCATGGCCATGGTGGTCAAGGCGAATCGGCTGCACCCGGCCGACGGCGGTGACCTCGGCGGCCACATCGGCTCCTTCGCCTCCCTGGCCAGCCTGTTCGGCGCCGGTTTCAACCATTTCTGGCACGCCGAAAGTGAAAAACACGGCGGCGACTGCCTGTACATCCAGGGCCATGTGTCGCCCGGCGTCTACGCGCGTGCCTACCTGGAAGGGCGCCTGAGCGAAGAGCAGCTGCTCAACTTCCGCCAGGAAGTCGACGGCAAGGGCCTGTCGAGTTACCCGCACCCCAAGCTGATGCCCGAGTTCTGGCAGTTCCCCACGGTGTCCATGGGCTTGGGCCCGCTGATGGCGATTTACCAGGCGCGTTTCCTCAAGTACCTGCATGCCCGCGGCATCGCCAACACCGAAAACCGCAAGGTCTGGGTGTTCTGCGGTGACGGCGAGATGGACGAGGTCGAATCGATGGGCGCCATCGGTCTGGCCGCGCGCGAAAAACTCGACAACCTGGTGTTTGTCATCAACTGCAACCTGCAGCGCCTGGACGGCCCGGTGCGCGGCAACGGCAAGATCATCCAGGAACTCGAGGGTGATTTCCGCGGCGCCGGCTGGAACGTCATCAAGCTGATCTGGGGCAGCAACTGGGACCCGCTGCTGGCGCGCGACAAGGACGGCGCGCTGCGCAAGATCATGATGGACACGGTCGACGGCGACTACCAGGCCATGAAGGCCAACGACGGCGCCTATGTGCGCAAGCATTTCTTCGGCAAGGACCCGAAAACGCTGGAAATGGTCGCCAAGATGAGCGACGAGGACATCTTCGAGCTGCGCCGTGGCGGCCATGATTCGCAGAAGGTGTATGCGGCCTTCCACAAGGCCGTCAACCACGTGGGCCAGCCGACCGTGCTGCTGATCAAGACCGTCAAGGGTTTCGGCATGGGCAAGATCGGCGAGGGCAAGAACAACGTCCACCAGACCAAAAAACTGTCGGACGAGGACATCAAGGCCTTCCGCGACCGCTTCAACATCCCGATCCCGGACAGCCAGCTCGCCGACATCCCGTTTTACAAGCCGGCCGACGACACACCCGAGATGCAGTACCTGCACGAGCGCCGCAAGGCCCTGGGCGGCTATTTGCCGCACCGCCGCGTCAAGGCCGATGAAAGTTTCACGGTGCCTGCGCTGGAGACCTTCAAGTCGGTGATCGAGCCGACCGCCGAAGGCCGCGAAATTTCGACGACGCAGGCCTATGTGCGTTTCCTCACGCAGTTGCTGCGCGACCAGGCACTCGGCCCGCGTGTCGTGCCCATCCTGGTCGACGAGGCGCGCACCTTCGGCATGGAAGGCCTGTTCCGCCAGATCGGCATCTACAACCCCGATGGCCAGCAGTACACCCCGGTCGATAAAGACCAGGTGATGTATTACAAGGAAGACAAGAAGGGCCAGATCCTGCAGGAAGGCATCAACGAGGCCGGCGGCATGAGCAGCTGGATTGCGGCGGCCACTTCGTACAGCACCAACAACCGGATCATGATCCCGTTCTACGTGTATTACTCGATGTTCGGCTTCCAGCGCGTCGGTGACCTGGCCTGGGCCGCCGGCGACATGCAGGCGCGCGGTTTCCTGCTGGGCGGCACCTCGGGCCGCACCACGCTCAACGGCGAAGGCCTGCAGCACGAAGACGGCCACAGCCACATCCTGGCCGGCACGATCCCGAACTGCATTTCCTACGACCCGACCTTTGCGCACGAAGTCGGCGTGATCCTGCATCACGGCCTCAAACGCATGGTCGAGCGCCAGGACAACGTCTATTTCTACCTGACGCTGCTCAATGAAAACTACGCCATGCCCGGCCTGCAGCCCGGCACGGAAGAGCAGATCATCAAGGGCATGTACCTGTGCAAACAGGCGCCGGCCCTGGCCGCCAAGGCGCCGACCGTGCAACTGCTGGGCAGCGGCACCATCCTGCGTGAAAGCATTGCCGCCCAGGAACTGCTCGAGAAGGACTGGGGTGTGGCCGCCGGTGTCTGGAGCTGCCCGAGCTTCAACGAACTCACGCGGGACGGCCAGGACGCCGACCGCTGGAATTTGCTGCATCCGGAAGACACGCCGCGCGTGCCGTTTGTGGGGCAGCAGCTGTCGGGCAGCACCGGCCCGGTGGTGGCGTCCACCGACTACATGAAGGCTTACGCCGAGCAGATCCGTCCCTTCATCCCCAAAGGCCGGACCTACCGCGTGCTGGGCACCGACGGTTTCGGCCGCAGCGACTTCCGCAGCAAGCTGCGCGAGCACTTCGAGATCAACCGCCACTACATCGTGGTCGCCGCGCTGAAGGCGCTTGCCGACGACGGCAGCGTGCCGGCCGCGAAAGTCTCCGAGGCCATCAAAAAATACGGCATCAACACCGACAAGATCAACCCGCTTTACGCCTGAGCACGGCCAACGGAGACAAGAACATGGCATTGGCAGACATCACCATTCCGGACATCGGCGATTTCGACGAGGTCACCGTCATCGAACTGCTGGTCAAACCCGGCGACAGCATCCAGGCCGAGCAAAGCCTGCTCACCGTCGAAAGCGACAAGGCCTCGATGGAAATCCCGTCCAGCCAGGCCGGCGTGGTCAAGGAGATCAAGGTCAAGCTCGGCGACAAGGTCAAACAGGGATCGGTGGTGCTGGTGCTTGAAGCCGGTGAAAACGCCGCAGCAGCCCCGGCTTCAGAGGCAAAACAGGCTCCAGCCCCCGCTGTGCCTGCGCAGCCAGCTACAAAATCAGTAGCAGCTCCAGCGCCGGCGGCTGGCGGCGGCAGCGTTGAAGTGCGCGTGCCCGACATCGGCGACTTCAAGGATGTGGTCGTGATCGAGGTGCTGGTCAAGGTCGGCGACACCGTCAAGGCCGAGCAGTCGCTGGTGACCGTCGAGTCCGACAAGGCCTCGATGGAGATTCCGTCCAGCCACGCCGGTGTCATCAAGGAACTCAAGGTCAAGCTGGCCGACAAGATCAATGTGGGCGACGTCTTGCTGGTGCTCGAAGCTGCTGCCGGCAGCGCGCCGGCTCCGGCGCCAGTGGCTGCAGCCCCTTCGCCAGCAGCCGCTCCTGCCGCTGCGGCCGCCGCACCGGCCGCAGCCAGCGCTTCTGCGCCCGCTGCCGCTGCGCCTGCGCCCGCCGCTGCCGTGCCCGCGCACGAACCGTCCACGCCCACCGGCCAGTT